>JBDIAP010000046.1:0-22748 GCA_039812485.1 Kineosphaera sp.
GGCCGCGGCCCCCACGTCGTCGGCGAGCCGGCCCACGGCGTCGGCACCCGCCGCGACGCCGCAGCCGGCCGCGGCGCCGGTCGTGCTCGAGGCGTCCGCACCCCAGACCGTGCCGGCCGGCGTCGCCGTTGCCGGGGTCGTCTACGGGTCGGCGCCCGCGCCCGGCACCGTCGTGCAATACCGCACCACCCCCGCCGGATCGCCGCAGGCCTGGGGCGACTGGCAGCCGATCGATTCGGACGGCGAGCAGCGTCAGGTCGACCGCACCGGTGACGGCACACCGGTCGACGCCCGCGGCGGTTCGGACCCGATCGTCCTCACCGACACCGCGCAGGTGCAGGTGCGCGTGCTCGGGCCGGCAGGCGCGGCCACGCCCTCGGCGCGACTCTCGATCATCGACCCGGGCGCCGCAGCGCAGGACGCTGCGGTCGGCGAGGGCGCCGCGGCCATCCCCGGTGCTGCGCAGGCGGCGGTGGCCATGCCGACGATCCACACCCGTCGCGAGTGGGGGGCCGACGAGTCGTGGCGCAAGAGCCCGCCCGAATACACGACCGTGCGCGGCGTCATCGTGCACCACACGGCCGGCACCAACGACTACACCCGGGCGCAGGTGCCGGCGATCCTGCGCGGCATCTACGCCTTCCACACCAAGGACCGGGGCTGGAACGACATCGCCTACAACGTGCTCGTCGACAAGTGGGGACGCATGTGGGAGGGGCGCGCCGGCGGCCTCTCGCGAGGCGTCCTCGGCGCCCACGCGTTGGCGTGGAACAACCAGACGATGGGCGTCTCCGTGCTCGGCGACTTCAACAAGGCGAGCGTGCCCACCGCCGCCGTCAACTCGGTCGCCCGCGTCATCGCGTGGAAGGCCGGCGTGCACGGCTTCGACCCCGACGCCAAGGGCTGGGTCAACGGGCACTGGGTGCCGATCATCCAGGGCCACCGGGACGTCGGCAACACCACCTGCCCCGGCACGTCGCTCTATGCCAAGCTGCCGGCGATCCGCCGTCTCGCCGCGAGCCTGGCCGGCAAGGGCGGGGGAGGGGGCACCTCGGGCGGCGAGCCGGTGACGACCCCGCCCGCGACGCTGCGCGGCAACGACGTGCTCATGCGCAGCAGCTCCAACGCCCTGCTGCGCTCGAGCCCGATCGGCACGACGGGGTTGACGTTCGCGAGCCGCGTCTCGGATCGCGACTGGTCCGACTACGACGTCGTCATGTCCGCCGGCGACTGGACCGGCGACCGCCGCGGGGACGTGGTGGCGCGGCACCGGGGCACGAAGGCGCTGCACCTCTATGCGGGCACGTCCTCGGGCGGGGTGGACTCCTCCTACCGCAACCTGGGGTCGGGCTGGGGCGGCATGAGCGCGCTGTCGGCCGGCGCCGACCTCACCGGTGACGGCTGGGCCGACCTCCTCGCGGTCATCGGGCGCACCGGTCAGCTCTACGTCTACCCGGGCAACGGCCGCGGCGGCTTCCTGCCGCGACGCCTCTACGGCACGGGGTGGGGCACGATGCGCGACGTCGTCGCTCTCGGTGACTGGGACGGAGACCGCAAGGGCGACATCCTCGGGGTGCTGCGCGACGGCACCGCCTACGTCTATCCCGGCAACGGGCGCGGCGGCTTCCGCGGCGGACGCGTCAAGATCGCGACGCCCTTCGACCAGTGGCCCACACTCGTCGGCCTGCCGGGAACCGCTGCGATCTTCGGTCTCGACTCCGCGGGCAACGGTTACATGATCCGGCGGCACGGCACGAGCACGGTGCGCTCGACGAAGGTGGCGCCGAACTTCCGTGGCCTCGAGGTGTATGCGGGCTAGCCGGCTCGGCCCGGCCGAAGTGACCAGGCACTGACACGTGCCAAGCGAGGTTGCCCGTTCGGGCGACAATAGTCGGGTGTCACCTGCCAGCCCTGCCGCCGCTCAGAACGCCTCCGGTCGTCGTGACCTCAGCGCCTTCGCATGGCTCTCGATCGCCGCCGCGATCATCACCATCGCCCTCAAGACGGGCGCGTGGACGCTCACCGGGTCGGTCGGTCTGCTCTCGGATGCCGCGGAGTCGGTCGTCAACCTCGTCGCAGCCGTCGTGGCCCTCATCGCCCTCAAGGTCGCGGCCCGCCCCGCCGACAAATCGCACCACTTCGGGCACAGCAAGGCCGAGTATTTCTCGGCGGCCATCGAGGGCGTCATGATCTTCGTCGCCGCGGTGTTCATCCTCGTCAGCTCCGTGCAGCGCTTCGTGCACCCGGCCCCGCTGGAGAACATCGGCATCGGCCTGGTCATCTCGGTCGTCGCCTCGGTCGTCAACGGCGCCGTCGCCTGGGTGTTGCTGCGCGCCGGTCGCCGGCACCGGTCGGCGACCCTCGTGGCCGACGGCAAGCACCTGCTCACCGACGTGTGGACCTCGGCCGGCGTCGTGCTGGGCGTCGCGCTCGTCGCCCTCACCGGCTGGGAGCGGCTCGACCCGGTCATCGCCTTCGCCGTCGGCGTCAACATCATCGTCACCGGCTGGAAGCTCCTGGCCGAGTCGGTCGCCGGCCTCATGGACGTCTCGTGGTCGAAGGCGGACAACGCCAAGCTCGCCATGCTCGTGCGGCGATTCATGACCGACGAGATCTCGGTGCACGCGCTGCGCACCCGCGAGGCCGGCCACGCTCGCTACGTCGAGATGCACCTGCTCGTGCCCGGAGGGTGGACGGTGCTGCACGGACACGACATCGCCGAGGAGATCGAGCAGGCGATCGTCGCCCGCTTCGACGGGTGCTCGGTGACGATCCACCTCGAGCCCCGCGAGGACCCGCGTTCCTACGGCGACTACGAGCACGAGGTGACGATCCCCCTCGAGCTCACCGACCCGTGAGCCCACGCGGCGAGGAGGCTGCCGGCCGAGCGGCGTCGTGTCAGGAGCTCGGCCCGCCGAGCTCCCCAGTGAGCACGTCGGCGACCTCGTGCACCCACGGTGTGCGGATCATCGTGTAGTGGTCACCGGTCACCTCGATCTGGCGCCACTGCCCCGACAGGTAGGGGGCCCACCGGGAGCGCTGCTCCTTCTCGGGTGACTGGGCGAGGAAGACGAGGGTGCGGCCGTCCCACGGCCGACCCTGGTATCGCCGGGCGAGGGCCTTGGACTGGTCGAAGAGTCGTCCGTGGCCCGACCCGCCGGGCGTGTTGCGCAGCGTCGTGTAGTGCAGCGCGGCGAGTCGCTTGAGCCGCCCCAGCGGTCCGACATGGTCGGGCGGCGGGTGCGCGCCCGGATCGGGCGGGAACGAGTCGAGGATCGCCAGCAACGCGACCTCCTCGCCGAGCGCCCGCAGCTGGTGGGCCATCTCGAAGGCGACGATGCCGCCGAACGAGTGCCCCGCGAGGTGGTAGGGCCCGTGCGGCTGGATCGCGCGGATCCGCTCGATGTGGCGCCGCGCCATCTCCTCGACGGACCGCTCGGGCCACCCTCGGCTCTCGATGACCGGCGACTGCAGCGCGTAGGCGGGCCGGTCGGCCCCGAGCCTCCGGGCCATGCCGACGAACGCGATGCCCAGGCCGCCGGCGCCCGCGACGACGAAGATCGGCTCGCGTGACCCCTCCTCCTGCAGCGTGACGAGGGCGCCGTTGGGGGCCGTGTCGCCGTCGGTGAGGCGGGCGGCGAAGTCGCGCAGCACCGGGGCCTGAGCGAGCAGACCCGTGTGCATGCGCTCGGCGGGGATGTTGAGCTCCTCGCTGATGCGGGTCATGAGCTCCTCGGTGGCCAGCGAGTCGCCGCCGAGTGCGAAGAAGTCGTCGTCGTGGCCGACGTGGTCGACGTCGAGCACCTTCGCCCAGATCATCGCGACGAGCTGCTCGAAGTGCGACATCGTGCCGTCCTCCTCGACCCGGGCCGCGGCGGGCGGCTCGGGCAGGGCGGACCGGTCGATCTTGCCGCGCTCGCTGCGGGGCAGCGCATCGAGGAAGACGATGCCCTCGGGCACCATGTGCGACGGCAACGCCCGGCGCAGGGCGGCGCGGATGGCGCCGGCGTCGACGCTGCTCGTGTCGGCGACGAGGTAGGCGACGAGCCGGGTGCCGCCGGTGGCGCGCGGCACCCCGACGACGACGGCCTCGCGCACGTGCGGCAGCGCGAAGAGCGCCGCGTCGACCTCGCCGGGGTCGACGAGGTAGCCGCGCACCTTGACGCTGTGGTCGGCGCGGCCCACGAGCTGCATCGAGCCGTCGGGCAGGAAGCGCCCGAGGTCGCTCGTGCGGTAGGTGCGGGTGCCGTCGCCGTTGTCGCGGAACGACTCGGCGGTCTCGGCCTCCATGCCCCAATAGCCGAGCGCCACGGACGGCGCGGTGACGGTGATGCGGCCGGTCGCGCCGGGCTCGACGGACAGCTCGATGCCGCCGGCGGACGTCGTCGCGACGAGGTCGATGACCGTGCGTCCCACCCCCAGGCCGACGGGGAGCTGGCCCTCGAGCGGCGGGGCGTCCGGGGCCACGACATACTCGCTGATGAGGCCGGTCTCGGAGGAGCCGTAGCGGTTGCGCAGCACGCATCCGGGCGGCAGCAGGGGCCGCAACAGCTCGACGTCCTTGCCGTAGGCGGTCTCGCCCGCGATCGTCACGGACGTCAGGCTCACCAGCGCGTCGGGGTCGGGCCCGGACGCGCAGAACGCCCGCAGGATCGCCGGGCTCGTGATCATGACCGTGCAGCCGTGCTCGGCGATGAAGCCGGGCAGGCCCGCGATGCCCCGGCTGCGGGAGTCGTAGAGCCGCATGCGGGCGCCGACGACGAGACCGTGGACGGTCGTCGTCAGGCCGGCGTGGAACGCGATCGGCAAGGTGTGGGCGATGACTCCGGTCGAGTCGTAGCAGCCGGTGGCGATCGAGCTGTTCCACGCGTCCCGCATGAAGAGGATGTGGTCGTTCGCGACGGGTTTGGGCTGGCCGGTCGAGCCCGACGTGAAGGCGAGAGCGGCGACCCGCGTCGGGTCGGGCGGGTCCGCCCAGAGCACGTCGGTCGCCGCCGGCGCCCCGTCGCGCAGCGGCACGACGGTCGTGCCAGCCAGGTCGGCGGCCAGACCCTCGTGGGTCGCGTCCGCGCAGATCAGCGTGATGCCGGCCCGCTCGACGAGCGTCCGCAGCCGCGGCGCGGGGGAGCGGGGGTCGAGCACGAGCACCGGGTGCCCGGAGGCGATGACGGCCAGCAGCGTCGCGACCGCGCCGACGTCGTGCCCGCACAGCATGCCGATGGGCTGGTCGGGCGGCAGGTCCGTCGCCGCGGCGCGCAGACCGGCGAGCACGTGCGCGGCGCGCGCCGCGAGCTGCGCGTAGGTCAACTCCTCGTCCGCGTCACTCACCGCGACCCGGTCGCCGATCGTCTCGACGACCGTGCGGAAGCGGGGCACGATGCCGGCGGCCAGCTCGTGCTCCGTCAACTCGGCCAAGCGCGGGTCCAACGCCGGCTCGCCGACCGACTCGGTCCTGGATGACAGGCTCATGTCGGGATTTCCCCTATCCCCCGAAGTATGTGAAAACGAGCCGGGCGGGCCGGTGGCCGTGCCAGGCGTCACATCAGGCAAGCCTAACGACGTGCTCGACCCCTGTGGGTGCGCGTCATCGTCCCGCCCCCCCGCACCTATCGGCACCGGGTCGGGCGTGTCGAAGGGATGTTTCGGGGCGCCCCGCGGCGGCCGCCCCCGCCAGGCGGAGAGCGCGGGGGCCAACCGCCTGGCGAGGGCAGGGAATCGGCCGGACGTGCTCGCGCCGCCGGATCAGCTCGTCGGCAGCTGCGCGGGATAGGCAGGCTCCCACATGGCGTCCTGCACGGCCTGGATGAGGTTGTCGTGCGTGGCGGTCGCGACGCCGTCGGCGGCGGCCTGCCTGGCGACCGCGACCGCGACCGTGGCCGAGGACGCGCGCAGGTTCGCCACCTCCGGGAGCAGCGCGGCACCGAGGGCGGTCGGGTCGACCTGGCTCGCCACCGCCTGCGCCGCGGCGAGCAGCATCCCGTCGGTGACGTGTTCCGCGCCCGAGACGATCGTGCCCAGCCCCAGCCCGGGGTAGAGCAGCGCGTTGTTGCCCTGCCCGATCGTGTAGGTCGTGCCCTCGTACTCGACGGGGTCGACCGGGATGCCGGTGGCGACGAGCGCCTTGCCCTTGCTCCACGCGATGACGTCGGCGGGCATCGCCTCGATCTTCTCGGTGGGGTTGGACAGCGGCAGGACGATCGGGCGCTGGACGCCGGCGCTCATCGCCTCGATGACCTCCTTCGTGAAGGCGTTGTGGTCGGTCGAGGTGCCGATGAGGATCGTCGGCTCGACCCGCTGCACGGTCTCCAGCAGGCCGATGCGTCCCTCGTGGCGGGGCCAGTCGGCGACCTCCGCGGCGGGGCGCGCATACACCTGCTGGTAGTCGGGCAGGTCGGACATGTCGTCGGTGACGAGGCCGTTGATGTCGATGAGCCAGATCCGCTTCGTGGCGTCCTGCTCGCTCAGGCCGGCGCGCACCATGCCGGCGTGGATCTGGTCGGCCATGCCGGTGCCGGCGGTGCCGGCGCCGTAGACGAGCAGCCGCTGGTCGGCGAAGGTCTGCCCGGTGACCTTCATGCCGGAGATGACGGCCGCCGTGACGATCGCGCCGGTGCCCTGCATGTCGTCGTTGAAGATGCGGTAGCGCTGCGCGTTGTCGACGAGGATGCGGCGGGCGTTGGAGGGGCCGAAATCCTCGAAGTGCAGCAGCGCTTTCGGGTACATGTCGGCCGCGACCTTCAGGTAGTCGGCGATGAGGTCGTCGTAGCGTGCGCCGCCGATCCGCGCGTGCCGGTTGCCGAGGTAGGCCGGGTCGTTGAGCAGCGACTCGTTGTCGGTGCCGCAGTCGAGGTTGACGGCGATCGTGCGCTCGGGGTGGATGCCCGCCGCGGCGGTGTAGACGGCGAGCTTGCCGACGGAGATGTCGGTGCCGTTGACGCCCCAGTCGCCGATGCCGAGGATCTCCTGGGCGTCGGAGACGACGAGCAGGTCGACGTCGTCCGGCCCGAGACCGAGCGTCTCGAACGAGGAGCGGATGTCCTCCGGGTGGTCGATCGAGAGGTAGACGGCCCGGGAACGGCGGTAGTCGCGGGACCACTTCTTGATGGCCTCACCGACGGTCGGGTCGTAGACGATCGGCAGCAGCTCGGTGAGGTGGTCGGCGAGGACCTTGTAATAGAGCACCTCGTTGCGGTTGTGCAGCTGGTCGAGGAAGACGTACTTGTCCATGTCGCGGTCGAAGGACTCCAGCTGGCTGTAGGCGCGGGCCGCCTGCTGGTCGAGGGTCTCGACGGCCGCGGGGAGCCGACCGGTCAGGCCCAGCTCCGCCCGCTCCTCGCGGGTGAACGCGGTGCCGCGGTTCGTCAGCGGATTGGTGATGGCAGAGGGCTTCTCGGGCACGTGCAGTTCCCATCGACGTCGTGACTCGTGCGAATTCGTCAGTGGTGGACCTTACTGCAGGGCAAAGTGTCATAAAAGTGACGACCGTTGTCGGTGATCGCAGGGCTGGGCGATCGACGGGCGATCGACGGGTGCGGGCGATCACCGTCGTGGGAGAGGTGGGACCCGGGGCGTCGACAGACCTTCAGGACGGCACATACCCGCCCAACGCGTCGAACAGCTCCTCGACGTCGCGCGCCCGCGTGCCGGCCTCCGGCGCTGTCGGGGCCACCGTGTCGAGCAACGCCTCGAAGAGCACGAGCAGCGGCGCCCGGGTGCGGAACATGACGTCCTCCCCGCGGCTCGAGACGAAGAGCGCATGGTCGGCGTCCCGCACCAACGGGCTGGTGCGGCGGTTCGTGATGAGCGCCGTCGTCGCGCCGCGCCGCCGCGCGAAGCGCAGCAGGCCGTGGACGGCCAGGGGGTGGCGGTCGAAGGCGGAGGCCAGCACCACCGAGTCCGCGGTCATGCCGGCGAGGACGTGGGCCCACTGGTCGGTGCCCGGCAGGACGGTGACCTGGCCGCGCACATAGCTCAGCAGCAGGCCGAAGTGGTCCAGCAGCGGTCGCCCCGAGGCCACCGCCCCGAGGTAGAGGGGCCGGCCGGCGTCGCCGACCAGCGCGGCGACGCGGTCGAACACCTCGACGTCCAGGCCGTCGAGCGTCGCGTGCAGCTCGTGCACCGCGATCTCGAAACGCCGCCGCGGCGCGGGCGTCGGGGCCGTCGCCTCGGCGCCGGCGGCGCCATCGGCGCTCGCGCGGGCGAGCCGGTCGCGGGGCCGGTCCAGGTCGGCGCGAGCCTCCCGGTGCAGCGCGCGGCTCAGGTCGCGGAAGTCGGCATAGCCGAGCTTGCGGGCGAACCGCGCGACCGTCGCCGTGCTCACCCCGGTCGCCTCGCACACGCGGCGCAGGTCGGCGAGCGCCACCCCCGGCAGCCCGTCCTCGTAGTAGTCGGCGACGAGCTGCTCGGCGGGGGTCAGCGAGCCGGCAGCTGCGAGGCGGTGCCGCACGCTCGCTGCGTCGCGCGGGCGCCCCGCTTCGGGTGCCTGTCGGTGCGCCGCTGCCATCCGACCACTGTAGAAGGACTCCGCACGGACCCCGGAGAGACGCGAGGGCCACCGGTCGGACCCGGTCGGACCCGTCCGAGCGGACCGGACCCGTCCGAGCGGACCGGACCCGTCCGAGCGGACCGGACCCGTCCGAGCGGACCAGGGTGACGTCCGAGCGGACCAGGGTGACGTCCGAGCGGACCAGGGTGAGCCGAGCGCGCCCACCCCGCCGGGGCCGAGCCTTGTCGGTGCCGCCACGTACGTTGGGGGCATGGACTTCCTGCGAGAGCTCGCCGACCGGCTGCCCATCGACGACAAATACCTCAAGAAGGTGCCGATCCCGGGCCTGCAGGGGCGGTGCCTGCTCGAGATCGACCTGGGTCGTGGGGTCACCGAGGCCGCTCCCGCGTCGCCGATCGAGGCGCTGCGCGCGCGCAACACGCCGGCGCTGGCCGTGCTCGTCGAGGGTCTGCAGCGGGGCGCCGCCGACGCGCGGGTCGCGGGTCTGGTCGTGCACGCGGGGGCGGGGATCAGCCTCCCGCAGGCCCAGGAGCTGCGGGCGGCGATCGAGGCCTTCCGGGCGAGCGGCAAGCCGGCGGTGGCCTGGAGCGAGGCCTACGGCGAGGTCACCCACGGCACGGTGGGCTATCTCGTGGCCAGCGCGTGCGACGAGGTGTGGCTGCAGCCCTCGGGCGACGTGAGCCTCACGGGCGCGGTGCTGGGTGGGCTGTTCCTGCGCGGCGCGCTCGACAAGCTCGGGGCGCTGCCGCAGTTCCGCAAGCGCAAGGAGTTCAAGTCGGCGGCCGAGACGTTCATGGACTCATCGATGAGCGAGCCGAACCGCGAGATGCTCGAGCGCATCGTCGAGTCCGTCAACGCCGTCGTCGCCGACCAGATCGCGACCTCGCGGGGACTGACCCGTGAGCAGGTGCAGGCGGCAATGAGTGTCGCGCGGATGAGCGCCGAGCAGGCCCGTGAGCTGGGTTTCGTCGATCACGTCGGCTATCGCGACGAGGCGCTGGCCGCCCTGCGCGAGAGGGTCGGCGGATCGGGTCAGGAGCCTCAGCTGCGCTACGTGGAGCGGCTGCGCAAGCCGCCGTCGGCGTCGAACCTCAAGCGACACCGCCCGGTCGTCGCGATCGTGCAGGCCACCGGACCGATCCACCTCGGCCGCTCCGGCGGTCGGCAGCCGATGTCCGGGCACAGCGTCGGCTCCGACACGCTCGGGGCCGCGCTGCGCACGGTGGCGGCCGACGACGACGTGCGGGCGATCGTGCTGCGCATCGACTCGCCCGGCGGCTCCTACGTGGCCTCCGACGCGATCCGCCGCGAGATCCTGCAGGTCCGCGCCGGCGGCACGCCGGTCGTCGCGTCGATGGCGGGCGTCGCGGCCTCCGGCGGCTACTACATCGCGATGCCGTGCGAGCGCATCGTCGCCAACCCGGCCACGCTCACGGGCTCGATCGGTGTGCTCGCCGGCAAGATCGTGCTCGGCGACGCGCTGCGCCGCATCGGGGTCAACCGGCAGGACGTGGCTCGCGGGCCTTTCGACGAGATGTATTCGCAGCAGCGGCCGTTCAGTGACGAGGAGCTGGCCCGACTCGACGCGTGGCTCGACGAGATCTACGCCGACTTCACCGCCAAGGCCGCGACCGATCGCGACCTGCCCCTCGAGCAGCTCGAGCCACTCGCCCGGGGCCGGGTCTGGTCCGGCGCCGACGCCCGCGAGCACGGGCTCGTCGACGAGCTCGGGGGCCTCGAGGCCGCCGTGGCGGCCGCGTGCTCGGCGGCGGGCGTCGAGCGGTCCGCGGTCGAGACGCGGGTCGCGCCCAAGATCGGGCCGCTCGACCGGCTGCTGCCGACCGAGAGCTCCGACGCCCCCGTCGCGGCCTCGCTCGGGGAGGGGCTGGGGCTCTTCGACCGGGTCGTCGCGAGCCTCGGGCTCGAGGGCCGGGGCGTCCTGACGATGCCGCAGGTGCGCCTGGTGTAGGCGGTCGGGTCAGAACTCGTCGTCCTCGACGAGCTCGTCGAACTCGGCGTCGCCGTCGGCGTCGGCGTCGGCCTCGGCATCGAAGGCGGGGTCGTCCTCGTCGCGCAGGTCGAGGTCGTCGTCGACGATGTGCAGCGCCGCCTCCTCGGCCGGGCCGCCGTAGACGTCGGGCTCGCGCTGGGCGATCATGCCGTCGCCGAGGAAGTCGTCGTCGGAGTCGATGGCGTCGGGGTCCGCACCGCCGACGCGGTCGCGGCGGTCGAGCCCTCCTTCGTCGTCGGGAGCGCCGTAGGCCGAGTCGGGGTCCGGCACCTCCTGGGCGATGCGCTCGTCGATCGTCTCCGGCTCGTCGGCCTCGCCGGCCATGGCGGCCTCGGTCGCTCGGGGTTGCATGTCCGGTGGCGTCTCGGGCAGGTAGTCGCCCTCGTCCGCGCTGATCCGCGCGTCGCGGTCGGCCGCCGACGTCCCCGCGTCGATGTCGTCGATGCCTTCGCTGGTGCGCCACTGCCGCGTCTCGTCGCTCATAGGGGCCACCTTAGGAAGCGCGCCCGCCGATGCAAGCGAGCGCAGGTGTGCGTCCTGGCGCGAGCTGGTTCTTGCCACCCCGCCCCACGGTGACATAGGACGAGGGCGTGAGCACCCACACACAGGCCCCCGCTCGGCCGACCCGCGCTGCCGCCGACGCCCGACCCGCGATCGTCGTCCTCGCCGACTCCCATCGCGAGGAGATCGTCGAGGAGCTGCGGGCCCGCTACGACCGCGACTACGAGCTGCTCGTCGGCCAGACGATGCACGAGGGCAAGGCGATGCTCAAGGAGCTGCTCGCGCAGTGGCACCCGGTGACGATGATCGTCTGCGAGAACACCACCTACACGCACACGGCGCTGCAGGTCTTCGCGTGGCTGCAGCCGGTGCTGACGAACGCGCGCCGAGTCGTCATGGTGCCGGCGGAGGAGTTCCGAGACGCCGTCGAGCAGCTGCGTGACGCCCAGAGCAACGGACTCATCGACGCCTACTTCGTCATCCCGCAGGGGCCGCGCGACGAGGAGTTCCACGCGGCGATCACCGATCTGCTCTCCGACTGGACGTGGTCGGCCGGGGCCGTGGCCATCGACAACGCCCATGTGCTCGCCGACGGTCCCAGCGCCGACGTCGCGCGGGTGCGCGACTTCCTCGACCGCATGGGCATCTCGACGCGCATGGTCGAGCCCGGCTCGGAGTGCGCGGCGGCGATGCTGCGGGAGGCGGGGGAGCACCCCTTCTACCCGCTGGTGCAGACCCGTGGCGGCCAGGTGCTCGCCAACCCGAGCCTCGCCGAACTCAGCGCGACGATGTACGGCACGCCCGCCGACACCGATCCCGGCGCGATCGCCGACCTGCTCGTCGTGGGGGCCGGGCCGGCGGGGCTCGCGGCGGCGGTCTACGCGGCGTCGGAGGGGCTGTCGACGCTTGTCGTCGACGCCGAGGCCATCGGCGGGCAGGCGGGCACGAGCTCGATGATCCGCAACTACCTCGGCTTCCCGCGCGGCATCAGCGGCATGCGGCTGGCGCAGCGGGCGCGTGCCCAGGCCACGCGGTTCGGGGCGCGCTTCCTCGTGGGCTGGCGGGTCGACGCGCTGGAGCCGGGCACCGGGCCCGATCCCGTGCACACGGTGCGGGTCGGGGAGCACGCGCTGCGGGCGCGGGCGGTGCTCATCAGCGCGGGCGTCGACTACCGGCGGCTGGGCGTGCCCGACATCGAGGCGCTGCTCGGGCGCGGCGTCAACTACGGCGCGGCGACGAGCACGGCGCGGGAGATGAAGAACAAGCGGGTCTTCATCGTCGGCGGCGGCAACAGCGCCGGTCAGGCGGCCGTGCATCTGTCGCGGTTCGCATCGTCGGTGACGGTGCTCGTGCGCCGCCCCGACCTCAGTGCGACGATGTCCGACTACCTCATCCGGGAGATCGCGGGCCGGCCCCGCATCGACGTGCGCGGCTGCACGGTCGTCGTGGACGGCGGGGGAGAGGGACGGCTGCAGTGGCTGCGGCTGCGTGACCTCACCACCGGCGCCGAGGAGACCGTCGAGGCGGACGGGCTCTATCTGCTGCTCGGCGCGCAGCCGCGGTTCGACTGGCTGCCGTCGCAGGTGTGCCGCGACGATCACGGCTTCGTGCTCTCGGGCCGCGACGTGCCCGAGGAGTACTGGATCGACGGTCTGCCGCCCGCGGCGCTCGGCACGGCGGTGCCGGGCGTCTTCGTCGCCGGGGACATCCGCGCCGGGTCGATGAAGCGCGTCGCCGCGGCCACCGGAGAAGGGTCGAGCGCGGTCGCGCTCGTGCACGCGTACTTCGGGAGCATCTGAGTGCCGCATCTGAGTGCGGCGCGCCGTCGTCACAGGACTGTGTGCGCTCTGCGTCGGGTGGCCCGCGACGACCGGCCCGGATCGACGACCGGCGGGTGACGCGAGCCGCCCGGCGCGACACCGGGCCTCGTCCCGGCGGAAAATGCCTGGTCGGCGTCGACGCCGCCGACGATGATGGGCGCATGCCGCACTCACCCGAGCCCGCCGCGGGCGCGCTGCCCACCACCGCGCCGCCCCTGGAGGGGGTCGGCGTGCGCCTGCGGGCGCTCACCGAGGACGACGTGCAGCGGATCACCGAGCTGGCGACCGACAGCCAGAGCGTGCGCTGGACGACGATCCCCGACCCCTACCCGGCGGAGGGTGCCCGTGACTTCGTGGCGGCGAGCCGGGCGGCGTGGAAACGCGGCGAAGGCTCGCTGACCTGGGCGATCGAGGATCCGGCAGGACTCTTCGCCGGGCAGATCGACCTGCGCCCGGCCCCGGCGCGCTGGGAGATCGGCTACGCCCTGCATCCGCAGGCTCGTGGCCGCGGCCTGCTGTCGGCGGCGCTGCGGACCGTGTCGGCGTGGGGCTTCGAGCACGGCGCCCAGACCCTGTCGCTCTACGTCGCGCGCGGCAACTGGGCCTCGCGGCGCGTGGCGTGGGCCTGCGGGTTCACCGTCGACGCGACGCTGCCGGGCTGGCTGCCCGGCCGCGGGACGGACGGCCCGCTGGACGCCTGGGCGGCGACGCTGCGGCCGGGTGGCCCGATGACACCGGCGCACCGTTGGATCGTGCCGCCGGACCTCGCGGCCGACGGCCTGCGACTGCGGCAGTGGCGCGACGACGACCGCGTCACCGAGGAGCCCGACCATCCGGCCCACTTCATGCCGCCGCACGCGGCGCCGACCCCCGACGGGCTGCCCGCCTGGCTCCTGCGCCGCCGCGAGTTCAGCGCCGACGGCAGGTCGTGCGACTGGTGCATCGCCGACGCCGACAGCGACGCGCCCATCGGCAGCATCGGGGTCTTCACCCGCGACGGTGTCATCGATGATCAGGCCGAGCTCGGCTACCAGCTGCTGCCCAGCGCCCGCGGTCGCGGGCTGGCGACCCGGGCCGCGCGCCTGGCCGTCGAGCACGTGCTGGCGCCCGAGGCCGACGGTGGGCTCGGGCTGCGTCGC
Source organism: Kineosphaera sp. (assembly GCA_039812485.1). GTDB lineage: Bacteria > Actinomycetota > Actinomycetes > Actinomycetales > Dermatophilaceae > Kineosphaera. The sequence goes on from JBDIAP010000046.1 coordinate 13,978, forward strand.
CTCGCCGCCACGTCGGCCGCCGACAACCGCGCGAGCAACGCGGTGCTCGCCGCGCTCGGCTTCAGCCTGTGCGGCCGGGAGCACGCCGTCGACGAACTCGCCTCCGGCGGCTACGGCGACGTGCTGCACTGGGAGCTGCTCCGGCACCGCTGAGCCCGCTCGCGCCGGTCGCGGCCGGCCGCGACGCCCGTGAGGCACCTGAGTACGAGGGCTCAGGCGCCGCGCACCCCCGAGCGCGAGACTGGCGGGACGAGGACACCTGGCACACAAGGGGGCGCCTGCCATGACATCGGGGTCAGCACACTCGGGCGAGGAGCAGCCCGACCCGGGACTCCCGGACCGGGCCTCGCCGGCCCGCCGGCACGTCGCGCCGAGCCGACTGCACTGGCTCGAGCGCGAGCTGCTCACCTGGCAGCACGACGGCCTGCTCACCGAGGCGACCGCCGCCGCGATCCGCTCCCGGTATGTCGTGGGCACCCGCGTCGCGCTCGTGCGGGTCGTCGTGGGCCTCGGGGCGGCCTTCCTCGCGGTCGGCCTGCTCTGGCTCGTCGCCACCAACCTCGACCGCTTCGATCCCCTCGTGCGGCTCGCAGCGGTCACCGCGGTGTGGCTCGGGCTCGCCGGCGTCGCCGAGGCGCTGGCGGCGCGCGCGGCTCGGCCGCCAGGCCCCGGGCGTCCCGGCGAGCACGCCGCGGATCCGTCCGGCGCGCAGGACGGGCCCGGCCCGACGCTGGCGTCGGTGTGCCACGTGCTGGCCGCGGCGGCGTTCGGGGCGGTGATCTTCCAGGCGGCGCAGAGCCTGCAGGTGCCGGCGTTCGAGGCGCGCCTGGCGGGGGCGTGGGCGCTCGGCGCGCTCGCCTACGCGCTGGCCACGGCCTCGCGGGGCGCCCAGGCCATCGGGATCGCCGCCGGGGTCCTGTGGTTCGGGTGGCTCGTCAAGGACTACGCAGGCGAGGACGCCCTCGTCGGCATCGCGATGGTGCTTGCGGCGGGCTGCGCGGCGACGGCGATCGGGGTCGCGCATGCGGCGCTCCTCGCGCGGCGGAGGCCGGGCTTCGACGATGCGTGGCGGGTCGTGGGGGCGGGGCTCGCGCTGGCCGGCGTGTTCTTCGCGGCGCTGCCGTTCGACTGGGGGCGGGCCACGAGGTGGAGCCCTGTGCCGCTGACGTTCGTGGGCGTCGCCGTCGGCCTGGCCGTGGCGGGTGTGGCGCTGGCCGCGCTGCGCCGCGGCGCGGCCGGCCCGCGCCTGCTGACCGCAGAAAGCGGCGTGGCCATGGCCCTTGTCGGACTGGGCTTCGGCCTAGGGGCGTGGCGGCCGGAGCAGCCGCCGACGGACGCCCCGCTGCCAGCGATCTCGGCGGAGATGTGGCTGCACGCCGGCGCCGGCCTGCTGCTCTTCATCGCCGCAGCCGCCTGGTACGCCCTGCTCGGTGCCCACCGCGAGCAGCCGGTGCTCACGGCCGTGGCGCTCGTGGGGCTCGTGCTCTTCACGACCGTGCAGAGCTTCGCCGTCTTCGCGCCGATCATCTCCGGCGCCACGCTCTTCCTGGCCGTGGGCGCCGTCATGGTCGCGACCGGCCTGCTCGCCGACCGGTTCCGAAGGCTGCTCGACCGGCGCCGCTCGCGGGCGGCCGCCGCGGATGGAGGTGCGTCATGACGGTCCAGCACGAGTCGCGGCGATTCACGGCCCGCGGGCGCCTGCTGTGGGTGGTGGCCGCGCTGCTGCTGCAGTGCGCCCTCGTCGCGCTGAGCGTCGCGCCGCAGGTGTCGGCGCGGGTGCTCGGCACCGACTACCGGCTGCGGGTCGCGCCCGTCGACCCGATAGAGCCGTTCCGCGGCGCCTACGTGGCGCTCACCTACCCCGACCTGCCGACCTCGCCCGACCGCACCGCGACCGGGCCGATCCCGCAGCGCCGCGGCGAGGTCTACGTGCCGCTCGTTCAGGACGGCGAGGTGTGGCGCGGCGGCGCGGTGGCGGCCGATCGGCCGACCTCGGGGCCCTATATCGCGTGCGTCGACAACGGCTGGCAGCTGCAGTGCGGCATCGACAGCTGGTTCGCGCCTCAGGACGAGGCCGCGCGCCTCGAGTCGGCCGTGCGCGGCGGACAGGCGACCGCCGTGGTCCGCGTCGACGACCGCGGCAACGCGGCCCTCGTCGATCTTCTCGCGCGGTAGCACGGGCGCTTCGCGCGGTAGCACGGGCGCCTCCTCGCGCGGTCGCACAGACGTCGGGTGGGGGCCGCTCGTCGCGGCCACCCACCCGGCGTCCGCCCGAGGTCCTCAGCGCGGAGGGCGGGTCTCCTCGGGTCCGTCCCCGATCCGCAGCACCACGGTCGAGCCGGCGGGCGCGGCCTCGACGAGCCGCAGCTGCGCCAGGGCCGGGTGCTTGTCGAGCAGGGTCGCCGCGTTGGCCAGCGACCGCAGGGCCGCCGTCTGGGCGCGCGCCTTCTCGAGTTCCGCCAGACCCCGCTGGCGGGCGGTGACGACCGCCGCCGCCGCCGAGCGGATCTCCGCCGGCAGCAGCAGATCCTTGACGACGAGGGCCAACACCTCGATGCCGACCCGGGCCACCTGCTCCTGTACGTCGGCACGCACAGTGACCGCGAGCTCGGTCGCGGCGCGCGCGGCGCCGAGCACGGACTCGATCGACTGGGCGCTCAGCGCGTCGCGCAGCCCGATCTGCACCGCGAGGTACAGCGACGCGTCGGGGTCGGTGCTCACCAGGTGGTAGGCGGCCGGGTCCGCGATCCGGTAGGTGACCGCGCACGTCACCCGCACATTCAGCCCGTCGGCCAGCGGGATCTCCTGCGGGGCCAGCGTCACCTGCCGCTCGCGCAGGTCGAGACGCACGAGCCGGGTGCCGGGGGCGATCCAGTGGAACCCCGCCGGGAGGGTCCGCCGCAGCCGACCGGCACGGAAGGCCAGCGCACAGTGACGTGTGGGGACGGTGGTGTAGATCCGGATCATGACGGGCCCCCTTCGGGCGTGTCGTGGCAGGGACCGGTGGGTTGCGGTGGTGGGGGAGCGGTGGTTCGAGGAGCGGAACGGGTGCCGCGTCGGCGAGCGAGCGCGGCGGGGGCGCGCCGTGAGGCGAGACCGCAGAGCCGGCCCGATCGTGGTCCGCGCGGCACCCGCCCATGCGGGAGTCGAACCCGCTGCACCGGGGGCATTCGAGCGCCAATGGTGTGTCGGCCGATCGCAGGACGGACCGCGGCACACCGGGCCCGCTGCGCCGACGTCGCCAACTATGGGGTCGCGGCCGCCGCCGCGGCAACCGATTTCTCGGGCCGGCCCCGAGCGCGTGGTGTCGCCGACTGGGCACCCTTGCCCCGCACTGGACACGCGGCGCGCTGGGTGCTCAGTGCTGCCTGCGGGTGTCCGGTCAGCCGCGACGGAGCGCGCCCCGCCTGGACGAGCGGGGGTTCAGTCCGTGTCGCTCTCGCGGCGCCGAGCCGCCTTCGGGGCCGCCTTCGTCGTCTTCGCGGTGCGCCGCGAGCGCAGCCGCACCTGCCGGCGCGGGCCGTCGGCGCGGGTCTCGAGGTAGGGCTGTTCGTCGACGAGCGAGCTGAGCTTCTGGTGGCCGAAGTCGCGCGGGTCGAAGTCGGCGTGCGCGCGGTTGAGGTGCTGCCCGACCGAGCCGAGGGCGGCCCAGCCGTCGTCGCCGGAGGTGGCGTTGACGGCCTTGGTCAGCGCGCTCTGCAGGTTGATCGTCGCGCGTGACGTCTCTGCCACGGGGGAGTCGGCCGCGCCGTCAGGCACCGGCAGCGGCGCCAGCGTCGCGCCGCCGGGGGAGTCGCCGCGATCGGTCTCCTCGACGTTCTGCTCGGCGAGCACCTCGAGGAAGACGAACTGGTCGACGGCCCGGCGCAGCGACTCGGGCGTCTTGCGCCGCCCGAACCCGTAGACCCGCTTGCCCGACTCCCGCAGCCGCGTCGCGAGCCGCGTGAAGTCGGAGTCCGACGACACGAGCGCGAACGCCTCGACGTTGCCCTGCCACAGCAGGTCCATCGCGTCGATGATGAGCGCCGAGTCGGTCGAGTTCTTGCCCACGGTGTAGGCGAACTGCTGCACGGGCTGGATCGCATGCCGGTTCAGCTCGGCCTTCCAGCCGGTGAGCTGGTGCGTCGTCCAGTCGCCGTAGGCCCGCTTCACCGTGGGGGTGCCGTAGGTGGCGAGCTCCTCCAGCACGTCGCCCGCGTGCTTGGACGAGACGTTGTCGCAGTCGATGAGCACGGCGATGCGGGTGAAGCTGCTGGCGTCGGTATCCACGCCTGGCACCCTATGCGGCCAGCTGCGCCGCGGGCCGAGCGGTCCGCGTCGCGGCCCGTCTGCACGTCGCGGCCCGCCGGCAGGTGCCCCCATCGAGCGCGGCGCTCGCGTCCGGCCACGTCGGTCGGGGCCACGACAGCCGCAGCCTGGTCACATCCTCGTGCCACGTCGGACCCGCACGAGCGACCTCACCCCGCCAGGCCATGCGTCGAGCCGAGCCACGTCGTCATCGACAGCGCGATCCAGTCCTGCGCCAGGGTGGGATCGGGTTCCGCTGCGGGTGCGACGGACATGCCGGTCGGTGTGCTTCCCGGCGGGTGCGACGCGTCGTCCCCCGGCGCTCGGGCGACGGTGGCCTCGGGCGCGGGAGAGGCGGCCAGCGCCGACGCCGCCGTCGCGCGACGCGCCCCGGCGTCGCGAGCGAGGAGCCCCGGGGTGCCGCGCCACGAGGACGCCGAGGATGCCGTCCAGTGCCCCCTGCGCCGCCCATGGCGGTGCGACAGTGCGGGGGCCGGTGCGGTCGGCATGTGCCGATTCATGACGAATCTCCTTCTGTGGCTTCTGTGGTGGGATGTCGTGCTCAGCGGTGCCGGTGGAACGGGCGCCCGCCACGCGCTCGGGCCGGACGGGGTGCGCCCGGCGGAGGCGGCGCTCATGAGGCCACCGCCAGCGTCGACAGCCCCGCGGTGAGCTCCTTGGTGAAGGGCAGCGGGCCGATCGTCTCGGGGTCGGCGTCGACATCGAAGTGCGGCGTGAAGCCGGACGTGAGATACAGCCCCGCGGCCTCGGGCTGCCGCGGCCCGGTCGTGAGGGAGAAGCTCTCGTAGCCGCGGTCGCGGGCGATGCGTTCGAGTTCGACGAGCACCCGGCGGGCCAGGCCGCGGCGGCGGTGTCGGTTGGAGGTCCAGACCCGCTTGATCTCCGCGGTCCGCTCGTCGAGGCGGCGGAACGCGCCGCCCGCGACGGTCTCGCCACCCTCGACGAGCAGCACGAAGACGCCCCCGTTGGCCGTCTCGAAATCGCCGTCCGGCACCTCGGTGAGGGTGACCTCGGCGGTGTCGCGGCCGTAGCGGGTGCCGTATTCGACGACGAGGTCCTCCAGCAGCGGCGCGGCGCGGTCGTCGCTCGGGCTGACGACATGCGCCGTGACCGCCGCAGGGTCGACGAGTTGGGCGGCGCTGCGGGCGATCGGCAGGGGCCGGCCGTCCAGCGTGCGCAGGAACTCGTCGGTGACGTCGTGCAACGGCGCCGCAGCTCCGGGGTCGAGCACGAGGCCGCCGCCGTCGAAGAGCCGGACCTGCGAGGCGAGCACGAACCAGCCCTGCGCGATGTGCGTCGCGCCCAGGCTCGCGAGCACGGGCCGCAGCGCGTAGTCGACGACGAGCACGTGCGCGGGCGACCCGCCGGTGGCCAGCGGCAGCACCGCCTTGCCGCGCAGCGCGAACTGCGGCAGCAGGTCGAGGAAGACCTTGAGCAGCCCGGAGTAGGCCGCCTTGTAGACGGGTGTCGTGACGACGACCGCGTCGGCGCCGGCGAGCAGCTCGACGGCCGCCGCGATCGCGGGGTCGGCCGCGTCGCCGCGCAGCAGTGGACCGGCGGGCAGGTCGCGCAGGCTCACGGTCGTGACCGTGTGTCCGCGGGCCAGGAGCCGGCAGTTGACGTGGGTGAGCACGGCGTCGGTGCGCGACGTCACCGACGGGCTGCTCGACAGGCTGACGATGATGGCCACGGGACCTCCTACTGGCTGTCGGGGTTGGTTACGTGGTGGCGTGCTTGGGCAGGCCGGGCGGGTTGATCTGCGAGGCCTTGACGGCTTCGTCGCTCAGGCCCCACTTGGCGAGCACCTTGGCGTAGCTGCCGTCCCTGATCGCGACGTTCAGCGTCTCGTTGAGGGGCTTGACCAGGCCGTTGTCCTTCTTCGTGAGGATCCCGACGAGCCCGGTGGCCAGCGCCCGGGCGATGGCGACCCGCTGCTGCTGGCCGCCGGAGAGCTGGCGGGGGTCGGCGTGCGCCTTGTCGGCCACGCCGACGCGCTCCAGGAGCGCCCGCGCCTCCGGCTCGACGTCGCGGCGCGTGCGGCCGTGCGCCAGGGGCGCCTCGAGGACGTTGTCGATGACCGTGAGGTGGCCGAAGAGGTTGAAGTTCTGGAAGACAAGGCCGATCCTGCTGCGCTGGCGCAGGATGTCGCGCTCGGGCAGTTCGTGCAGCCGCTCGCGGGTGCCGGTCGACCGCGACCAGCGGGAGCCGGTGCCGCGCCGGTAGCCGATGAGCTCGTCGTCGACGTGGATGAGGCCGCTGTCGACCTTCTCCAGGTGGTTGATGACGCGCAGCAGCGTGGACTTACCCGAGCGCGACGGGCCGAGCACGACGGTGACGCCGCCCTCGCGGACCTGCAGGAACGGGCTCTTCGACAGGCGCATCGTCGCGAGCACCGTGCCGAGGGCGAAGCCCAGCACCGTGCCGTAGAGGGTCAGCTGCACGGTCGTGGCGAGCGCCGCGAAAATCGTCTCGGTCGTGAAGAACGCCGCGAACGTGCCCCAGTCCCAGCCGGGGTTGGTGACGAGCCCGTTGACGAACTGCGCGAGCAGCACGAGCACGAGCGCGACGCCGAGCCAGCGCCACGGGGCGCGCCGCGGCACGACCGTGTAGGGGGTGGCCTCCCGCGCCGCAGGGGCGGGGGACTCAGGGGCGGGGGACTCAGGGGCGGTGGGGGTCGATGGCGGTGGGGGAGCGACGCGGGCAGGCGCGGTCGCGAAGTCGACGGACATGGGTCTCCCTCGGCGGATGGATGGGGGTCGCGGACGCCGGAGAGCGGGGCCGAGCCGATGCCGGATCGACCCGCGGCCGGCAGGCGGCGGGGTCGCGTCGACGGCGACGCAGCGTGGGTGATGTTCGGGTGGGTGATGGTTCGGCGAGGTGGCCGATGCATGCCGGCGGCGGTCGCGATGGTGTCGCTCAGCGACGACTCAGAGCGCGATGGCCCGGCCGGCCCGGTAGGTCTCCGGTGCGGTCAGCGGCAACAGAGCGCGCTGCACGTGCGCAGCAGATCGACGTGCCGCCGCAGGACCGGCGAGAACGACGCCGTGAAGACACCCACCGAGAGCGACGCCGACGAGGACGAGGCGCGACCCGAGTGGGCGGCGACGTCGTTCATGGCGTTCTCCCAGGTCTGAGATCCGGTGCGGCTGTGGTGCCTCTCGACAGTAGACACGAAACGCTTCAAATCCCCAGTTTGATGATGGGGATTCTCGAAGAGTGAGACAAGCGGCGCCTGCCCGGCCTCCCGGTGACAGGCCTTCGCGCACAGGCCCAGGGCTCCTGGGCGAGCATGACCTCCATGTCACGAGAGGTGGGGGAGTCTGCGGCGTCGGAGCAGATCGAGCAGGCGATCGCTGCGGAACGCGAGACGTTGAGCCCCGAGTACCGCGCCGACCCCGCTCGGCTCGCCGCCTTCCTGGCGGACGACTTCCACGAGTTCGGGGCCTCCGGCGGCGAACTCGTCCGCGAAGGCGTCGCCGAATCGGTCGCCGCCGACACCCTCCCGGGTGAGCCGCCGATCGAGGTCGAGGGCATGCGTGGCACCCTCGTCGCGGACGGGGTCGTCATGGTGAAGTACGCCGCCACGCAGAGGGGCCGGCGCACGCACCGCACGTCCCTGTGGCGGCGTCTGCCGACGGGCGAGTGGGTCATGTTCCATCACCAGGGCACGATCGTCGACCCACGCACGTGACGAGCGTCGTGGACGTGAATGACGGGGAACTGTCGATCAGCGGACCCCACTGGTCGCGGTCGTGTCTGATGCAGCGAAAGATGGCCAGCCCATCCCGGTGAGTGGCCATTTCGGATGCAACAGATTTCTCACAGGTGTCCCTGAAATCTGGCCAATCTGGAATCGTCCCGATGCGACGCTCGCGACATTATTCTCCGAAGGCCCTAGCCCGGGTCTTTCATCGGGTTCCGTCGGCGGGTAGAGCGGCGGCGCTGCCGGTGTGACGGGTTCGATTCTGGCATTCGGGTGTGGCGAGGGCCGGGATGTCGTTCCCGGTGGGGCGTCGTCTTCCACGTGACGAGGGCGTGGTGCTTTGGGTTCCCACCGTCGAGCCCGGTGATCGGCGAACACGAGTAGACCCATCCAGGCGAGCAGGTCGTTGGCGAGTTGCACGATCAGCAGGCACAGCCGGTTCTGGGCGAAGGCCTGCAGGGGCAGGCTGGTCGGGCCCCAGTCCTTGGCGATGCGGATGCGGTCCTCGCAGCGGGCCCGGCGTCGGTGGCGTAGTTCCAGGTCAGCCAGCTGCCCGCGGGTCGCGTTGGTGACGAACGCGGTCGGCCGGTAGCCGTCGACGTCGGTGAAACGCAGCTGGGCGCCGGGGTGGGGACGTTCCCGGCGGACGAAGACCCGCATGCGCGGCGGGTACCCCTTGGGGTGCAGCAGGTTGGTCAGTTCGGCGACGTCAGCACCCTCACGGACGTGCCCGTCGGCGTTGTCGGCGGGCGGGACTGTG
>JBDIAP010000047.1:0-22397 GCA_039812485.1 Kineosphaera sp.
CGTGCTCGCCGTCACGACGTGGGCCGCGAAAGCCGATCACGCCGCCGTGCGCGCGCTGGCCGCCGAGTGGGGCGTGCCCGTGTGGCCGCACGACGCCGCCGTGCTGCGCGCCCGCGACGAGGGCAACCCGCGCGTGCGCTCCCTGACCGCGACCGACGACCGCCCCGGCATCGGCTCCGTGGCCCGCGCCGCCGTGCTCGCCAGCGACGCCCAGCCGCTGCACGACAAGCGGATCGCCGGCGGTTGCACGTATGTCGTCGGCTGGCGCGAGGCGACCCCCCGCACCGACGGCGCGACCGGCGACGACCCGCTGCGCCACCACGGCGACTCCGAGGCCCGCGGCTGTCGCGTCGACCTCGCCGTCAACGTCGTCCTCCCCAAGCCGCCGTCGCGCGTCGTGGCGCTCCTGCACGAGACGATCGACACCCTCGCGGCCTACCCCGACGAGCGGCCCGCCCGCGCGCGGCTCGCGGCCCACCTCGGCGTCGACCCCGATCGGCTGCTGCTCGTCAACGGCGCTGCCGAGGCCTTCATGCTGCTCGCCCACGCCCGCGACTGGCGGGCGCCGGTCGTCGTGCACCCCCAGTTCACGGAGCCCGACGCCGCCCTGCGGGGGGCGCGGCACGAGCCGATCCGGCACGTGCTGGCGCAGGAGGAGGGGTTCGCCCTGCGGCCCGAGCGGGTCCCCGAGCGGGCCGACCTCGTCGTCATCGGCAACCCCACGAACCCGACCTCCCGGCTGCACCGCGCCGACGACCTGCGCGCCGTGCGCGACGCCGGCCCGGACGATCGCCTCCTCGTCGTCGACGAGGCGTTCATGGACACGATCATCGGCGAGCCCGAGTCGCTGCTGCGCGACCACCGTGCCGGTGAGCGCACAGGGATCTGTGTCGTGCGGAGCCTGACGAAGACCTTCGCGATCGCGGGCCTGCGGGCCGGCTTCGTCGTCGCAGACCCCGACCTCATCGCGCGGCTGCGCGAGATCCAGCCGCCCTGGTCGGTCAACGCCCTGGCCCTCGCGGCGATCGAGGCGACCGCCGACTCCGGCGGCCGGCTGCACGTCGACATCGGCTGCTCGGTGATCCCCAGGCGGCGCGAGCGGCTCGTCAAGGGGCTGACGCGGGCCGGCCTGACCGTCGTGCCCGAGCCCGCCGGGCCCTTCGTCCTCGCCTACCATCCGCAGGGGCAGATCGTGCGGGAGAAGCTGCGCGAGAAGGGGATCGCCGTGCGCCGCGGCGACACGTTCCCCGGGCTGGGGCCCGGTTGGCTGCGCCTAGCCGTGCGTGACGGCGACACCACCGACCTCGTCGTGCGCGAGATCCGCGCGATCGTGACCGGCCTGCGTCCGCGCCGGACGCCCGCGCGAGCCGCCAGGCGCGCGGCCGCACCGACGACGCCCCACCCACAGGAGAGCCCGCGATGACCCCCGTGCCGCCACTGCCGACGCCCACCCGCGAGGCGCTCGCGGAGGTGATCGCCACGCGCCGCGACATCCGCAGCGACTTCACGATGGACCCCATCGACGACGCCGCGCTCACCCGCATCCTGGCGGCCGCGCACCGCGCCCCGAGCGTCGGCCTGAGCCAGCCGTGGGACTTCGTGCTCGTGCGCGACGAGGACCGCCGCCGCCGCGTGCAGGCCCTCGCGGCCGCGCAGCGCGACGCCTACGCGGCGAGCCTGCCCGGTGCCCGCGCGCGCCGCTTCGACGGCCTCAAGGTGGAGGCGATCCTGAGCACCCCGCTCAACATCGTCGTCACCTGCGACCCCACCCGCGGGGGCCCCTACACGCTCGGGCGGCACGCCGACCCCCGCATGGCGCCGTTCTCGGTGGCGACCGCCGTCGAGAACCTGTGGCTCGCCGCGCGCGCCGAGGGCATCGGCGTCGGCTGGGTCAGCTTCTTCGAGCCCGACGCCCTGCGCGCGGCGCTCGACCTGCCCGCGCATCTCGACGTCGTCGCCTACCTGTGCGTCGGGCACGTGCGCGAATTCCCCACAGCCCCCGAGCTCGCCCTCTCCGGGTGGGCCCGGCGCCGTCCCCTCGCCTGGGCGGTCCATCACGAGCGCTGGGGGGCCCGCGGCCTCCCGGGAGGAGAACCCATGCTGCTCATCGACGAGACGGTGGCCGCGATCGAGCCCGTCGACGAGGCCGCCCGCGCCCAGGCCGACGAGCACCAGCTACGCCTGACCAAGCCCGCCGGCTCCCTCGGCGAGCTCGAGGTGCTGGCCGGTCGGCTCGCCGCCATCGCCGGGCAGTGCCCGCCCCCGATCCCCGAGCCGGCGGCGCTCGCGGTCTTCTGCGGCGACCACGGCGTGCACGCCCAGGGCGTCACCCCCTGGCCGCAGGAGGTGACGACCCAGATGGTGCACAACGTGCTGGCCGGCGGCGCGATGACGAGCGTCCTCGCCCGGCAGGTCGGGGCCGAGGTGGCGGTCGTCGACGTCGGCGTCGCCGCCGACCTGCCCGACGTGCCCGGGCTCATGCGGCGCAAGGTCGCGGCCGGCACGGCCGACATGACCGCAGGGCCCGCGATGACCCGCCAACAGTGTCTCGACGCCGTCGACGTCGGCATCGACGTCGCGCGCGACCTCGTGGCCCAGGGCAACCGCCTCCTGGCCACCGGTGACCTCGGCATCGCCAACACGACGGCCTCGGCCGCCCTCGTCGCCGCCTTCACCCAGAGCCCCGCGCGGGAGGTCACCGGGCGGGGCACCGGCATCGACGACGAGATGCTCGCCCACAAGGTCGCCGTCGTCGAGCGCGCGCTCGCGGTCAACGAGGTGACGACCGACGACCCGCTCGCCGCCCTCGCCGCCGTCGGCGGGCTCGAGCACGCGGGGCTCGTCGGTTTCCTCCTCGGCGCGGCCGCCTTGCGAGTGCCCGTCGTGCTCGACGGCGTCATCGCCGCCTCCGCTGCGCTCGTGGCCGCCGCGCTGCGGCCGGGGGCCGCGGCCTACTGGTTCGCGGGGCACGTCTCGGCCGAGCCCGCCAGCCGCATCGCGGTCGACCGGCTCGGGCTGCGGCCACTGCTCGACCTCGGCATGCGGCTCGGCGAGGGGAGCGGGGCCGTGCTGGCGATCCCGCTGCTGCAAGCCGCCGCTCGGGTGCTGCACGAGGGCGCGACGTTCGAGAGCGCGGGGGTGGCCGGGCGCGATGAGTGACCTCGGAGCCGAGCTGCGCCTCGCGGGCCGGGCCGTGCTCGTGCTCGGCGGCCCCGACCGGGCGCTCGGGCTGGTGGGACGGCTGCTGTCCCGCGGGGCGCGCGTCACCGTCGTGGCCCCCCAGGTGGCGACCTCGATCCAGGACCTCGCCGAGCGCGGCGCGCTCGCCTGGCGGGCCCGGGGTTACGAGCCCGGCGATCTCGACGGCGTCGCACTCCTCGTGACCTGCCCCGAGCCGGGGTCGGCCGCGGACGCGACGCGGCAGGCCCTGCGCGACGCCGACGACGCCGGCGTGCTCGTCGCCGATCTCGACGAGCAGCCCGTGCCGTCCCAGCGGGTCGCGGCCACCGCCACCACCGGCAGCGTCGTGCTCGTCGGCGGCGGTCCCGGTGATCCGGGCCTGTTGACGATCGCCGGACGCGAGGCGGTGCGCGGCGCCGACGTCGTCGTCGTCGATCGGCTCGCGCCGCTGGAGGAGCTGCGTGAGCTCGGCGCGCACGTCCAGGTCATCGACGTCGCCAAGATCCCCCGCGGCCGGTTCACCCCGCAGGAGCGCATCAACGAGGTGCTCCTGGAGCACGCGCGGGCCGGCAAGCGCGTCGTGCGGCTCAAGGGCGGCGACTCCTTCGTCTTCGGGCGCGGCATGGAGGAGGTGCTGGCGTGCCGCGAGGCCGGCGTGCCGGTGTCGGTGATCCCTGGCGTCACCTCCGCGGTGGCCGCCCCCGAGCTCGCCGGCATCCCGGTGACCCACCGCGGCCTCGTGCAGGGGTTCGCGGTGATCTCCGGGCACGCGGCCCCCGACGACCCGCGCAGCACCGTCGACTGGGCGGCGCTCGCCGCGAGCGGCGTGACGATCGTCGTGCTCATGGGGGTCGAGACGCTGCCGCGCATCGCGGCGGCGTTGGTGGCGGCCGGTCGATCCGGCGACACCCCGGTGGCCTGCGTCATGGAGGCCGCCTCGAGTCGGCAGCGCACGGTCACCAGCACCCTGGGGGAGCTGGCCGGGGGCAGCGTGCCCGCGGACCTCGCCCCGCCGGCGGTGACGGTCATCGGCGACGTGGCCGCCTTCGCACAGGTCTGATGACGGTTCTGACGGACGATGCTTCTGACGGACGATGGTGCTGACGAGGTGGGTCGACACTGGCGATGTGGGTTCACCCTGAGTGGGTTCACCCTGACGAGTGCACACTGACGTGGGTGTCGACACTCATGTGTGCATCGGCGCGGCGACACACTCGCGTCCTGGACGATTGTCCGGATAAACTGAGGGCGGCGACGGCGTATCGGGGGATGCGTGAGCGCTGGTCAGGCGGCGGTGGGCCGTCTGGGGTGCGGCACGGCGTGAGGTGGGGGTAGCGATGACGGAGTCGATGGCCTGGAAGTCCGCCCGGATGCTCGGGTTGGCCGCCTTGGGAGTCTCGATGGCGTTGGCGCCCGGGCTGTCCGCCCAGTCGCTGGCCCGGTCGGCCGCGAACTCCGCCCAGCGCGCGCGCATCCACCGCGCCGGCGGGTTCGGCGGCAACGGCGTCGTCGACGGCCGCACCATGGTGGTGGCCGCTGGTCGCCTCGACGCGACCCCCGCAGATCTGACGACGACGAATCTCGAGACAGCCGGTCCGCAGACGACGACCCGTGAGGCCTCATGACATCTCAGTGGCAGTGGCAGTGCGTGGACGCCGACGGCGCGGTCGTGCCCGGAGGCCCGGCGCAGTCGGCGATCTTTCCCACTCAGGGCGAGGCGGAGGCGTGGCTGGGGGAGTCGTGGGAGGAACTCGCCGATGCCGGCGTCGCCGCGACGACCCTGCTCCACGACGGCACGCCCGTCTACGGGCCCATGCCGCTCGACCCGGCCTGATCGACACGCCGGATCGACACGCTGCTCGACCCGGCCTGATCGAACAGGCCCGCGTGACGATGTGCCGCGCGTGACGATGTCACGTCCGACGTCGACGCTCCAGCTCAGCTGGGGTACTGGCCGCGCGCCACCCGCGGCCGCGGCACCCGGCCGGGCCGGATCTGCATCGAGCGGGCGATCGCATACCAGAGCGAGCCCTTCTCGGGTGCCTCGCCGAAGCGGGCGCGCACCCGCTTCTTCACCGCGGCCCACATGAAGACACCGTCGAGCACCGAGAGCAGCACGGCTCCATAGACGATGACGTAGCCGGTGAGAATCGCCGTCCGGTTGGGGATGAGGCTGATCGGCAGGCCGATGAGCATGACCGGCAGCAGGAACTCGGCGATGTTCCACCGGGCGTCGATGCAGTCCCGGATGAACGCCCGCTGCTTGCCGCGGTCGCGGGCCGGCAGCGCCCACTCCTCGCCGGCATACATCGCGCTGCGCACCCGATTGCGCTCCTCGCGCTGCTGCCGGCGCGACTCCGCCGCGGCAGCCTTGCGGTCGGTCGGGACGATCGGACGCTGCCGGGCCGCTTGCGCCTCCCGCCGCGTCGGCGTCGGCCGGTTCTTGGCTCCCGGCCGCGCGGACGGCTCGCTCTGCGAGGCGGCCGACTCCCGCGGCGTGGTCTGCTGGTCCTTCTTGCGTCCGAACACGCACCACACCCTAATCGAGCCCCCGACCGCCCACGATCGGCTGCGAAGGCCCCGCCGGGACGCCGAGAGCCGCCCGATGGTCGCGCGCCGGGCCCGGTCGCCCGCACGTGGGTAGCCTGCCGTAGGTGAGCACCGACGACGCGACCGCCACCGACCTGACGACCCCCGACGTGACGACCGAGCCGGCCGTCTCCACAGCACCGGCCCTCGACCCGGCGCGGCTCGCGCAGCTGCGCGCCAGGGTCGACGAGCTCATGCCCGAGGTGATCGACGACCTCACGTCGCTGGCCAGGATCCCGAGCGTCTCGCTGCCGGCGTTCGACGCCGCCCACGTGCAGGCCAGCGCCGACCGGGTCGCGGACCTGCTGACCCAGGTCGGCGCGCAGGTGCAGGTCGTGCGGACGGGCCAGGGGCACCCGGCCGTCGTCGGCCGCGTCGAAGGGCCGGCCGGTGCGCCGACCGTGCTGCTCTACGCGCACCACGATGTGCAGCCCCCCGGTCGCGACGACGACTGGGAGACACCGCCGTTCGAACCCACGCCGCGCGGCGAGCGGATCTTCGGCCGCGGCGTCGCCGACGACAAGGCCGGCGTCATGGCCCACGTTGCCGCCCTGCGCGTCTTCGACGGCGCGCCGCCGGTGAGCGTCGTCGTCTTCGTCGAGGGGGAGGAGGAGGCAGGCTCAGAGAGCCTGCCCGCGCTGCTCGCGGAACACCGCGCCGCGCTCGACTGCGACGCGCTCGTCATCGCCGACTCCGGCAACTGGGACATCGGCACGCCGGCCCTGACGACGACCCTGCGCGGCAACGTGCGGGTCACCCTCGAGCTGCGCACGCTGCGGCACGGGGTGCACTCCGGCATGTTCGGCGGCATCGTGCCCGACGCCATCACGACGATGTGCCGGCTGCTCGCGACGCTGCACACCGACGACGGCACGGTCGCCGTCGAGGGCCTGCAGGCGAGCGACGAGGCTGCGGTCGACTACGACGAGGCCCGCATCCGGGCCGAGTCCGGGGCCATCGACGGCCTCCGGTTGCTCGGCGAGGGCTCCTACGCCTCCCGCCTGTGGACCAAGCCGTCGCTGACCGTCATCGGCATCGACGCCCCGAGCGTCGACGAGGCCGCCAATCTGCTGACGCCCGTCTGCCGGGCCAAACTCTCGATGCGCATCGCCCCGACCGAGGACCCGCGCCGCGCCCTGGACTCCCTCACCGCCCACCTGCGCACGCACGCACCCTGGGGCTGCGAGCTGACGATCAGCGAGCCCGAGCTCGGCAGCGGCTTCACGACGACGACCGACGGACCGTATGTCGAGGCCGCCCGCGCGGCGTTCGCCGACGCCTGGCAGACCCCGCCCGTCGACATGGGCATCGGCGGCTCCATCCCCTTCATCGCGCAGTTCGCCGAGACGTTCCCGCACGCGACGATCCTCGTCACCGGCGTCGAGGACCCGGACACGCGGGCGCACGGCGCCAACGAGAGCCTGCACGTGCCCGAGTTCACGCGCGTCGTCCTCGCCGAGGCCGTCCTTCTCGAGCGGCTCGGCTCCCTCGCGCGCTGATCCGACACTCCCGGGGGCAGGTGTCGCGAGGCCGCCCCGTTTGGCACCATGAGCGGGTGCGCGTCCTGTTCTGCCCGGAGAGCTTCACCGGCACCCTGACTGCCGTCCAGGCCGCGGAGGCGATGGCCGCCGGGTGGCGTCGGGGCGCTCCGCACGACGACCTGACGCTGGCGCCGCTCTCCGAGGGGGACAGCGGCTTCCTGCACGTGCTCGAGGCGGCCCTCGGGGGCGTCACGGTGGCCGTCACGGTTTCCGACCCGCTCGGGCGCGAGGTCCCCGCGGGGGTGCTGCTCGTCGACGAGGGGCCGCTGCGCACCGCCTACGTCGAGTCGGCCCAGGCCGCGGGCCTGCACCTGCTCAACGCCGACGAGCGTCGCCCGCTGCTGACGAGCAGCTACGGCGTCGGTCAGCTCATCGACGCGGCCCTCGCCGAGGGCGCCCGGCGCATCGTCGTCGCGATCGGCGGTTCGGCGACCAACGACGGCGGTGCCGGTCTGCTCGCGGCCCTCGGGGCCGGCGACAGCCAGCGCCTGTGCCGCGGCGGCGGTGGCTTGGCGGATCTGCCGGACGACGCGCTCTTCGGCCTCCGCGGGCTCGTGCGACGGCTCGGCGACGTCGAGCTGGTCGTGGCCACCGAGGAGACCCTGCCGCTGCTGGGCCTGCAGGGCACGTCGGCCGTCGGCGCGCCCCGCAAGGGGGCCACCGACGAGCAGGCACAGGCGCTGGAGGGGTGCCTGGGCCGGTTCACCGAGGTCGTCACCACGACGCTGCCGCCCCGCGTGGACCTGCTGACGGGGCTGCCCCGTCGCCCGGAGCGTGACGAGGGTGCGGGCGCCGGGGGCGGCATGGGTTATGCGCTCATGGTGCTCGGCGGTCATCGCGAGAGCGCCGTCGACATCATGCTGCGGGCCTGGGATTTCGAGACGCTGCTGCGCAGCCACGACCTCGTCATCACCGGCGAGGGCTGCTTCGACTGGGCCTCGCTGCGCGACAGCGTCGCCACGGGAGCCGCCCGCGCCGCCGCCCGCCTCGGCAGGCCCGCGGTCGTGCTCGCGGGGCAGGTGCAGGTCGGTCGTCGTGAGACGATGTCGACCGGGGTCGCCGGCGCGTATGCGGTGGCCGAGCGCCCGGCCGACGTCACCGCGGCGATGACCGACCCGGTCGGCACGCTGGCCGCCCGCGCCGAGCGCCTCGCGCGCACGTGGTCGCCACCGCCGGAGCGGCGGCCGGCGTGAACCTCCCGGTTCGGCCGGGAACAATTCGCGGCCGCGATACCGTTGACGCCCACAGGCACGAGCCATGCGCCGTCCCCGGCGCCTCCCTTGACCGCCCATCTGTGCGAAGGACGACACCACCATGACTGTTCAGGACTCGACCTCGGCAACGCACGGCGTGCTGCTGACGGATGTCGCTGCGACGAAGGTCAAGAGCCTCCTGGAGCAGGAGGGTCGCGACGACCTGCGGCTGCGCGTCGGCGTCCAGCCCGGCGGCTGCTCCGGACTCATCTACCAGCTCTACTTCGACGAGCGCACGCTCGACGGTGACGCGGTCGCCGACTTCGGCGGCGTCGAGGTCGTTGTCGACCGCATGAGCGCTCCCTACCTCGACGGCGCGACGATCGACTTCGCCGACTCCATCGAGAAGCAGGGCTTCACGATCGACAACCCCAACGCGGGCAGCTCCTGCGCCTGCGGCGACTCCTTCAGCTGATTCCCGACCGGCGTCACACTGATCCCAGCGGCCCGGGCCGCGTCGCGGGCCATCCGGCTCCGGCGCGTCCCGGGTCGCTCTATAGGCTGGTGGGCGTGCGTATCGCAGTCACCGGGTCCATCGCGACCGACCACCTCATGACGTTCGCCGGCCGCTTCGCCGACTCCCTCATCGAGGGCCAGCTCGACAAGGTCTCCCTCTCCTTCCTCGCCGACGAGCTCGACATCCGCCGCGGCGGGGTCGCGGGCAACATCTCGTTCGGCCTCGGGGTCCTGGGGCTGAAGCCGCTGCTCGTCGGCGCCGCGGGGGAGGACGTCAAGGACTACCGGTCGTGGCTCGAGCGGCACGGCGTCGACTGCACCGGTCTGCACATCAGCGACTCGGCCCACACCGCCCGGTTCGTCTGCACGACCGACCAGGACCTCGCCCAGATCGCCACTTTCTATCCCGGGGCGATGACCGAGGCGCGCCAGATCGAGCTCGAGCCCGTCGCCGGCCGGCACGGCGGACTCGACATGGTCGTCGTGGCGCCCAACGACCCGCTCGCGATGGTCCGGCACACCCAGGAGTGCCGCGCCCGCGGCTACGCGTTCGCGGCCGACCCCTCCCAGCAGCTGGCGTTCATGGACGGTGACTCGATCCGCAAGCTCATCGACGACGCGGCCTACCTGTTCACCAACGAGTACGAGTCGCACCTCATCGAGCAGAAGACCGGCTGGGACGCCGCCGACATCGCGGCTCGCGTGACGACCCGCGTGACGACGATGGGCAAGGACGGCGCGACGATCGTCACTCGCGGCCAGGAGCCCATCCACGTCGATGCGGTCCCGCCGACGAGCATCGCCGATCCCACGGGGGTCGGCGACGCCTTTCGCGCCGGCTTCCTCGCCGGGCTCGCCTGGGAGCTGTCGCACGAGCGGTGTGGCCAGGTGGGGGCGCTGCTCGCCACCTACGTCCTGGAGACGGTGGGCACGCAGGAGTACGAGGGCGCGTTGCCCGGCTACCTCGAGCGGTTCCGGACGGCCTTCGGTGCCCAGGCGGCCGACGAGATCGCGCCGCACCTGCCGGTGTTCATCGGCTGAGGCACGGTTCCGTCGGGTCGGACGGGGGTCGGGATGAACGCGCGCATGCCAGGGCGAGGGACGGGGGAGTGGCGACCCGTGTGGCGCGCGCTGCGCACACCCGGCCTCGTGCCGGACGAGCAGGAGCTCATCGTCGTCGGCCCGACCCTGGATGCCGACCGGGTGCTCTCGGCCTACGCTCACGGGCTCTTCCCCATGGGCACGGGGCGGTCCGGGCGACCGCCGATGGGCTGGTGGTCGCCGAACCCGCGCGGCGTCATCCTGCCCGGCGGACTCAAGGTCTCGCGCTCGCTGCGCAAGTCGGCGCGGCGCTTCGAGGTGACCTGCGACGAGGACTTCGTCGGGGTCGTGCGCGGCTGCGCCGATCCGCTGCGCAGGGGCCGCTGGATCACCTCAGACATCGCCGCGACGTATGCCGAGCTGCATCGCCGCGGCCACGCGCACAGCATCGAGGTGCGCCTCGAGGGACGGCTCGTCGGCGGCCTCTACGGGCTGGCGATCGGCGGCTTCTTCGCGGGGGAGTCGATGTTCCACCGCGTCCCGGACGCCTCCAAGGTGGCGCTCGTGGCGCTCGTCGAGCGCGTCCTGCCGCCGGACGATCCGCACCGGCTGCTCGACGTGCAGTGGCTGACCCCCCACCTCGCCAGCCTCGGCGCCGTGGAGCTCGGGCGGCTGGACTACCTGCGACGACTACAGGCCGCCCTCGAGCGCCCGGCTTCTCCGCTTTTGCGCCGAACGACCCCCTGACGGACTCGGCCCTCACACCGCGGCGCGCCGGGCGGCGAAGTTCTGCCCCGGAGGCGCCCCAAAGGGGGCCGAACAACTATGCTGACTTCGCGAATAGCCCTGGTCCGAGCCAGGGTCTGGTGAGAATGTGGGAGCAGCGCCTCGGCCCGGTCGCACGAACGACCGTCCCGGCGCCACAACCGGTCCGCTAGGTTCGGTGTCGACCACCAGGTCGGAACGACACGAAAGGTGCCTCGTGCCTGTGCAACGCAAGAACCCCGGACGTCGCAGGCGTCGGGTTCTCTCTGTCCTGACCGGTGCCAGCCTGCTCGCGATCACCGCTGCGGGCTGCAGCACTCAGTACGGCGAGGCGTCTCGAGGCTGGCTGCCCTACGGCGCCACCACGGGGGCCGACCGCGTGAGCCAGCTCTGGGTGGCCATGTGGATCGCCGCCTGGGCGGTCGGCGCCCTCGTCTGGGGTCTGATCATCTACTGCATGATCCGGTTCCGGCGCAAGAAGGACGAGGTGGGACTGCCGCCTCAGCTGCGCTACAACGTGCCGATCGAGGTCCTGTACACGATCGTCCCGATCATGATGGTCGGCACCATCTTCTACTTCACGCAGCGCGACGAGGCGATCCTGCTCGACACCTCGCAGCCGGCCGACGTCACCGTCAACGTGGTCGGCAAGCAGTGGAGCTGGGACTTCAACTACGTCGACGCCGGCGTGTGGGATTCGGGCGTGCAGGCCCAGCTCACGGGCAAGCCGGGCGTCGAGCAGACGCTCCCGACCCTCTACCTGCCGGTCAACAAGCGCATCGAGTTCGTGCTCACCGCGCGCGACGTCATCCACTCGTTCTGGGTGCCGGCCTTCCAGCAGAAGCTCGACATGATCCCCGGCAAGGTCAACAAGTTCCAGGTGGTGACCACGACCGAGGGTGACTATGTCGGCAAGTGCGCCGAGCTGTGTGGCGCCTACCACGCGACGATGCTGTTCAACGTCAAAGTCGTGAACCAGGCCGAATACGACCAGTACCTCGCCCAGCTGCGCGCCAAGGGCCAGACCGGCATGCTGGACAACTCGCTCTCGCGGCAGCCGCTCGAGCCCGGACAGCAGCAATACCTTCCGACCCCCAAGGCAGGTGTCAACTGATGGCAACGCTGACCACGCCCCAGGCGTCCGCGTCGTCGCCCGACCGTCGCGCGCGACACAAGGACTCCTTGGGCAAGCGCATCGTCAAGGTCATCACGACGACCGACCACAAGGTCATCGGCAACCTGTATTTCGTGACGTCGATGGTGTTCTTCATGTTCGGCGGCGTGCTCGCCCTGCTCATCCGCACCGAGCTCTTCGAGCCGGGCCTGCAGGTGGTCGAGAACCTCGAACAGTTCAACGCGCTGTTCACGATGCACGGCGCGATCATGCTGCTGCTCTTCGCGACCCCACTCTTCTCGGGATTCGCCAACGCGCTGCTGCCGCTGCAGATCGGTGCGCCGGACGTCGCGTTCCCGCGGCTCAACATGCTCGCCTACTGGCTCTACCTCTTCGGTGGCCTCATGGCGGTCTCAGGCTTCCTCGTGCCCGAGGGGGCCGCGTCGTTCGGGTGGTTCGCCTACGCGCCGCTGTCCAACGCGACATTCACGCCGAGCCTCGGCGGCGACCTGTGGCTCGTCGGTTTCGGCCTCACCGGTTTCGGCACGATCATGGGTGCCGTCAACTTCATCACGACGATCGTCTGTATGCGGGCTCCCGGCATGACGATGTTCCGGATGTCCCTCTTCTCGTGGACGATCCTCATCACATCGATCCTCGTGCTCATGGCCTTCCCCGTGCTGACCGCCGCGTTCATGGGCGTCATCGGTGACCGGCTCTTCGGCATGCACATCTTCGACCCGGCGAACGACGGGCCGATCCTCTATCAGCACCTCTTCTGGTTCTTCGGGCATCCGGAGGTCTACATCATCGCGTTGCCGTTCTTCGGCATCATCAGCGAGATCCTGCCCGTCTTCTCCCGCAAGCCGATCTTCGGCTACAAGGGTCTCGTCTTCGCGACGGTCGCCATCGCCGCCCTGTCCGTCACCGTGTGGGCCCACCACATGTATGTCACCGGCCAGGTGCTGCTGCCCTTCTTCGCCATCATGACGATGCTCATCGCGGTGCCGACCGGCGTGAAGTTCTTCAACTGGGTCGGCACGATGTGGGGCGGCTCGATCACCTTCGAAACCCCGATGGTGTGGGCGATCGGCTTCCTCGTCACCTTCCTCTTCGGTGGCTTGACCGGTGTCATCCTCGCCAGCCCGGCACTCGACTTCCACCTTTCCGACACCTACTTCGTCGTGGCGCACTTCCACTACACGGTGTTCGGCACGGTCGTCTTCGCGATGTTCGCGGGCTTCTACTTCTGGTGGCCCAAGCTGACCGGCAAGATGCTCGACGAGAAGCTGGGCATCATCCACTTCTGGATGCTCTTCATCGGCTTCCACGGCACGTTCCTCATCCAGCACGTGCTCGGCATGCAGCACATGCCGCGCCGCTACGGCGACTACATGGTCGAGGACAACTTCACGTTCATGAACCAGTTCTCGACGATCTTCGCCCTGCTGCTCGGCCTCTCGATGCTGCCGTTCCTCTACAACGTGTGGAAGACCCACCGCTACGCGCCGCACGTGACGAGCGACGACCCGTGGGGCTACGGCGCCTCCCTGGAGTGGGCCACGTCCTGCCCGCCGCCGCGACACAACTTCGACCGGCTGCCGCGCATCCGCTCCGAGCGGCCCGCGTTCGACCTGCACCACCCCGAGGTCGACGAGCACGCCGGCCCCGAGGCCGATGAGCGAGTGCTTGCGCGACTGCGTTCTCAGCCCTCCAAGGAGACCGACGCCCGATGAAGACCTCCTCACGTCTGTTCCTGCTCGGCATCGCCTTCTTCGTGCCCATCGCGATCATCTACGCCTACTTCACCCACGCGGTGATGGGGACGTGGGAGCCGGTAGGTGTCATCGGCATCACGCTGCTGGGCCTCATGACCGGCATGGTCGGCCTTTACCTCGGGTCCACCGTCAAGAAGCTCGACGTCGACCCGGCTGACAACCCCGACGGGCAGATTGCTGACTCCGCCGGCGAATACGGCTTCTTCTCTCCCTACAGCTGGTCGCCGCTGTGGCTCGGGCTGTCGGCGTTCCTCGTGTTCCTCGGGCTGGCGATCACGAACCACAGCGGGTGGTGGCTCTTCAGCATCGGCGCGGTCGCCGGCGTCGTGGCGCTCATCCTCTGGGCGTTCGAGTACTTCCGCGGAGACGTCATCTAAGGACGTCCTCCCACACCTGAGGCGGGGCCCGGATCACCTGATCCGGGCCCCGCCTCGCGTGGGGTGACGGCTCGCGCGTCGACCGCATGTTTCGGTCCCCTGGTCAGCCGGGGTATGGTGGTGTGGCTATTACCTGGTTGTGTGTCTGGGGGGACCTGTCCGGGGCGCTGCTGGACCTGTCTGGTCGTGTCGCCCGGGGCGGCATCGACGCAGCGGACGCACAGGCAGCCGGGGACCGTAGCACCGTCTCGGTCCCCGTCACGTGGGTGGTCCGTCCGGAAGGTTCGTCAGTCGTGAAGTCGTCGTCACGTGTCACCATCGAGCGCGCCGCGCGTCGCACCGCGCGCGGCCTGACGAACGGTGTGACCCTCGCGGCGCTCGTGGCGGTCACCGGCTGTCAAGCGGCGGGCAGCGTCGGGGCAGACACCGACGGCGGCGCACCCCAGGATGCCGCCACCGTGCCGCCGGTGTCGTTCAGCGCGTCCGTGCAGGAGGACGCGGCCGACGTGCGTCCGGACGCTGCGGTCACCGTCTCGGCCACGCAGGGCAATCTGCACACCGTGACCCTGCAGGGGCCCGACGGCAAGGAACTCAAGGGCGAACTCAAGGACGGCACGTGGCGGCTCGTCGACATGCTCAGTCCTGGCACCGCCTACACCCTCAAGGCCACGGGGCAGTCCCAGAACGGCACGGCGGGTGCCTTCACCCGCTCCTTCAAGACCCTCACCCCGAAGGTCGAGGCCACCTACCGGGTGACGCCCGACAAGACGACCGTGGGTGTCGGCATGCCCGTCATGGTGACGTTCGACTCGATCGTCGTCACGCCGCAGATGCGCCAGAACGTCGAGAAGCGGATGTCCATCAAGACGGTGCCGGCGCAGGAGGGCTCCTGGGGCTGGTTGTCGGACAACCAGCTCATGTGGCGACCCAAGACCTACTGGAAGCCCGGCACGAAGGTCACGGTCAATGCACCGTTGCGCGGCGTGCAGACCGGAAGCAAGAAGTGGGTCACGCAGGACAAGGGCGCGAGCTTCACGATCAGCAAGCGCGCCCGGATCTCGACGGTCGACATCGCCAACCACGTCATGACCGTGCGCGAGAACGGCAAGGTCGTTCACCGCTACCCCGTGAGCTCAGGTCAGGCCACTGCGGAGTGGCGCACGCGTTCGGGCACGAAGATCATCACCGAGAAGCAGGCGTACATGGTCATGGACGCTGCGACCCTCGGCGTGCCGAAGGAAGACCCCAACTACTACCGCACCGAGGTCGACTACGCGATGCGCGTGACGAACACCGGTGAGTTCCTGCACTCGGCGCCGTGGTCGGTGTGGGCTCAGGGGCGCCGCAACGTGTCGCACGGCTGCGTCAACATGAGCCCGTCGGCGGCGCGCGCCATGTTCCACGCCAGTCTCGTCGGAGACGTCGTCGATTTCGTCAATTCCCCGCGCCGCATGAAGCCGCACGAGGGAGTGGGGGTGTGGCTGTTCAGCCACGACGAGTGGAAGGCGCGCAGCGCCCTCGCCAAGCCCGTGCAGAAGGCCGGCAAGGCCGGCAAGGTCTCCGCGAAGGCGAAGAACGCCGCCGCGTGAGGACCTACCCTGGTCCCCTCATCCCCACCCCAGCTCGTGGAGGCGCGCGTCGTCGATGCCGAAGTGATGCGCGAGCTCGTGCACGACCGTGATCGCGACCTCCTCGCGGGCCTCGTCGGCGTCCCGGCACATGCGCAGTGTCGGCCCACGGAAGATCGTGATCCGGTCGGGCAGGATCGGTGGCCCGAAGGTGTCGCTGCGGTCGGTCAGTGGAGTGCCCTCGTAGAGCCCTAGGAGCTCCTCGCCCTCGGGGTGTTCGTCCTCGACGAGGATCACGACGTTGTCGAGCAGATCGAGCAGCTCGGCCGGCACGGCGTCGAGAGCATCACCGACGAGGTCCTCGAAGTCCTGGCGGGTCATCTCCATGCTCTCGGTCCTCTCCTAGCGGCGCATGACGCGGGGCCGGGTTCCCGTTTCGGAACCCGGCCCCGTCGTGTTCGATGGCGCCCGCAGGCACGGGATCCGCCGTCAGTGCTGTGGCGAGCTGCTCGTCAGCGCCCGGGAGTCGTCGTCGTCGATGCTCTCGTGGCCGTGCCCGTCGTGGTGGGCCGCCTCGAGCTCGGCGGGCGTGACCGGCTCGATCCGATCAGTGAAGTAGAAGCGCGACCAGGCGGCGCGACGCTTCTCGCTCTTGGCCGTGGGACGGGCGACGCCGTGCTCGTCCTCGCCGGACTCGATCTCCAGCGGCCGGGGCGCCTGGTAGTCGACGAGCGGCCACCGCTGGTAGCGGTCGAGAGGCTCGTGCACCTCGAAGAAGCGACCGTCCGGGGTCTGCACGATACGACCGGTCTCGGTGCCGTGGAGCACGAGCTCCCGGTCCTGACGCTGCAGGGCCAGGCAGATGCGCTTCGTCACCATGAACACGATGATCGGGCCCACGAAGAAGAGGATGCGCAGGGCGATCGTGATGTCGTTGATCGACAGCCCGAGCTTCACCGCGAGGTGGTCGTTGGCGTTCGCGATGTACATCACGAGATAGGCCGTGATGGCGGCCATGCCGATGCCGGTGCGGGTCGGGGCGTTGCGGGGGCGCTGCAGCAGGTTGTGGTCACGCTTGTCGCCGGTCACCCACGCCTCGAGGAAGGGGTAGGCGCCCATGAGCGTGAACATCACCGGCAGCAGGATGATCGATCCCAGAGCGAGGTTGAGCGACCAGGTGTAGCCGAAGGTCGTGAACTCCAGCCAGCCCGGCAGCAGCCGCAGGGCGCCGTCGGCGAAGCCCATGTACCAGTCGGGCTGGACGCCGGCGGTGACCGGCGACGGGTCGTAGGGCCCGTAGAGCCAGATCGGGTTGATGGCCACGAGCCCCGAGATGAGCGCGATGACGCCGAACACGATGAAGAAGAAGCCACCGGCCTTGGCGGCGTAGACCGGCATCACCGGGAAGCCGACGACGTTGTCGTTGGTCTTGCCGGGCCCGGGGTACTGCGTGTGCTTGTGCACGACCACGAGCACGAGGTGGGCCGTGAACAGGCCGATGATCAGGGCCGGCACGAGCAGCATGTGCACCATGTAGAGCCGCGGGATGACGAGCTCACCGGGGAAGGCTCCGCCGAAGATCAGGTAGGACAGGTAGGAGCCGACGATCGGGGAGGACTGGACGAAGCCCTCCATGACGCGCAGGCCGACGCCGGACAGCATGTCGTCCGGCAGGGAGTAGCCGGCGAAGCCCTCGACACAGGCGAGCAGGAGCAGCACCGTGCCGATGACCCAGTTGATCTCACGCGGCTTGCGGAACGCTCCGGTGAAGAAGACGCGCGCGGCGTGCAGGCCGACGGCGCCCACGAAGAAAAGGGCCGCCCAGTGGTGGATCTGGCGGATGAGGAGGCCGCCCTTGATGTCGAACGAGATGTCGAGGGTCGAACGGTAGGCCTCCGACATGCCGACGCCGTTGAGGGGACCGTAGGAGCCGTCGTAGACGACGTGACCCATGCTCGGCACGAACCACAGGGTGAGGAAGACCCCCGTGATGAGGGCGACGAGCATGGAATACATCGCGACTTCGCCGAGCATGAACGACCAGTGGTCCGGGAAGACCTTGCGCATCAGGTAGCGCACGGGCTTCGCGAGCCCGGTCCGGTCGTCGAACCAGGTGGCGACCTCGCCGACCTTGGACGTCGGGCGGCGCTGCGCGCGCTCGGAACGCGAGGTGCTCGCTGCGGCGGTGCTCATGAGTGGATCTCCCAGAAGCTCGGGCCGACGGGCTCGGCGAAACCTTGAGCGGCGACCAGGTAGCCCTCGTCGTCGACGGTGATCTTCAACTGCGGCAGCGGGCGCTTGGCCGGGCCGAAGATGACCTTGCAGTCTTGCGTGACGTCGAACGTGGACTGGTGGCAGGGGCACAGCAGGTGGTGGGTCTGCTGCTCGTAGAGGCCCACCGGACACCCCGCGTGCGTGCAGATCTTGTTGTAGGCGACGATCCCGTAATAGCTCCACTGCCGGGACTTGTCGGTGAGCAGCTCGGGCTCGAGGCGCATGAGCAGGACGCATGCCTTGGCCTTGCGCTGCAGGTAGTCGAGGTCTTGATCGTTGCGGTAGTCGCCGGTGCGGCGCTCCTCGTCGGTGACGAACCCGAGCTGCTCGAGCTGCTCGAGCGAGGCGTCGATGTGCTCGGGGAGGATGTGGAACGCGGACCCGATCGTGACGTCGGAGGCCTTGACAGGGGTCATCTCGGGGTCGCGCATGAGGCGCATGCCCTTCTGCCAGAACGTTTCGCTGAGCTCGGCCCCCGGCAGCGGACCCATGCCCCCGACGAGCTGGACGACCGGCGGGATCGCGAAGAGCCCGAGGGCGGTGCCGCCGAGGATGCCGATCATGGGGCGACGTCCCAGCTGAGAGGCCTGATAACCCTCGTCCAGGGTCTCGACGAGAGCTTCGCGGTCCTCCTCGGAGGCGCCCAGCGGGTGGCGATGCTCGATCGTCTCCGTGTCGGGCATGAGCGTCTTGGCCCAGTGCACGGCTCCGAGGCCGATGCCCAGCAGGCTCAGGGCGAGCCCGAGGCCGAGCAGGACGTGCAGGATGCTCAGGTGCCCGAGGAAGGGGATGAAGACCAGCTGGTCGGTGTCGAACGCGAAGTAGGCGAAGACGAAGAGCAGCGTGCCGAGCACGGACAGCGTGAACAGGCCGAGCACCTGCCGCTCCGCACGATTGGCGGCCGCGGGGTCGACGTCGGCGTGGCGGGGCTGGTGCGGGGGGAGGCCCGGGTTCTCGAACCGCTCGGGCAGGCCGGCGCCGCTGCCCTCGACGTGGCCGTGGTCCAGGCTGACTGCCGAGCCGCTCCCGTGGTGCTGCGGGTTCGCGTTGTCATTCACTGTGAGATCTCCTCGATCCGGGAGTGCAGGGGCGGTCTGGCGATGATCATGCGGCCTTGCGGCCGAGCCAGATCGCCGCGCCGAGCATCAGTGGGATGGCCAGCAGCCAGAAGAAGAAGGCGTCACCGACGGGACCGATGTTGCCGAGGCTCGCACCGCCCGGGCTCTCCTTCTTGTCGAGCTCGTGCAGGTAGGAGATGACGTCGCGCTTGGCTTCGGGCGACAGGTTGGTCTCGTTGAAAACCGGCATCGACTGGGGACCGGTGAGCATCGCCTCGTAGATGTGCTTGCCCTCGATGTCCTGCAGCGGCGGGGCCCACTTGCCGCGGGTCAGCGCACCGCCGGAGCCCGCGAAGTTGTGACACATCGCGCAGTTGACGAGGAAGATCTGCGCGCCGCGAGCCGTGTCTCCACCGACGCCGCTCGCGTACTTCTCGTCCGGCACGGCCGGGCCGGGGCCCAGCGTCTGCACGTAGGCCGCGATCTGGTCGATCTGCTGCTGATCGAACTTCACGGGGAACGTGCGCTGAGCCTGCACCGCAGGCGCGGCCAGCGGCATGCGCCCGGTGCCCATCTGGAAGTCCACGGAAGCGGCGCCGACCCCGACGAGACTCGGTCCGTCCGCGGTGCCCTGACCCTGGATGCCGTGGCAGCTGGCGCAGTTGGCGAGGAACATCTTGCGCCCGGTCTCGACATCGGCGGCAGTCATCGTCTTGGCCCCGGCGTCGGCCCGAGGGGACAGGAGCGTGTACAGCCCCCCGGTGGCGAACAGGCCGATGAGCAGGAGCACGACGAGTGCGGCGGGATGGCGACGACGGGCGGCGAGTGAATTCACGGTGCGGTCCTTGGCGTCGAAGGAGGCGGGCTGGGGGAGGGCTGCTCGGATGCGAAACCTACTACTTGAGTAGGTAGATGGTTGCCCAGAGGGCGATCCAGACGACGTCGACGAAGTGCCAGTAATACGACGTGACGATGGCTCCCGTGGCCTGCCTGTGCGTGTAGGCGCGTGTCGTGAACGTGCGGCCGATGATGAGAAGGAACGCGATCAGGCCGCCGGTGACGTGGATGGCGTGGAAGCCGGTCGTCATGTAGAAGGCCGAGCCGTAGGCGTTCACGTAGAGCGTCACGCCGTGCAGGGTCAGCTCCGCGTATTCGAAGACCTGGCCGGCCACGAAGAGCCCGCCGAAGATGTAGGTGAGCACATACCACTCGCGCATGCCCCAGCCGCGGACGTCGAAGACGCCGCCGATGCGCGACCCGCGACCCTGCTCGGCGCGGTGCACACCCAACTGACACCACACCGAGGAGATCACGAGGATCAGGGTGTTCACAGTTGCGAAGGGCACATTGAGCTTGGGCGTCTCGAGCGCCCACAGATCCGGACGCACCGCCCGGAGGGTGAAGAAGATCGCGAACAGTCCGGCGAAGAACATCAGCTCGCTGGACAGCCACACGATCGTGCCCACCGCGGCCATGTTCGGTCTGGTGACCGGGCCGTGCCCGGGGATCGTGCCCGCATGTCCGGAGTGCCCCGAGCCCGCCGGCGGGTGTGCGTGAGTAGAGGAAACGGTCGCCACGTGCGCCATTATGGCCACAAGTGGCCGCCTCGTGTGCTGTTGGGGATGGATTGGGCGCGTTGCGGCGCGGTGATTTTCCCGCTCCGAGCGTGGTGCCCGCGGCGCGACGGGTGTCGCGTGCGTCGATGGGCGCCCGGCGCGTCGACACATGCCGGGTCTGCGGCGTTCCCGGAGGTGCGGCTGGGTAGGATCGGCGCCATGACGGCAGCACAGAGCCCGCAGGCGTCCGGTCAGGCGACCAGGCATCGGGTCAACGTCCTCCTCTACAGCGACGACGTGTCGACGCGGGACGCGGTGCGCCTGGCCGTGGGGCGGCGTCCCGCCCGCGATGTGGAGGTCGAGTCCTGGCATGAGTGCGCGACCTCCGATGCCGTGGTCGCCGCCGCGGAGAGCGGCAGCTTCGATCTGCTCGTGCTCGACGGCGAGGCGACGCCTTATGGCGGGCTGGGGCTGTGCCGAGAGCTCAAGCACTCCATCTACGAGTGCCCACCCGTCATCGTGCTGACCGGGCGACCGCAAGACGCCTGGCTGGCCTCGTGGTCGTATGCCGATCACGCCGTGCCGCACCCGATCGACCCCGCGGCGATGGCGGACGCCGTCGCCCGTGTCGCCCGCCGCCGGGACGAGGCCGCCGGCTCCGATGCCGCCCGCTGAGGTGGAGGAGACGACCAGCTGGAGCGAGGTCCTCACGACACTGCTCGCGGGCGCCGAGCTGCCACCGACCTCGGCGGCGTGGGCGATGGAGCAGATCATGTCGGGCGAGGCGTCCTCGGCGCAGATCGCGGCGTTCCTCGTCGCCCTCCGCGGCAAGGGTGAGACCAGCGGTGAGATCCTCTCCGTCGCCGACGTCATGCTCGACCACGCGCGTCGCATCGAGGTGCCAGGGCCGACGATCGACATCGTCGGCACCGGCGGCGATCGCGCCCAGACCGTCAACATCTCGACGATGGCGGCCCTCGTCGTCGCGGCGTCGGGAGTGCGGGTCGTCAAGCACGGCAACCGTGCCGCGTCGTCGCGCTCCGGGACCGCCGACTGCCTGGAGGCGCTGGGCGTCGACCTGACGCTCGAACCCGACCAGGTCGCCGCCGTCGCCACCGACGCCGGGATCACGTTCTGCTTCGCGCAGCGGTTCCATCCGTCGATGCGATACGCCGGGCCCGTGCGCGCCGAGCTCGGAATCCCGACCGTCTTCAACGTGCTCGGCCCACTGACGAACCCGGCGCAGCCGGAGTTCGCCGCCGTCGGTGTCGCCGATGCCCGGATGGCTCCGCTCGTCGCGGGCGTTTTCGCGTCGCGGGGCCGGCGAACGGCGGTCTTTCGTGGTGACGACGGACTCGACGAACTGACGATCTCGACGACGTCGTCACTGTGGTGGGTCGACGGCGGTCGCGTGCTGGAGCTGAGCGTCGACCCGGCCCGGGTGGGGCTCGAATACGCCCCGCTGGAGAGCCTGCGGGGCGGCGACGCCGCGCACAATGCGCGTGTCGTGCTCGAGACGTTCGCGGGGGCGGCCGGGCCCATCCGTGACGCCGTGCTGCTCAACGCCGGTGTGGCCCTCGCCGTCGCCGGCGGGGCGCCCGTCACCGACGAGGCCACGCTGGACGCCGCCCTGGCCGAGGGCATCGCACGGGCGCGGGACGCGATCGACAGCGGTGCTGCGACCGCGACGCTGGAGCGGTGGCGCGACGTGACGCGGGCGCTGGCCGCGTCATCCTGATCGCGTCGGCCTGATCGCGTCATCCTGAAAGCGTCGGGCTCACCGTGTCGGCCTGACCGCTCGTCGATTCAATCGACGCCGATGGCGAAGGCGGTCAATCGACGCCGAT
>JBDIAP010000048.1:0-22105 GCA_039812485.1 Kineosphaera sp.
CGGCGTGCAGAAGTCGACCGTGGGGATCGTCGTGCCGACGGGCTACTCCTTCAACCTCGACGGCACCGCGATCTACCTGACGATGTCGGCGATCTTCATCGCCGACGCGATGAACATGCCGATGTCGCTCGGTGAGCAGGTCGGCCTGCTCGTCTTCATGATCATCGCCAGCAAGGGCGCGGCGGGTGTGTCCGGCGCGGGCCTGGCCACGCTCGCGGGCGGCCTGCAGGCGCACGCCCCTGCGCTGCTCGACGGCGTCGGCGTCATCGTCGGCATCGACCGCTTCATGTCCGAGGCGCGCGCGGTGACGAACTTCTCCGGCAACGCCGTCGCGACGATCCTCGTCGGCCGTTGGACCGGCACCGTCGACCTCGGCCGGGTGCACCAGGTGCTCGACGGCGCCGACCCGTTCGACTACTCGACGATGAGCGACGACCACTCCGGCGGCGGCGACCCCGGCATCGAGGTCGGTCAGCCGCCGGCCCCGGTCAACCCCGCGGACAGGCTCCAGCCGACGCCTCAGGTCGACCTGCAGGACTACATCGAGCGGCGCTGATCGCCGTCGCCGTGTCGAAGGGCGCTGCCGTCTCGTGACGGCGGTGCCCTTCGGCGTGTGCCGGCACCGCATCGCAGACCCAGTCGCTGAGCTTCCGGCTCGCCGTCGCGATCCCGACGACCGCGACCGCGCATCAGCCGAGCGGCAGGCACAGCGCGGCCCAGGCCCCCAGCGCCATGGCGGGGCCGTGCGGCAGGGTGTGGCGCGGCCCGGCGCGGCGGGCGATCAGCGCCGCCGCGCCTGCCAGGCCGCCGAGCAGCAGGCCGAGATAGAGCCCCGCCGCGAGCCGCGACCACCCGGCGTAGGCGAGCCACGGCCCGAGGCACGCGGCGAGCTTGACGTCGCCGAGACCCAGGCCGGGGGCCGCGCGGCGGCGGCCCACGACATACAACCCCCCGTAGAGAGCCCCACCGGCCACCGTGCCCGCGACCACCCGCACGGCGGCGGCCGGGTCGCGGGCGCCGACGGCACAGATCAGCAGCACCAGCGGCCCGACCCACAGCCCGGGCACGGTCATGGCGTTGGGCAGGCGGCGCACGTCGAGGTCGACGCCCACGAGCCACACCAGCGCCGCGGACGCCCCCAGGTAGGCGACGAGCGCACCCGCGGGCGCGGCGGCAGGCACAGCCGTGACGGTGAGCGAGGCCCACGCGAGCGCGAGCACCGGCGGCAGCCAGCTCGGATCGCGCGGCGCCCGAGCGCTCTCCTCGCCGCGCCGGTGGGCTCCCGCGAGCAGCCGCCGGCGCACCCACGCGCCGACGGCCAGGCCGCCGAGGGCGAGCAGCGCGGGAGCGGCGCGCACACGCAGCGGGAGGTCCGTCAGGTCCATCAGGTCGGTCACCCCACGACCCTGCCCCGCGCCCCGGCGACCGCGCCGGCGACGGGCGCCGCGGCTGTGGAGAAGGACGCGCGGCCCGCGGCCCTGTGGATCGAGCGGGGCCCAGGGACGGGGCGTCGGCGCGGGGTGCGGTGCCGACTTCGGCGTCGACTGCGGTGCCGACTGCGGTGCCGACTTCGGCGTCGACTGCGGTGCCGACTGCGGTGCCGGCTGCGGCGCCCACTGCGGCGTCGACAGCGGCGTCGGTCGTGTCGTCGACCACGATCGAGCGCCCAGATCCTCGCGCCTGCCCCCGGCGCGCCCGCTTGGGCGCGGGCGCGCCGGAGCGCGACGATAGGCACGCCATGCGAATGCCCGTCCTGCCCACACGCCCCTCCCGCCCCGAGCCCGCCGCCTCCCGCCGGCCGCCACCCCCGCCGGGCGCGCTCGATGACGCCCCGGACTGGGCGCGGGTGCTCGCCTACGCGATCGGTGCGGCGCTGGCCTCGGCGAGCATCGTCGTCACGGCGGTCTTCGCGGCGTGGCTGGCCAGCGCCAGCTCGACGGTGCCGCCCGGGCAGGCGATCTCGCTGGGGCTGCTCGGCTGGCTCCTCGCCCACGGCGTGCCGCTGCACCTGGGGCGCGGCAGCGTCGGACTCGTGCCGTGGCTGCTCACGCTGCTGCCGCTGCTCACGCTGCGCTGGTCGGCGCAGCGGCTCCTCGCCCCCGCGGCGCAGCGCCGCCCGCGGGCGCGTCCGCAGGGACTCGTGCGCGGCGACGTCGCCGTGCTCGGCGCGGGTTTCATCGGTGTCTACGCGCTCGTCGCCTTCCTCGTCGCGACCCTCGCGCGGCTGCCCGGTGCCTCCGCATCACCTCTGGTCGCCGCGTTCGGTGCCGCCGTGCTGGCCGCCCTCGGGCTGCTCTGGGCCTGCGTCGACGTCTTCGCCGGTCGGCTCGACAGCGTGTGCCCGCGACTCCTCGACACCTGGCACGACCGCGTACCGACCTGGCTGCGCCGCGCGCTGCGACCGGCTGTGCGCGGCGTCGTGGCGATGCTCGTGCTCGGCGCGATCGGTGCGGCGGTGCTCCTGGGGTTCGGCCACGATCGCGTCGGCAGCCTCTACGCCGACCTGCGCCCCGGTTGGGTCGGCGGGGCCGTGCTGACCCTCGGGCAGCTGCTCTACCTGCCCACGGCGGCCGCGTGGGCGGTCTCGGTCGCGGCCGGTCCGGGCTTCGCCATCGGCAACGGGCCGGCCGTCAGCGTCCGCGCCGTCGAGGGGGGCGCGCTGCCGCTCGTGCCGGCCTTCGGGGCGCTGCCCGACCCGGGACCGCTGCCCGAGTGGTTCGCGGTCGTGCTGGTCGTGCCCGTCGTCGTCGGCTGCTGCGTCGGCTGGATGGCCGTGCGCAGCGGCGCCCGGCTCTCGTCGTGGCGGCACCGGGCCGCGACGATCGCCGCGGCGTGCGGGCTCACCGGCGCGGGTATGACCCTCGTCTTCGCGCTGTGCTCCGGCGCGCTCGGCTCCGACCGGCTCGGGCACGTCGGTGTGTCTCCGCTGCTCGCCGGCTCGGCCTTGACCGGCGAGCTGCTGCTCGGGGGTCTGTTCGCGTTCGCCGTGAGCGCCGTGCGGGTGCGCCGGATCCCCTCGCGGCGACGCGGCCCACGTCGGGACTGACGGTCCCCCCGACCAGGCGCACCGCGACCGCGAGGCCGGGCACCCGGCCGCCAGGCCGGGCACCACGCGACCGCGAGGCCGGGCACCCGACCGCCAGGCCGGGCACCACGCGACCGCGAGGCCGGGCGCCGGCGGCACGACGCCGGCGGTGGTCAGCGCGAGCGTCCGCCGCACCTGGATCAGGAGAGGCGGCGCACGGCGTCGGTGACGAGGTCCCAGAAGCGCTCGACGTCCAGCCCCAGACCCACCCGCGTCGGGCAGTCGGCGGGCTCGTCGCCGCGCAGGTCGGCGACCGTCATGCCGCTCGTGTGCTCGCCGTGCAGCTCGACGACGAGCGGGGCCCGGCGCGTGGCGACGATGCTCGGATCGATGACGTAGGCGACCGCGCACGGGTCGTGCACCGGCGGCGCCTCGAAGCCCTGCACCTCGCGATAGGCCCGCCCGAAAGCGGCGATGAGCTGCCCGACCAATCCCGCGGCGGGGGAGTCGAACTCGGCGATGCGCTCGGCGACCGCCCTCGTCGCCAGGGCCTCATGGGTGACGTCGAGGCCGATCATGACGACCGGCCAGCCGGCGCCGAAGACGATCTGGGCGGCCTCGGGGTCGACGAGCACGTTGAACTCGGCCACCGGTGTCGCGTTGCCGACGTGCACGCCGCCGCCCATGAGCACGACCTCGCGCACCCGCTCGACGATCGCGGGCTCCTTGCGGGCGGCCAGGGCGAGGTTCGTCAGCGGCCCGGTCGCCACGATGCGCACCTCGCCGGGCGGGTGGGCCATGACGGTGTCGACGATGACGTCGACCGCGTGGCGGCGATCGAGCGCGATCGTCGGTGCCGGCAGGTCGACGCCGTCGAGTCCGGACTCGCCGTGGATGTGCGCGGCGACCTGCATGTCCCGCAGCAGCGGGCGGGTGCAGCCGGCGGCCACCGGCACGTCGGTCGCCCCGATGAGCGTGAGAATGCCCAGCGCGTTGCGGGTCACCTTCTCCAGGGTCTGATTGCCGCCGATCGTCGTCACGGCGAGCAGGTCGATGCGCGGGTCGGCGTGGGCGAGCAGGAGGGCGACCGCGTCGTCGTGACCGGGGTCGCAGTCGAGGATGATCTTGTGAGGGCTGGCAGTCTGCGACATGGCCGGACGCTACCGCCTGCGACCCGCGGTGGTGGCCGTCAGCCCGGGCAACTCCGCGGGGCCGGTCGCGGCCTCGACTAGGGTGGCCGACGTGCAGCCCACCGCCGTCGTCGTCCTCGTCTCCGGGTCCGGCACCCTGCTCCAGGCCCTCATCGACGCGGCGGCCGACCCCTCCTACGGGGTGCGGATCGCCGCGGTCGGCGCCGATCGCGACGACATCGAGGGGTTGCGTCGGGCGCAGCGCGCGGGCATCCCGACGTTCGTCGAGCCGGTGCGCGCGTATGCCGACCGCGACGCCTGGGACGCGGCCCTCGCCGCGCGCTTGCGCGCGCACGAGCCGCACTTCGTCGTGTCGGCGGGCTTCATGAAGATCCTCGGCCCGCGGGTGCTCGCCGAGCAGGTCGTCATCAACACGCACCCGGCGCTGCTGCCGAGTTTCCCCGGAGCGCACGGGGTGCGGGACGCGCTCGCCTACGGGGTGCGGGTCACGGGCACCACGTGTCACGTCGTCGACGCCGGCGTCGACACCGGCCCGATCATCGACCAGCGGGCCGTCGCCGTCGCACCGGACGACGACGAGACCGGCCTGCACGAGCGCATCAAGGTCGCCGAGCGCGAGATGCTCGTCGACGTCGTGCACCGGATGGCCGCCGGGGGCCTGACCGTCGACGGCCGCCACGCGCGGCTGGGCCCTGCCGGCCCGACGGCCCAGGGCTGACATCCCAGCCGAGGGCGGCGTCCACGACACGGCTCCTCGGCCGCCAGGTCAGCCTTCGACCGGGGGCGGCGACGACCCGGCCCGTGGCGAACCGGGGGCGGCGACGACCCGACCCGCGCCGAACCGGGGCGGCGACCACCCGGCCCGCGCCGAACCGGAGGCGGCGACGATCCCGCCCGCGCGGAGGCGGGGCCGTGACCCGTGTGGCCCCGAAGCCCGGGACGACCCGAAGCCCGGGACGACCCGAAGCCGGCCCGGCCGGCGTCGGTAGGGTGCTGGCGTGACCGACACGCACGCTCCCGCCCACCCCGCCGACCGCCGCCCCGTCACCCGGGCCCTCGTCTCCGTCTATGACAAGACCGGGCTCGCCGAGCTCGTCACCGGCCTGCACGAGGCGGGCGTCGCGCTGGTCTCGACGGGCGGCTCGGCCAAGGCCATCGCCGATCTCGGGCTTCCGGTCACCAAGGTCGAGGACCTCACCGGCTTCCCCGAGTGCCTCGAGGGCCGCGTCAAGACCCTGCACCCGCGCGTGCACGCCGGCATCCTCGCCGACACCCGCAAGCCCGAGCACGTCGCGCAGCTCGCCGAGCTCGGCGTCGAGGCGTTCGAGCTCGTCGTCAGCAACCTCTACCCGTTCACGCAGACCGTCGCCTCGGGCGCGAGCCCCGACGAGTGCGTCGAGCAGATCGACATCGGCGGCCCGTCGATGGTGCGAGCGGCCGCCAAGAACCACCCGAGCGTCGCGATCCTCACGAGCCCGGAGCAGTATGCCGAGGCGCTCGACGCCGTGCGCGGCGGCGGTTTCACGCATCCCCAGCGGCAGCGGCTCGCGGCGCAGGCGTTCGTGCACACCGCCACCTACGACGTGGCGGTCGCCTCCTGGATGGGCAACGTGCTCACCGATTCCTCCGACGGCACGGGCTTCCCGGCGTGGATGGGCGGCACCTACACGAAGCTGTCGGGCCTGCGCTACGGCGAGAACCCGCACCAGAAGGCCGCCCTCTACGCCGCCGCCAACGGCGCCCCCGGCCTCGGCCAGGCCACCCAGCTGCACGGCAAGGAGATGAGCTACAACAACTACGTCGACGCCGACGCGGCCTACCGCGCGGCCTACGACCACGGCGAGGCGCCGACGGTCGCGATCATCAAGCACGCCAACCCGTGCGGCATCGCCGTCGGCTCCGACATCGCCGACGCCCACGCCAAGGCCCACGCGTGCGACCCGCTGAGCGCTTACGGTGGGGTCATCGCGACGAACGCGCCGGTCACCGCCGCGATGGCCGACACCGTCAAGGACATCTTCACCGAGGTCGTCGTCGCGCCGGCCTTCGAGCCGGAGGCCCTGGCGACCCTGTCCGCCAAGAAGAACATCCGCCTGCTCACCGTGCCGGCGCCCGCGGGCGGCGGGGTCGAGACCCGCTCGATCTCCGGGGGCCTGCTCGTGCAGCAGCGCGACGCGATCGACGCGACGATCGAGCCGAGCGAGGACGACACGCCGACCGCCGGCCACGGCGACGACATCGCGCGGTGGACCCTGGTGGCCGGCCCCGCGGCCGATGCGGCGACCGCGGCCGACCTGCAGTTCGCGTGGCGGGCCGTGCGGGCCGTGAAGTCCAACGCGATCCTGCTCGCCTCCGGCGGCGCGTCGGTCGGCATCGGCATGGGCCAGGTCAACCGGGTCGACTCGTGCAAGCTCGCGGTCGCGCGGGCCGGCGCCGAGCGGGCGCGCGGGGCCGTCGCCTCCTCCGACGCGTTCTTCCCCTTCGCCGACGGTCCCGGCATCCTCATCGACGCCGGCGTGCGCGCCATCGTCGCCCCCGGCGGGTCGGTGCGTGACGCCGAGACGATCGCCGCGTGCGAGGCGGCCGGGGTCACCCTCTACTTCACGGGGACGCGGCACTTCGCGCACTGAACGGGCCGGCAGGCCCGCGCCCTCGAGCCCCGCGAGGGGTCAGAGGTGCGCGGGTCCGATCGGCCGACCCCGGTAGGAGGAGCCCGCCAGCAGACCGATGGCGAGCAGTTCGCACGCCAGCGTCGGCAGGTAGAACAGCCCGACGCTCAGGCCGGTCAGCAGCACGAACCCGGCCAGCGCCACCGTCGCCAGGACCGAGGCCCACAGGTGCGTGGCGCTCGTGGCGCGCTGCGCCGCGAGCAGCGGCAGCGCGCTGAGCAGCACCGGGATGAGCACGACGACGAGCGCGGCCACCCCGTCGACCTGCCACAGCGACACCGAGTGGTTCGGCACCGAGTCGACGCCGGGACGCGGTGTGCCGGGGCCGCCCTGCTCCCACTCGCGCGTCATCAGCGGCGCGAAGAGCACCACTGCCGACACGAGCACCGCCAGCACGCACGCCGCGACCTGCGCCACGTGATGGCCCCTGAACCGGGATCTCGAAACCGCTGACCAGAACCGCATGATGCCTCCTTCGCCCAGACCTGAAGTCTGCGCCGGGAACCCCGCCGGCGCGACAGTGCGTGCGCCGTCAGCGCGCGCGGAGTCCGCGCACACGCACAGGGACGTCTCCTGACAACGACGAGCGCACCGACGACGGACGTGACGGTCGAGGCGCTCGTCGACAGCGGCACCCTCGTCTACGGGTTGTCGACGGGGTTCGGCGCGCTGGACCAGGTGACGATCTCGCCCAAGGCCAGTCGTAGGCGATCCGCCGGCGTGTCGACGTCGTCACCGGCGCCGATGTCGGCGCATTCGACGAGCGTGACGTCGCGAGCGCGGAGGTAGGCCCGCGCGCCGGCGTCACCGCGGGCGCCCTCGACGACGCCGGCCCAGTGGTCACGCCCGAGGAGCACGGGATGCCCCGCCCGCCCCGCGTAGCACGCCCGGGCCAGCGCCGCGCGGACCTCGCGTTCGCCGCGACCGCGCACCACGTCGGCCAGCACCCGCGCCACGACCGGCGCCCCGACCCCCGGCAGGTCCACGAGCGTCACGACGACGGCCGACAGCTGCTCGCCGGTCCGACCTGCGCCGGTGTCCTCCGCGCCGCCCTGACCCGAGCCGCCCTGACCCGCGCCGTCCTGACCCGAGCCGCCCTGACCCGCGCCGCCCTGACCCGAGCCGCCCTGGTCGGTGCGGGTCCGATCCGAGCCGAGCCGATCCGAGCCGAGCCGATCCACGTCGCCCCGACCCCCGCCGCTCAGGGCGTCGAGGCCGGCCCGCAGGGAGGCGCCCATGCCCTCGGCCCAGTCGTCGGCCGTCGCGACCCGGGCCCACGGCGGGACCAGCGCGCGGGCCTCGTCCGCGGCGGCACCGAGCACGACCGTCACCTCGTCACAGCCGCCGTCGCGCAGCGCCGCGCAGGCCCGGGCCACCCACGCCGTCCCCTCCGCGTCCCGTAGCAGGGCCTTGGGCGCACCCATCCGCGTGCCGCCCCCGGCCGCGAGCACGAGCCCCGCCACGGCCCTTCGGGCGCGCCCACCACCGCTCACGAGTCCTCCTGTCCGGGCTGCCGCACCTGAGCCCACGTCCGTCCCATCCTCCCGTGACACCCCGCGCGCCGGCACCCCGCCGCCACCCCGCCGCCACCCCGCCGCCGCCCGGACGCCGCTCGGACTCCTCGGCGCGACGACCCCCGTCCGGTCCCCGCGGCCCGACACCGCCGGGGCGAGGGGTCGCGACCGGCATCGGCCCGGGGCGGGGCGCGCTCGCGACGCCGCGACCGCGGTCTACGCTGTGCGCTGACCTGGCACGATCCGCCGGAAGCGGCACGCCGCGCCACGGTCTTCGCGACAGGCGCGGGCGGCTCGGCCGCCCCCCGGCAGGTAGGAGGGCCGCGTGGCCATCGGTTGGCAGCTCAAGGGCGACGGGCGCACGCTCGGCCCCGACGAGGTCGTCGGGCCGCACGAGCGGCTCTCGTGGGGGCGCACGGTCGGCCTCGGCATGCAGCACGTCGTGGCGATGTTCGGCGCGACGTTCGTCTTCCCCGTGCTCATGGGTCTCAACCCGCAGCTCGCGATCATGATGAGCGGCGTCGCGACGATCCTCTTCCTGCTCGTCGTGCAGGGCCGCGTGCCGAGCTATCTGGGGTCGTCGGCGTCGTTCGTCGGTGTGGTCGTCGCGATCCAGGGACAGGGCGGCACCCCGCAGCAGGTCACGGGGGCGCTCTTCACGGCCGGCGCCGCGCTCGCGGTCGTCGGCGTCGTGCTGCACGTCGCGGGCGCCGCCGCGCTGACGCGGGTGCTGCCGCCGGTCGTCACCGGGGCCGTCGTCATGCTCATCGGCTTCAACCTCGCGCCGGTCGTCGCCGACACCTACTGGCCGCAGGACCAGTGGATCGCCGTGATCGTCATGGGCGCGGTCATCGCGATGAGCGTCGGGCTACGCGGCTTCCTGGGCCGCATCTCGATCTTCCTCGGGCTGCTCATCGGCTACGTGCTCTCGTTCGCGGCCGATCGGCTGTTCGGCCCGATCACGTCGTTCAGCCCGGCCGCGGGACAGGTGAGCACCCACATGCGCGTCGACTGGTCGGCGGTGCAGGCCGCGCCGTGGGTCGGCCTGCCGCCCGCGACCGACGCCGCGGCCGGGGTCGTCGGCTGGCATCTGCCGCAGTTCCATCCGGCGTTCATGATCGCGGCGCTGCCGGTCGTCATCGCGCTCGTCGCCGAGAACGTCGGGCACGTCAAGGCCGTCGCCGAGATGACCGGCGAGAACCTCGACCCGGTCATGGGCCGGGCCGTCGCGGCAGACGGTGTCGCGGCCATGCTCGCGACGGCCGTCGGCGGGAGCCCGACGACGACCTACGCCGAGAACATCGGGGTCATGGCCAGCACGCGCGTCTACTCCACGGCCGCCTACTACGTCGCGGCGCTGACCGCGATCCTCGTCGGGTTCAGCCCCAAGTTCGGGGCGATCGTCTCGGCGACGCCCGGGGGCGTGCTCGGCGGCATCACGGTCGTGCTCTACGGCATGATCGGGCTGCTCGGCGCGAAGATCTGGAAGGAGAATCGCGTGGACTTCGCCAACCCGCTCAACCTCGTGCCGGTGGCCGCGGGCATCATCATCGCCATCGGCGACACGTCGCTGCAGATCACCCCGGACTTCACCCTGTCCGGCATCGCCTTCGGCACGATCGTCACCGTCGTCGCCTATCACC
The DNA here is from genome assembly GCA_039812485.1 of Kineosphaera sp. Lineage (GTDB taxonomy): Bacteria > Actinomycetota > Actinomycetes > Actinomycetales > Dermatophilaceae > Kineosphaera. The sequence continues at coordinate 10,003 of JBDIAP010000048.1, forward strand.
TCGCCCGGGTGCTGGCCCCCGCCGAGATGCGCCGCCGCGCCGACGGCGCCACGCTCGTGCTGACCCACCCCGGGTCGGACGATCTCGGCGAGACCGGCCTCGAGGACGACCCCGATCGCCGTCGCTCGCCGCTGGACGAGCGGTGAGGTCAGGGCGATGAGCGTCACGGGATCGGCCGGTGCGACGGGTCGCGGCGGCGCGCGGAGGCGCGGGGGGCCGGTGCGCTGCGTCGTCACCGACGTCTCGCACCCGACGCCCCGCATGGTCCGCGTCGCGCTGAGCGGCGCGGGGCTCGTGGGGGTCGCCCCCACGGGTCCCGATCAGCGCGTCAAGCTCGCCTTTCCGCGGGGACGCACGTTCGGCGACGACCCGGCCGAGGCCGGGGCAGCCCGGCGCCGCCGCCGGACCTACACCTTGCTCGACCTCGACGGCGAATCCGGCACGGCCGCGGTGGAGTTCGTCGTGCACGGCGGTGGTCTTGCCGGCGAGTGGGCGCAGCGGGCCGAGCCCGGCGACGAGCTCGACCTCACCGGGCCGGTCGGCGGGCACGACCTCGCGGGCGCCGCGAGCGAACGGCTGCTCGTCTGCGACGAGACCGGCCTGCCCGCGCTCGTCGCGCTGCTCGACGCCCTCGCGGCGACCGGCGACAACACCCCCACCCGCGTGTATGTCGAGGCGCACGACCCGGCCGAGCGCCGCGCGCTGCCGCCGGTCGCCGGGCTGCAGGCCACGTGGCTGTGGCGCAGCGGACACCCCGGGGCCGCGCCCGGCGACCTCGTCGCGGGCCTCGCGCCGGAGCTGATCCTCGCCCCGGAGGGGCGCGCGTGGATCGCCGGCGAGGCCGCGGCCGTGCGGGCCCTGCGCACCCGGCTCGTCGCCGACCTCGGGGTGCCGCGCGCGCAGGTCGACGCCGTCGCCTACTGGACCGCGGGGCACGCCGAGGGCGACCCCGCCGAAGGCCGCCCGGGCGAGGCGGGTCGGCGTCGCTGACGTGGGCGTCGCCCGGGGTAGGCCTTGCCCGCGTCGCTGACGCGCGGCTTCGCCCGGGGTAGGGCCTTGCCGGCGTCGCTGACGCGCGGCTTCACCCCGGCGCGCGGCCCGTGGCGCTGATCGTGGTGCCTCGGCGCGCCCGGCTCGTGCTCAGCTCCGAGACGCGGCGGCGCGGCCCGCCGAGGATCGCGAGCCGGGCAGCGCGGGCGCTTGCGCCGCCGAGGGGAGGCACCAACGTCGTACATCAACCGCCGTCGGCGCCGGCACAGGATTTCTGACCTGCGGCGATGCGCCGCCGGCGAGGTTCGACTTCAGGTTGATGTACGACGTTGTTGCCTCCGGCAGCGGCCGAGGCGCCAGGAAATCCCGGTCTGCGGACCGCCGGCCTGCCCTCGCGGCCCACGAGCCCCGCAGACGCGGGCTCGGTTCAGGAACTGGGCCCCAGCGCCCGCACGGCCGTGGCCAGCACCTCGGGCTGCGGCGGCGTGTTCACCGAGTAGGAGGCGAGCAGCACCACCGACGAGCCGCGCCGCGTCACCGCGACGTCCTGGATGAGCACCGGCGCGGCCGTGGTGGCCGTCGCGGTCGGCACCGGGGCGGTGGCGGGGCTCGTGGCCGTCGTCGCTGCGGGCTGCGGCGCCGGTAGCGTCAGTCGCTGCCGCCACGTGACGACCCCGGCGTCCGCACCCGGCACCGCCAGCCGCTCGACGCGGTACGTCGCCGACGTCTGGCCGTCGGTCGTCGTGTATTGGGTGCACCGGGGGATCGCCCGCTGCAGCGCCCCCACGACCGCGCGGGCGGTGCCGCCGCTGTAGACCCGCACGTGTTCCTCCAGGAACGGGCCGTTCGCCGAATACTGCCAACGCTTCTGGGCGCCGTCGAGCGGGGCGCTCGGCTCGAGGTCGACCCCGCAGACCGTCATCCGGTAGCCCCCCGTCTCGCGGGGCGTGCTGTCCTGCCAGCCGGCGGGCACGGCTTTGTCGCCGAGGACGAGTGTGCGCGCCATGCCGTTGCCGCCCTGGAGCGTTGCGATGGCCTGCTGACCGCCGCCCGAGGTCGGGCTCGCGGACGGGCCGCTCGAGGTGGGGCTGGTCGTCGGCGGCATCGTCTCGGCGGTCGGGGCGCCCAGCGGGGCCGTGACGGTGGGCGACGGGGTCGGCGCGGACACGCCGAAGACCGAGCAGGCCGCCAACGACACCGACAGCGACACCGTGGCTGCGGCCCAGGACAGCGCGAGGCGGAGGGTTCGCGTGCCGTCCGCGGCGGCGCCACGGGGCCGGTGGGCCTGCAGCCGGTGAACGTGGCTGGACCCGCCCGCGGCGCACGTCGCGCCCGGTGTGCCCGCCGAGCTGACCACCCGGTGTGTCCCCCAGGTCGGGGCGTCCTGCTGTCTCTCGACCGACGTGCGGGCTGCAGCCGCGGGACTCACGTCCCGACCCCCCTGCTCGCCCCCGCGCGCCCCCGCCCGCGACCCATCCGCCGGTCCCCTCAGTGACCAGGTCATACAGCCAGGATACGGGTCACCGGCGGCGCGGCCCGCGACGCGTTCTGCGCGTGCGTGGCGCGCGGGAGTGCTGTGCGAGGATCGACACCATGACCGCACGCGTCCTCGACGGCAAGGCCACCCTGGCGACGATCAAGGCCGAACTCGCCGAACGGGTCGCGGCGCTGGCGGCGCGCGGGGTCGTGCCCGGCCTGGGCACGGTGCTCGTCGGCGACGACCCCGGCTCGCGGTGGTATGTCGGGGCCAAACACAGAGACTGCGCCGAGATCGGCATCCGCGGGCTGCGCCACGATCTGCCGGCCACGGCGACACAGGCGCAGGTCGAGGCCGTCATCGACGACCTCAACGCCGACCCGGGCTGCACCGGCTTCATCATCCAGCAGCCCACGGGGCTCGATGAGTTCGCGCTGCTGTCGCGGGTCGACCCGGCCAAGGACATCGACGGGCTGCACCCCTACAACCTCGGCTCGCTGGTCCTGAACCGCGCGGCCCCCCTGCCCTGCACCCCGGTCGGCATCGTCGAGCTGCTGCGTCGGCACGACGTGCCGATCGCCGGTGCACACGTCGTCGTCATCGGCCGCGGCCTCACTGTAGGACGACCGCTCGGCCTCATCCTCACGCGCCGCTCCGAGAACGCGACGGTGACGCTCTGCCACACCGGCACGGTCGACCTGCCCGGAGAGGTGCGTCGCGGCGACATCGTCGTCGCGGCGGCGGGCGTGCCCGACCTCGTGACCGCCGACATGGTCAAGCCGGGGGCCGCGGTGCTCGATGTCGGCGTGTCCCGCCGCGACGGCAAGATCGCCGGCGACGTCGCCGCCGATGTCGCGCAGGTCGCCGGCTGGGTGGCGCCGAATCCGGGCGGCGTCGGCCCGATGACCCGGGCCATGCTGCTCACCAACATCGTGCAGATCGCCGAGCAGCAGGCGGAGCGGGCGGCCGCGCCGATGGCCGTCGCCGGGCGCTGACCCGCACGTGGGGGCGGCGTCCGCGCCGGGTCGGCTGGGCGTGTGGTGGCTGTGCGCCGCGGTCGGCCTCGTCGGCATGCTCCTGCTGCTCCTGACGGGTCACGTCGTCGGCGGGGCCGCGATCATGGCGATCGCCTTCGGGCTCGCGGCGTGGCTACGCGCGTGGCTGCCGCGGCCTCGCCTCGGGGGTCTGCAGGTGCGCAGCCGGGCACTGGATGTCGTGCACCTGCTGTCGGCCGCGGTCAACCTGTTCGGCGCGGCACTCATGGTCGGGCAACACATCCCGTGGCAGATCCTCGGTGGTCTCGACGTCGCGCTCCTCGTGGCCGTCGTCGTGGTGCTCGTGCTGGATGCCCGGTCCGCGCGAGCCCGGCAGCGCCGGAGGCGCGGAACCGCGCAGCCCTGAGCTCCGCACGGCAGACCGTGCGCGGTGCGTCGGCGAGGGGGAGACCGCGCGCGGTACGCCCACGCGGCAGACCGCGCGCGATCGGCTCGTGGCCTGTCACACGACAGCCGGGCCCCGCTGTCTGACAGCGGGGCCCGGCGGTGTCGCGTGGCGTGGACGAGGCTCAGATGAGCCCGAGCTGCTTGACGGCGTCGCGCTCCTCGACGAGCTCGGCGACGCTCGCGTCGATCTTGCCGCGGCTGAAGTCGTCGATCTCGAGACCCTGCACGATCTGCCAGTCGCCGTTCTTCGTCGTCACGGGGAAGGAGGAGATGATGCCCTCCTGCACGCCGTAGGACCCGTCCGACGCGACCGCCATCGACACCCAGTCACCCTCGGGCGACCCGGTGAGCCAGCTGCGGGCCGCGTCGATCGTGGCGCTCGCCGCCGAGGCGGCCGAGGACGCCCCGCGCGCCTCGATGATCGCCGCGCCGCGCTTGGCGACGGTGGGGATGAAGTCGTTCTCGATCCAGGCCTGGTCGCCGACGGTCTCGGCCGCGTTCTTGCCGGAGACCTCGGCGTGGAAGAGGTCGGGATACTGGGTCGCGGAGTGGTTGCCCCAGATCGTCATCTTGCGAATCTCGGTGACCGGCACGCCGACCTTCGCCGCGAGCTGGCTGATCGCGCGGTTGTGGTCGAGGCGGGTGAGCGCGGAGAAGCGCTCCTTGGGGATGTCGGGGGCGTTCGTCATCGCGATGAGCGCGTTGGTGTTCGCCGGGTTGCCCGTGACGCCGATGCGCACGTCGTCGGCCGCGTGGTCGTTGAGCGCCTTGCCCTGACCGGTGAAGATCGCGCCGTTGGCCTCGAGCAGGTCACCGCGCTCCATGCCCTTCGTGCGCGGCCGGGCGCCGACGAGGAGGGCGAGGTTGACGCCGTCGAAGACGACGTTGGGGTCGTCGCCGATCTCGACCTTGGCCAGCGTGGGGAACGCGCAGTCGTCGAGCTCCATGACGACGCCCTCGAGCGCTTTGAGCGCGGGCGTGATCTCGAGAAGCCGCAGCTCGACGGGGGTGTCGGGGCCGAAGATCGCCCCGCTGGCGATGCGGAAGAGCAGGCTGTATCCGATCTGACCGGCGGCCCCTGTGACGGCGACCTTGACGGGTGTGGTGCTCACGATGCGACCCCTTCGACGTGTCATGACAGCAGACGGCTCGACGCTACCAAAGGGGGGTCGGGCGCCTGGGGCGAGTCGATGATCGGAGCGCAGACTCGGGACGAACGGCCCGCCGTGTCGTGCCCCCGAGTCGTGCCCCCGAGTCGTGCCCCCGAGTCGTGCCCCCGAGTCGTGCCCCCGAGTCGTGCCCCCCGAGGACGTTCGCCAGATGGCACAGGGCGGACAGCAGACGGCGTTTGGCGGACGGCGGGTGGCAGACGGTGGGTGGCAGACGACCGGGTGGCAGACGAACGGCGGGCCACCGGCGTCGACTCGAGGTCGGCGCTGATGGCCCGCCGCGGGAGAACGCCTGCAGGCGCTCGGGGTGACGTCTCAGGCGTCGACCTTCTCGCCCTCGATGTCGATGCCCGCGCGCTGCTCGCCAGTGATCGCGGCATACGTGACACCGGCGATGATCGCGCCGATGGTCGGAGCCACCCAGAAGAGCCACAGCTGCGCCGGGGCGTCGCCGCCGTTGAAGAAGGCGACCGCGGTCGAGCGGGCCGGGTTGACCGAGGTGTTGGTCACCGGGATCGAGATGAGGTGGATGAGCGTGAGGCCCAGGCCGATCGCGATGGGCGCGAAACCGACCGGAGCGCGCCCGTCGGTCGACCCCAGGATGATGTAGAGGAAGAAGGCAGTGAGCAGGGCCTCGGTGATGAAGGCGGCGGCGAGGCCGTAGCCGTTCGGCGACGCGGCGCCGTAGCCGTTGGCGGCGAAGTTGCCCGCCGCGGTGAAGCCGGCCTTGCCGGCGGCGATGACGTAGAGCGCGACGCCGGCGACGAGACCCGAGACGACCTGCGTGATGACGTAGGCGGGCACGTCCTTCCAGGGGAAGCGCTTCGCCGCGGCCACGCCGATCGTCACGGCCGGGTTGAAGTGACCGCCCGAGACGTGGCCGACCGCGTAGGCCATGGTGAGCACCGTCAGGCCGAACGCCAGAGCGACGCCGACGAAGCCGATGCCCATGTTGACGGGGTCCGACTTGTGCATGACATGGGCCGCGAAGATCGCGCTGCCGCAGCCGCCGAAGACCAGCCAGAACGTGCCGAGAGCCTCGGCGCCCAAGCGGTGAGCGAGCTTGGGAGTTTGCATGAGAATCCTTGGTAGTAAACGTGATTCGTGAGGGCCGACCCCATTGTGTGACCTATTGGGCCCGCGGGTGCGCGATGTGGGCGCGCGCCGGGCACGAGGGAGGACTTTACCGACGGCGCGGCGGGGTCAGCGCCGCCGTCCGAAGAGGCGCTTGAAGAAGCCGCCCTCCTTCTCGGGCTCGGCCGCCGCGGGATCGGCCTGCGCGGGCGTCGGCGCGGGCTCGGGCTCAACCGGCTCAACCGGCGCGGTCTCAACCGGCGCGGTCTCCACCGGCGTGGTCTCGGCCTGCGCGGGCTCGGGCTCCACGGGCCCCGGCTCGACCGGCGCGCCAGTCCCGGACGTCACCGACTCGACGACCGGCGCGGACTCGGGTTCGGGCTCGACCGCCACGGCCGCGGGTTCGGCGGGCTCGGCGGCCGGCGCCGGCGTGGGCTCGATGGGCTCGCTGGGCTCCGTGGGCTCGGCGGAACCAGTGAGGTCGGTGGGCCCGGTGACGTCGGTGGGCTCGGTGGGCTCGGTGGGCACGGTGGCGACAGGCACCTCGAGCGCCGGTTGGGGGTGGTTCTCGACCGGTTCCGGCTCGACGTGCGCCGGTTCGACGTGCGCCGGTTCGACGTGCGCCGGTTCGGCGAGGACAGGCTGGGCCTGCTCCTGAACGGGCTCGATCGGTGCCGGCGCGGGCTGCGCCGCTGCCGGCTCGACCTGCGCGGGTGCCGCCGGCGCCGGCTCGGCGAACGGGTCCTCCTCGTCGAGGCCGACGAACGCCTTGGCCTCCTCCGAGAAGACATAGACGCCCGGGTGCTGCGCCAGCGCCCGCATGAGGGCCGCCACGTCGCCGGCGTGGGCGCCGTCGGGGTCGGCGTCGCCGGAGGCGTCGATCATCGTCGTGCACCTGGAGATTCGCCGCCGCTTGAGCGTCGGGGCGAATCCGGCATACCGCTCGCCCAGGCCCTCGGAGTCGTCGTCATACCAGAACGTCAGCGCGTAGTCGCCGAGCCGCACGACGACCTGAATCGAGCCCTGCTCGACCCCGACCGCGGGCTCCCGCGCCGCGAAGAGCTGCTCGACGACGCCCTGCAGTTCGGCGCGGGGCAGGGTCTGCGCGTCGGTCGCGAAGACGAGGTGCGGGTAGGCGTTCGCAGGCATGGTCCCCATCCTTCCCCATCGTGGGTAGGGTCGGGTCAACCCCAGCTGCGGCGGGCCGCCGCCTCCGGGTCGCCGCGGTCGCCGCGGTCGATCGCCGCAGGTGAACGGTCCGCACGGGTTCGGCAGAGGCGGAGACCGACAGATATCTCGATATCAAGGTATCTTGGGCGGCGACCACAGCCGGCGACGACGAACACGATGACGCCGCCACGAGGCACCGGCACGAGACGCCACGACGACGAAGGAGCCCCATGGCCACCGAAGCGACAGCACAGCAGATCGTCTGGACCCAGATCGACGAGGCACCCGCACTGGCCAGCTGGTCACTGCTGCCGATCGTGCGCGGCTTCACCGCCGGCACCGGCATCGACGTCGTCAGCAGCGACATCTCGCTCGCGGGCCGCGTCCTCGCGCAGTTCCCGGAGCGCCTCGGCGACGACCAGCGGGTGCCCGACAACCTGGCCCAACTCGGCGAGCTCACCCAGAGCCCCGACGCCAACATCATCAAGCTGCCCAACATCTCGGCCTCGGTGCCGCAGCTCAAGGCCGCCATCAAGGAGCTGCAGGCGCAGGGCTTCGACATCCCCTCCTACCCGGACGACCCGCAGACCGACGAGGACAAGGCGACCCAAGAGGCTTACGCCAAGGTGCTCGGGTCGGCGGTCAACCCCGTGCTGCGCGAAGGCAACTCCGATCGGCGCGCCCCCCAGTCGGTCAAGGACTTCGCCCGCAAGCACCCGCACCGGCTCGGCCCGTGGAGCGCCGACAACTCGGCGCGCGTCGCCTCGATGACCTCCGGCGACTTCTACGGCAACGAGAAGTCGGTCGTCGTCTCCAAGGCCGACACGCTGCGCATCGAGTTCGTCAACAGCAAGGGCACGACGGTGCTCAAGGAGTCGGTGCCGGTCACCGACGGTGAGATCGTCTCGACGACGTTCATGTCGGCGGCGGCGCTCAAGGCCTTCTACGCCAAGCAGATCGAGCTCGCCAAGGCCGAGGGCCTGCTGCTGAGCCTGCACCTCAAGGCCACGATGATGAAGGTCTCCGATCCCGTGATGTTCGGGTATGCCGTGACGACCTTCTTCGAGCCGGTCTTCGCCAAGCACGCCGAGACCTTCCAGCGGCTCGGCGTCAACCCCAACGTCGGCTTCGGCGCGCTGCTCGAGCAGCTCGCCCAGCTGCCGCAGGAGGAGCGCGCGCAGATCGAGGCCGACATCGCGGCCTGCTACGAGGCCCGTCCCGACCTCGCGATGGTCGACTCCGACCGCGGAATCACCAACCTGCACGTGCCCAGCGACATCATCATCGACGCCTCCATGCCCGTCGTCGTCCGCGACTCCGGGCAGATGTGGAACGCCGCCGGGGCCCAGCAGGAGACGCTCGCGCTGGTGCCCGACCGCAGCTACGGGCCGATGTATGCCGAGGTCATCGAGGACTGCAAGCGCAACGGCGCGCTCGACCCGGCGACGATGGGTTCGGTGCCGAACGTCGGCCTGATGGCCCAGAAGGCCGAGGAATACGGCTCGCACCCGACGACCTTCATCCTGCCCGAGGACGGCACGGTGCGCGTGCTCATGTCCGACGGGTCGGTGCTCTCCGAGCACCACGTCGAGGCGGGTGACATCTGGCGGATGAGCCGCGTGCGGGACATCCCGATCCAGGACTGGGTCAAGCTCGCGGTGACGCGGGCCCGCGCGACGGGCGCCCCGGCGTGCTTCTACCTCGACGACAAGCGTGCCCACGACCGCAACGTCATCACCAAGGTGCGCACGTACCTCGCCGACCACGACACCGACGGCCTCGAGATCGTCATCCTGCCGCCCGTCGAGGCCATGCGGTACTGCCTCGAGCGCATCCGCCGGGGCGAGGACACGATCTCGGTGACCGGCAACGTGCTGCGCGACTACCTCACCGACCTCTTCCCGATCCTCGAGCTCGGCACGAGCGCCAAGATGCTCTCGATCGTGCCGCTGCTCGGTGGCGGCGGCCTCTTCGAGACCGGGGCCGGTGGGTCGGCGCCCAAGCACGTGCAGCAGTTCGTCAAGGAGGACTACCTGCGGTGGGACTCCCTCGGGGAGTTCTCCGCGCTCGGCGCGAGCCTGGAGCACCTCGGCGAGCACTACGGCAACGAGAAGGCGAAGGTGCTGGCCGCGACCCTCGACCGGGCCATCGCCCGGTTCCTCGAGGAGAACAAGTCGCCGGCCCGCAAGGTCGGCCAGATCGACAACCGGGGCAGCCACTACTACCTGGCGCTCTACTGGGCCCAGGCGCTCGCCGCGCAGGACGACGACGCCGAGCTCAAGGCCCGGTTCACCCCGGTGGCACAGGAGCTGGGCGACAAGGAGGAGCAGATCAACGCCGAGCTCATCGGGGTGCAGGGCGACCCCGTCGACCTCGGCGGCTACTACCGCCCCGACGCCGCCAAGGCCGCGGCGGCCATGCGCCCGAGCCCGACGCTCAACGCGATCATCGACGCCCTGTAGGAGGTCCGCCCCCGACCCGGCCGAGGCCCGCGCGCCTCGGCCGGGCGGCAGGGGCTCCGCCCCGACCCGGCCGCCCGGCCGGTCAGGTACACGACGACGGGATACTGCAGCCGTGCCCTCGAGCACTCCTGACGCACCCACCGCCGGCCCGGCGCGTGACCTCGCCGCGCCGCGGGCCCCGCTGCCCACCCGCGTCTTCGATCTCGGCGCGAGGTTGGTGCACCGGATGCTGGCGCGCTCGTGCGGCCTGGGCGTCGTCGTCGCGGCGCTCTTCTACGTCGCCTCCAACACCCCGAGCCTGCTGCCGCGGCCGTGGTGGCTGCAGGGCGTCGTCGCGGCGGTCTGCGCCCTGCTCGGCTACGGCGTGGGCTACCTGCTCGACCTGGTCCGCCGCGGGATCGTGCACTGGACGGGCCTGCGCGTCATCATGATCCGCAGCCGCGCCCGCGTGCTCATCGGCGCGGCCGCGGGCCTCGTGCTGCTCGGCGTCATGGCGTTCCCGTTCCTGACGATCGCGTGGCAGCAATACGTGACGTCCTATGTCGGGTTGTCCGCGCCGGGGCTGTGGTATCCGGTCGGCAGCACCCTCGTGGCCCTGGCGGTCTTCGCCGTGAGCATCGCGCTGTGGCGGCTCGTCACGGCGTTCCTGCGCTGGCTGCTCGCGCGGGTCGAGTCGCGCATCGTCCGGGAGGCGGTGGCCCGGGCGGTCGCAGGTGCGCTGGCGCTGGCGACCGCGGTGCTGGCCGTGGAGTTCCTCAACCCGATCGTGCAGGGCGCGATCCAAGGGCAGGCGGCGCGCGTCAACGCGACCCAGCCGGCCGGACACGTGGCCCCGACGAGCCCGCTGCGCAGCGGCGGCCCGGGGTCGCCGTGGTCGTGGGACAGCCTCGGCCAGGACGGCGCGATCTTCGTCTCCAGCGGCCCCGACGCGCGCGGCGTCCAGGCCGTCACCGGGCGCGCCGCGAAGGAGCCGATCCGCGTGTTCGTCGGGGTGGGGGCGCCGCTGGAGCAGACCCGCGACGCGGTGCTCGCCGAGCTCGACCGCACGCGGGCGTGGGAGCGGCGGGCGATCCTCGTCACCACGGCGACCAGCACCGGCTACATCAACACGTGGGGGGCGGCCTCGTTCGAATACCTCCTCGACGGCGACACCGCGATCGCCTCGATGGCCTACTCGGACCTGCCGTCCGCGTTCGGGCTGCTCATGGCCGGTGAGGACCCGCCGCGGTCGGCGCGGCTGCTGCTCGACGGGGTGCGGGCCCGCGTCGCCGCCCTGCCCGAGGGGCACCGCCCCAAGATCTACGTCACCGGCGAGTCGCTCGGCGCCTACGGCAGCGACGGCGGGTTCGCCGACGTCGAGCAGATGCTCGCTCAGGTCGACGGGGCGGTGTGGAGCGGCACCCCGACCTTCGCCCCGAATCGGCAGCGTTTCACCGACGCCCGGCAGCCCGGGTCGACGACGATCGTGCCGGTCATCGACAACGGCCGGCACGTGCGCTTCGCCGGGCACGGCGACGCGCTCTGGGTCGACGAATACGACCGTCGGCTCGGCGCGTGGGCCCACCCCCGGCTCGTCTATCTGCAGCATCCCTCCGACCCGGTCGCCTGGTGGTCGATGGATCTGCTCTTCACGTCGCCGGCCTGGCTGCGAGAGACCCGCACCAACACTCCGATGGCGCAGATGTCGTGGACGCCGCTGGTGACGTTCTGGCAGGTCAGCGCCGACATGCTGGTCTCCAACAACGTGCCGGGCGGCTTCGGGCACCGCTACTACGGCGCCGACATGGTGCCCGCGTGGGCGGCGGTGCTCGGCGACGGGCGCAGCGCGCGGCAGCTCGACCCCATCATCGACGCCGTCGGCCGGTCCTGATCCGGCCGCCGTCGACCCTCGTCAAGGGGTGGGGGAGGTGGCGTGGGGGCGCGGACCGGCTACCGGCGCAGTTCGTCGAGCACGGCCGCGATGACGCCCGGGTCGCTCGGCAGCTCGGCGTGGGAGACCGCGCGGCCGGCCGGGGTGTCCGGCACCCAGACCGTGCGCCACGCGGGCGTCGCGGGCAGTCGCGAGATGTCGACGCCCCGCAGCACCCAGTCGCCGCGCGAGGCGACGAAGAGGTGCCTGGTCCCGGGCGCCGTGTGCCCGAGCTCCTCGGACTTGGACGTGGACTTGGTCTCGGACTTGGACTCGGACTCGGGCCCGGCGGGGCCGGCGAGCTGCCCGCGCGCCGACGGACCGAGCAGCGCGTCGAGGGCGTGCAGCCCGCCCTGGGAGTGGCCGACGATGTCGACCTGGGGCGGGGGAGCGTCGTCCGGCGCGAGCCC
>JBDIAP010000049.1:0-21993 GCA_039812485.1 Kineosphaera sp.
CGGCAGCGCGGCGAGGGAGCGGGACATGCGGACTTCACTGGCAGCGACGGTCGCCGGGGTGGCGGCGCTCACCCTGACCCTCGCGGCGTGCGGCAACTCCGGCGGTAGATCGCAGGGCGCCGCGACCGGCGACGCGGGCGGCAAGAAGCTCACCGTGTGGATCATGGAGGGCACCAACCCCGACTCCACCGCCTACTTCGACCAGGTCAAGAGCACCTTCAAGGCCCAGACGGGCGCCGACCTCGACATCCAGATGGTCCCGTGGGCCAGCGCGAAGGACAAGTTCACGACGGCGATCGCGGGCGGCACGACGCCCGACGTCGCGGAGGTCGGCACGACGTGGACGCCGGAGTTCGCCGACGCGGGCGCGCTCGCCGACCTCACCGAGCGGGTCAAGGGTGCGGGCCTCGACGGCGACCTCGTGCCGGGACTCAAGGACGCCGGCACCATCGACGGCAAGCTCTATGGCATGCCCTGGTATGCCGGGGTGCGCTCGGTCCTCTACAACAAGGACGTCTTCACCAAGGCCGGCATCACGACGCCGCCGAAGGACTGGGCCGCCCTCACCGACGCCGTGGCCGCGATCAAGAAGACCCAGCCGAACGTCACGGCCTTCCCCGTGCCGGGCGGCAGCGAGTTCACCGCGGTGCCGTTCGTCTGGGGTGCCGGCGGCGAGCTCGCGACCCAGGACGGGTCGAGCTGGAAGTCCGCGCTCGGTCAGGCGCCCGCGGTCGAGGGCATCACCTACCTGACGAACCTCGCGAAGACGTCCTCGACGCCCGCCGCGGCGACGTGGACCGAGAAGGACGCCCTGACCGCCTACGCGAAGGGGAATGTCGGCATGGTCGTCGCCGGCTCGTGGACCCCGGCGACGCTGAAGAAGGACGCCCCCGACGTCGCCGCGAAGACCGGGGCCTTCGTCATCCCGGGCAGATCGGCCATGGCCCCCTCCTTCACCGGCGGCTCGCACCTCGGCATCTTCTCCACGAGCAAGGACCAGGACCTCGCGTGGAGGTTCGTGCAGCTCATGACCACCGGCGACCTGGCGAAGAAGTGGGGGCAGGAGTCCAACTACTTCCCCGGCCAGGAGAGCCTGCTGCAGGCGCAGCTCACCTCCGGCGACGAGCTGACGAAGGTCTTCGCCGAGCAGATGACCAAGGGCGGCAAGACCGTGCCGGTCACGCCGCTGTGGGGCAAGGCGCAGGGCGCCAAGGTCGTGCCGACGATGATGCAGTCGATCCTCTCGGGCAAGAGCGACGCGAAGGCCGCCGCCGACCAGGCCGCCAAGGACATGGACGCCGCCTTCGCGGGCCAGTGACCCGCCGCACCCCAGAGGTAGCAGGTGGCTAGCGCCCCCGCCCCCGCCCGGCGCGGCTCGTCGTTCCACCGCGCCCAGCGCATCCGCCCGTGGGCCCTGCTCGCGCCGACCCTGGCGATCATGGCCGTGCTCATGGTGTGGCCGCTCGGGCGGGTCGTGTGGCTCTCGTTCCAGAACTACGGGCTGCGCGAGCTCACCCGGGGGACGACGAACTTCATCGGCTGGCAGAACTACGCCGAGGTGCTCGGCAACCGCTACCTGTGGACCGTCGTGCTGCCCAACACCGTCGGTTTCGCGGTCGTGTGTGTCGTCGCGACGGTCGGACTCGGCACGCTCGTCGCGCTGTTCCTGCGCACGCTGCCGACCGGGTGGCGCTACCTGGCCTCCAGCGCGGTCATGGTCGCGTGGGCGGTGCCGGCGATCACCGGCACGTATGTGTGGGTCTTCCTCTTCGACCCCGCCGACGGGCTCGTCACGCACGTGCTGGGCGGCATCGGGCTCGTCGAGACCGGGCAGGTCAATTGGTTCGTCGATCGCCTTGGCTTCTTTGCGATCGCGGCGCTCAACGTCGTGCACCACGGCTTCCCGTTCGTCGCCGTGACCGTGCTCGCGGGACTGCTCACGGTGCCCGACGAGCTCTACGAGGCGGCGACGATCGACGGCGCCGGCGCCTGGGGGCGGTTCCGGCACGTCACGCTGCCGGCCCTGACGCCGATCTTCGCCGTCGTGACGATCCTGTCGACGATCTGGGACTTCAAGGTGTTCACGCAGATCTTCCTCATGCCCGGCGGCGCCGGCACGAACCGCGAGGTCTTCAACCTCGGCGTGTGGAGCTACATCCAGAGCTTCGCGCAGGGCAAGTACGGGCTCGGCTCGGCCATCGCCGTGCTGCTCACGTTGCTGTTGCTGGCGATCACGACCGTCTATCTGCGGACCCTCTTCGCCGAGGAGGAGCTGTGAGCGCGCCGCCCACGACCGCGCTCGCGGGGCAGCCGGGCCCGCGACCAGCCCTGCGGCCATCGCGGCGGCGGCTCTCGGCGTGGCAGGGTGTCGGGCTCGTGGCGCTGTTCGCGGGGGCGCTCTTCCCGGCCTACTGGATGGTCTCGACGGCGCTCGACCCGCGGGCGGCGACCCGCGGCGGCTCGCTGCTGCCGCGCGGGATCACCTGGCAACATTTCGAGTTCGTGCTCGGCAGCGCGGGGTTCGGACGCTACCTGCTGAATTCTGCGCTCGTCGCGCTCGTCACCGTCGTCGTCTCCTCGCTCGTCGCGCTGCTCGCGGCGGTGGCGGTGGCGCGTTTCCGGTTCCCCCTGCGGCGGCAGATCCTCGTGGCGATCCTCGTCGCGCAGATGGTGCCGCTCGAAGCGTTGGTCATCCCGCTCTTCCTGCAGGCCCGCACCCTGCACATGCTCAACAGCCTGCTCGGGCTGGCGATCGTCTACCTCGCGTTCGCGCTGCCGTTCGCGGTGTGGCAGCTGCGTGGGTTCGTCGCGGCCGTGCCCGTGGAGGTCGAGGAGGCGGCGTATGTCGACGGCTGCGGCTGGGGGCAGATGTTCCGACACGTCCTGCTGCCGCTCGTCGCGCCGGGGCTCGTCGCGACGAGCGTCTTCAGCTTCATCACGGCCTGGAACGAGTTCATCTTCGCGCTGACGTTCCTGCAGGACGACGGCAAATACACGGTCGCGATCGGGCTGCAGCGCTTCTTCGGGGAACACACCGCCGACTGGGGTCCGATCATGGCGGCCTCGACGCTCATCACGCTGCCCGTCGTCGTGTTCTTCCTGCTCGTGCAGCGCAACCTCGTGTCCGGGCTGTCGGCCGGGGCGGTCAAAGGATGAGGCCCCGTGCGGTCGGCGAGACGCGGGCGCTCGCGCTCGGGGTCGTACTCGCCGGGTCGCCCGGCACGAGCGTGCCCGGGTGGCTCGCCGACGCGATCCGCGACGGGCTCGGCGGCGTCATCCTCTTCGCCGAGAACACCCCCGACGTCGCCACGACCCGGCGGCTCACCGACGCCATGCGGGCCTGCCGTCCGCCCGCGGCTGCGCCGCTGGTCATCGCCGTCGACGAAGAGGGCGGCGACGTCACGCGGCTGCAGGCCCGGGAGGGCTCGTCGCTGCCCGGCAACGCGGCGCTCGGGGCCGTCGACGACATCGACCTGACGCGGCGCTGCGGGGCCGCGCTCGGGCGGCTGCTCGCCGACGCCGGGGTGGACCTCGACCTCGCGCCGGTGCTCGATGTCGCGTCCGACACGCGCAACCCGGTCGTCGGCACGCGGTCGTTCGGCGCCGACGCCGGGCTCGTCGCGCGGCATGGCATCGCGATGGCGCAGGGACTCGCCGGGCACGTGTCGGTGTGCGGCAAGCACTATCCCGGGCACGGGGCGACGCGGGTCGACTCACACCTCGCGCTACCGGTGGTGCGGGGGTCGCTCGCGACGCTGGAGGCCCGCGACCTCGCGCCGTTCGTCGCGCTCTCGCGGGCCGGGCTGCTCGACGCGGTCATGACCGGGCACCTCGTCGTGCCAGCGCTCGGCTCCGAACCCGCGAGCCTGTCGCGGTGGGCCACCGACCGCATCCGAGCGACGGGTCACGAGGGGGCGATCATCACCGACGCCCTCGGGATGGGCGCGATTTCCGGCGCACTCGGGCGCAGCGGATCCGGGCCCGACGGGTCCGCGCGCGACCGGCACGAAGGCAGTGGGCGCGAAGGCAGCGGGCGCGAAGACAGTGGGCACGAAGGCAGTGGCCTCGGCGAGGCGTGTGTCCGGGCGATCGAGGCCGGGGCCGACCTCGTCTGTCTCGACGCGCCGCACCAGCGGGATGCTCAGGCCGCGCTCGTCGAGGCCGTCGACGCCATCGAGGCCGGGCTCGCGTCGGGGCGGTTGTCGCCTCATGATCTGCGCAGGTCCGCCGGCCGCGTCGCCCGCCTGGCGCGCCGCAGCGACGAGCGGCCGGGCGACGACCTCGCGGCTCAGGAGCTCGAGGCCGTCGGGCTCGAGGCGGCCCGGCGGGCAGTGCGGACGCCCGGGGGCGCCCGCCTGGCGTTGGCGGGACCCGCGGTGGTCGTCGACGTGCGCGCGAAGGCCTCGCTCGCCGCGGGTCGGACCGGATCGACCTACTCCCGCGTGCTGGCCAGTGACGGGCCAGATGAGGTGGGGGTTGTCGCCCTCGACAGCGCCACGCAGGTCGAAGCCGCACTCGGCGGGGCGGACGAGTGCGGCGAGGTGGTCGTGCTCACCCGCGACCCGCGCGGCGACGCCGGCGAGCGCGCACTGCTCGACGCGGTGGTGCGCGCCCGGCCCCGCGCGATCGTCGTCCACCTCGGCGTCAGCGCGACAGCACCCGACGGCATCGAGCGTGTGGTGCTCGGCTACGGCACGGGACTGGCCAACGCCCGCGCCGTCGGAGAGCTCCTGCGCGGGCACCTCGTGGCCGGCGCGACCACCGCCGCCCGCCCGGCGCGGGAGGCGCGATGAGGATTCTCGGGCTCATGTCGGGCACCTCCCTCGACGCGATCGACGTCGCTCTCGGCGAGTTCACCCCGCGCGGTGACGACCTCGTGCTGACCCCGGTGGGTTCCGGCGAGGTGCCGTGGGCCGCCGACCTGCGGGCCGAGCTGCTCGCCACGCACGCCCCGGCCCGTCTCGCGGTCGCCGACTGGTGCCGGCTGCACAGCGCCGTCGGCCGGGCCTTCGGGGAGGCCGCGGCCTGGGCGTTGGAGCGTTTCGGGCCGGCCGACCTCGTCGTCAGCCACGGCCAGACCCTGCACCACCTCGTCGAGCGTGGCGTCGTCACCGGCACCCTCCAGGTAGGCGACCCCGCGGCCATCCACGCGCGCACCGGGCTGCCGGTGCTCTCCGACGTCCGTGCCGCCGACGTCGCCGCCGGCGGCCAGGGCGCGCCGCTCGCGAGCACCCTCGACGCCCTGTGGCTCGGCGACGAGCCGACCGCCGCGCTCAACCTCGGCGGCATCGCCAACGTGACGATCGTCGGCACACCGACCGGACCCCTGACCGGCGACACCGGCCCGGCGAACTGCCTGCTCGACGCCGCCGCAAACACCCTCGGCCTGGCCCGCGACGACGACGGTGCGCTCGCCGCGGCAGGTCGCGTCGACGAGGGGGCGCTGGACCGGCTGCTCGCCGACCCCTACTACCGGCGGCCGCTGCCGAAGAGCACCGGCCGCGAGCACTTCCACGCCGGCTACGTCGCCGAGGTGCTCGGGGCCGCCGCGCCGACCGGTCCGGACCTCTTCGCGACGCTCGTGGAGCTGACCGCTCGCACGGTCGCCGACGTCGTCGGCGAGCACTCGGTGACGCGCCTGGTCGCCTCCGGCGGGGGCGTCGAAAACCCGACCCTCATGGGGCGCCTGCGCGCGCTCACCGGGCTGACACCGCTGCGCTCCGACGACCTTGGGGTGCCGGCCGCGGCGAAGGAGGCCTACCTCATGGCGCTCCTCGGATGGCTCTCGTGGCACGGCCTGCCCGGCGTCGCCGTCGGGCCCAGCGGCCCGGTCACGGGGGCGCGGCACGCGGCGGTGCTGGGGAGCTTCACGGGCCTGCCGTCCACCCGGCCCGCCCCCGCCTCGACGCACGGTCCTGTGCGGAGTCCGGCCCGGCTTGTCATCGGCGACCTCTCCGGTGTCTGGTCGGCGCCGACTCCCACGGCCTCCGAGGCCGAGTCGGGCGCGACGGAGCCGCCGGTCTGGGCGACCGAGCGGCCGGCTCCGGAATCGACCGACATCGATCGTCTCGACACCGCAGGGATCGTCGACGTCATCCTCGCCGCCGACGCCAAGGTTGCCGCTGCGGTCCGCGCGGTGGCGCCCCAGATCACCGCGGCCGCAGACCTCTTCGTCGCGGCGGCAGCGGCCGGCGGCGTCGTCCACTACGTCGGCTCGGGCACGTCGGGGCGCATGGGGGTGCTCGACGCAGTCGAGCTGCTGCCCACGTACGGAGTGGGGCGGGAGTCGGTGCGGGCCCACCTCGCCGGCGGCCTCGAGGCCATGACCCAGGCCGCCGAGGGCGCGGAGGACGATGTCGCCGCGGGGACAGCCGTCGTCGCCGACGCCGGGCCGCACGACCTCGTCGTCGGGATCGCCGCGAGCGGCCGGACCCCCTACGTGCGAGGGGCGCTGCAGGCCGCTCGGGACCGGGGCCTGCCGACAGTCCTGCTGGCCGCGAATCCCGCCGCCCCTCTCGCCGAGCTCGCCGATGTCGCGATCTTGCCCGACACCGGCCCGGAGGTCGTCACCGGCTCGACCCGCATGAAGGCCGCGACAGCACAGAAGCTCGTGCTCAACGCGCTGTCGACCGCCGCGATGATCCGGCTCGGGCACACCTACGGCAACCTCATGATCGACATGGTCGCGACCAACGAGAAGCTACGGCGCCGGTCGCTGCGCATGCTCCAGCAGGCCACGGGCCGCGACGAGGCGACGTGCGCGGCGGCACTGTCGGCGGGCGGCACCGTCCGCACGGCGCTCGTCACCCTGCTGAGTGGGCTCCCACCCGACGAGGCAGGCTCCCCGCGCGTGCGGGCCGCCCTGAGCGCCTCGCCACCCGACCCTGGGCGCCCGGGCGACCCCTCGGGCCTTCGCACCGCTCGCTCGGGGCACCAGGAGGAGCCGGGCTAGCCGGACGTCACGCCTTGTCGACGTACGGGGGCGACCCTTCGCACGCACACCGGGTCGCCGACCAGCGAAGACGCGATCGGCATCGCTCGCCGAGCACGTCGACATGGCGCTACTCGGGGATGACCCGCCGCGGTCAGGACTCTGCGGGCGCACCCGAGACGCCTCGGGCGCGCCCGCAGCACCAGGCAGCGGGTTGCCTAGAGTCCACTCCCAACGGGCCCCTGCGCCCCCGATCGAAGGAGCACCCATGACCGTCGTCGTCACCGCCGTCTTCCACCCGAACCCGGGCGCCAAGGACCACCTCGTCGAGGTCCTTCGCGCGACGATGCCTGCGGTGCACGAAGAGCCGGGCTGCCTGCTCTATGCCATCCACGACGCCGACGACGGCTCGGTGACGATGATCGAGAAGTGGGCGACCCGGGCCGACCTCGACGCCCACTCCACGGGCACCGCGGTGGCACCCCTGCGCGAGGCCGCCGACCCGCTGCTCGCCCGGCCGACGGTCGTCACGACGATGACGCCCATCCCGGTGGGAGACGCCGCCGGAGCGCTGTGAGGTCACTGCTCGCTGGCCGGGCCACAGCGGCGTCGGACGCCGGCCGGGCCGTCGTCGAGCGGGCGACGAGCCGCGGCTCGACGACGAGATCGCCCGGGACCCGTGCGGGGTCGTCGATGCGGGCCAAGAGCGCCTGGGCGGCGAGGCGCCCGATCTCGTCGCTGCGCGGGTCCACGGAGGTCAGGCCGATGAGACCGGTCGCGGCGATCGTCGTGTCGTCGTAGCCGACGAGGGACACGTCGCCGGGCACGTCGCGACCCGCTTCGCGCAGGGCCTGCCAGGCGCCGAGGGCCATGAGGTCGTTGGCGGCGAGGATCGCGGTGAGTCGCGGCTGACCGGCCAGCAGGGCCCGGGTCGCCAGGTAGCCGCCGCGGTCGTCCGCCTCCAGCGGGTGGCTCTGCATGGCCGCCAGTCCGGCCGCGGCCATGGCGTCGCGGTAGCCCCGCGCCCGCTCCCGGGCCGACCCGGAGTCTCCCGCGACGAACGCGATGCGCCGATGCCCGAGTTCGCGCAGGTGGGCCACGGCGAGCCGGGCGCCCGCCGCCTCGTCGGCCGCGACGCGGTCGGCGCCCTCGACGCCCCGGTCGCGTCGGCCCACGAGCACCGTCGGCACCCCGACCCCCGAGGACGCGCCACCGGCCGCCCCCGGCGGGGGCTGCGACGGCTCCGCGGCGATGACGAGCCCGTCGACCCGCGCCGCGAGGTAGCCGGACACCGGACTCTCCCTCAGGTGCGCGTTGAGCGCGGCGTCGGCGACCCCGACGTGGAAGCGCGTGCCCGCCAGGCCTTCGCGCAGCCCGGCGAGGAGCTCGACGAACCACGGGTTGGCGAAGTCGTCGATGACGACCCCGATCGTGTTGCTGCGCTGACCCGCGAGCGCGGCGGCGGCTCGGCTCGGCCGATAGCCCAATTCCGCGATGGAGCGCTCCACAGCCTCGCGACGCGCGGCGCTCACCTGCTGCGAGCCGCGCAGGACGAGCGAGACCAGCGACTTCGACACCCCCGCGTGGCGCGCCACGTCGTAGATCGTCACGCGCTCCGACTTCGGCTGCACCGCCACCGCGGCCTCCCTCCGTGCTGCTGTCGACTCTCCTCTTGACGCGTGGACAGCCTAGCCGTAGTGTTTGGAGCGCTCCAAATGGAGCGCTCCAAACATGTCACCGTCGACACAAGGACCCGCACATGTCACTCGGCATCGCCGTCATCGGAGCCGGCATGGCCGGCAAGTCCCACGCCGCCGGATACCGCGTGGCGCCCACCCTCTACGGCACGACGCTGCCCGACCTGCGCTACGTGAGCATCGCCGACGTCAACGAGCCGCTGGCGAAGGCGACCGCGGCGCGCTACGGCTACGACCGGCACGACACGAGCTGGCAGGGCGTCGTCGAGGCCGACGACGTCGACGTCATCAGCATCGTCGTCGCCAACAGCCTGCACCGGCCGATCCTCGAGGCCGCCCTGGCCGCCGGCAAGCACGTGCTGTGCGAGAAGCCGCTGTCGGACACTCTCGAGAGCGCCCGCGCCATGGCGGCCGCCGCCCGTGATGCCGACACCGTCGCGCGCCTGGGTTTCGTCTACCGCCGGGCGCCCGGTCTCACCGCGATCCGCGACCTCATCGCCGACGGCACGCTGGGCGAGGTGCTGCACCTGTCAGCGCGCTACTGGACCGACTACGGCTGCGACCCCCGGTCGCCGATGAGCTGGCGCTACCAGGGCGGTCCGGGCACGGGCGCGCTCGCCGACGTCGGCAGCCACCTCGCCTACGTCGCCGAATACCTCGCCGGCGACATCACGGCGGTCTCCGGGGGCCAGCTGCGCACCGTCATCGGCGAGCGCCACCTGCCGGCCGGCGCCGTCGTCGGGCACGGGCTCGCCGAGCTCAGCGAGGAGATCGAGCCGGTCGAGAACGACGACTACGCCGGCTTCGTCGCCACTTTCGGCGCGGGCACCGCCGGGGCCCTCGAGGTCTCGCGGGTCGCCGCCGGACACCCCAACAGCCTCATCGTCGAGGTCTACTGTGCGCACGGCTCGGCGAGCTGGGACCAGCGCACCCCCAGCGAGTTCGGCCTGACGCTGCACGAGGGCCCGCACGCCCGGCGCGGCACCCGCCGGGTGCTGCTCGGGGGCGACCACCCCTACATCTCGGGCGGCATGCCGATGGACGTCTCCGGGGTCGGTTTCGGCCAGAACAACCTCTTCGAGTTCCAGTGCCGCGCGTTCCTCGACGAGGTCGCCGGCGTCGCCGAGCCGCTGCCGGTGTGCGCCTCGCTCGACGAGGGGGTCCACAACATGGAGCTGCTCGGCGCCGTCGTCGAGTCCGCCGCTGCGGGCGGCCGCACGGTCGCCCTCTGACCCTCACTCATCGCCACGACGAAGGAAGAAGCCATGAAGCTCGGCGTCTACAACGCGATCCTGCACGACCGCCCGCTGCCCGAGGCGCTGAGCGTCATCGCCGACCTCGGCCTGACCGGCATCGAGATCAACACCGGCGGCTTCCTGCCCCCGGTGCACGTGCCGAACATCGACGAGATCCTCGCATCCGACGCGGCCCGGGACGCATTCCTGGCCCACTTCGAGGGCACCGGCGTGCAGATCGCCGGCCTCAACTGCAACGGCAACCCGCTGCACCCCCACCGCGAGATCGGCGAGAAGCACGCGCAGGACATCCGTCGCTCGATCCGGCTCGCCGCGCGCCTGGGGCAGACCCGCGTCGTGACGATGTCGGGCCTGCCCGGCGGCGAGCCCGGTGCGAGGCATCCCCACTGGATCGTCAACGCCTGGAACTCGGCCGCGCTCGACGTGCTCGACTACCAGTGGAGCGTCGCCGTGCCGTTCTGGCAGGAGATCGACCAGCTCGCCCGGGAGCACGGCGTCAAGGTCGCCCTCGAGCTGCACCCGCAGAACCTCGTTTTCAACACCTTCGACATCCGCAAGCTCGTCGAGCTGACCGGAGCGACGCACATCGGCGTCGAGATGGACGCCTCGCACCTGTTCTGGCAGCAGATGGACCCGGTCGCCGTCGTCCGCGAGCTCGGCCCGCTGATCTTCCAGGCCGCCGCCAAGGACGTCCGGGTCAACCCCGAGACCGCCGCCCTCTATGGCGTGCTCGACAACCGCTTCCGCCGGCTCGACCCGAGCGAGGCCCGCACCAACCTCGGCGGCGACGAGTGGGCCAACGAGTGGCCCAAGCCCGCGGCCTGGGACTTCGTCGCCCTCGGCAAGGGCCACGACGTCGCCTATTGGGCGCAGTGGCTCCAGGCGCTCAAGGACGTCGACCCCGACATGCTCGTCAACATCGAGCACGAGGACGTCGAGCTCGGCCGCATCGAGGGCCTGCAGGCCGCCGCGAAGGTGCTGCTCGAAGCCGACGCCCAGGTCGAGAGCTGAGCACGACGTCCCGGACGCCTCTCGCACTCAGCGCGCTCGGGCGAGACGCCTCGGAGTCCGCTCACGACCGTACGTCGGGGCCCATCCGCTCCGAGGACTGCCACCTCCAAGGGGTCGGAACTGGCGGAAGCCGGCGTCGGTCGTCACCAACGTCCATCCGGCCGCACTCGCCCACGCCGCGAGGAAGCCATCCATCCAGAGCGTCGGCGAGGCCGTGGCGCGGTCGCTGAACCGTCGCCACAGCGGCTCCAGCCCTGGTCGGGCAGCGGGTCGACTACCCGTTGGCGAACCAGCCCGCGGGCGCCGGTCGGGTGTTGTGCCAGATGTGCTTGGCCTCGCGGTATTCCTCGAGCCCGGCGAGGCCGAGCTCGCGGCCGATGCCCGACTGCTTGAAGCCGCCCCACTCGGCCTGCGGCACGTAGGGGTGGTAGTCGTTGATCCAGATCGTGCCGTGCCGCAGCCGCTGGGCGACCCGCTCGGCGCGACCCGCGTTCTCGCTCCACACCGCCCCCGCCAACCCGTAGATGGTGTCGTTCGCAAGCGCGACCGCCGCGTCCTCGAGGGCGTCGCCGTCCTGCGCGGAGAAGGTCTCGACGGTCAGCACCGGCCCGAACGACTCGTCCTGCACGCAGCGCATGTCGGTGCGGCACCCGTCGAGGATCGTCGGCGGGTAGAAGAAGCCCTCGCCGTCGGGCACGACCCCGCCGGTGCGCAGGATCGCCCCCTCGGCGACGGCCGCCTCGACGTAGGCCGCGACCTTCTCCCGGTGGGCGGCGCTGATGAGCGGGCCGCTCTCGGCGTCCTCGTCGAAGGGGCCACCGAGCCGGATCGCCTCGGCCCGGCGCACGAGCTCGTCGACGACCTCGTCGTGGATCGACTCCTGCACGATGAGTCGCGACCCCGCCGAGCACACCTGACCCGAGTCGAGGAAGACCGCGGTGAGCGCGTTGTCGATCGCGGCCGACAGGTTGGCGTCGGCGAAGATGACGTTCGGGTTCTTGCCGCCGAGCTCGAGCGCGACCTTCTTGACGGTCGGGGCGGCGGCGGCCATGAGCGCGCGACCGGTGACCAGGCCCCCGGTGAACGACACGAGGTCGACCCGCGGGTCGCTCGTCAGCGGCGGCCCGACCGCGGCGCCGGCCCCGAGCACGAGGTTGCCGACGCCCGCCGGCAGCCCGAGCTCGTCGAGCGCGCCGAGCAGCCACACGGCCGTCGAGGGCGTCAGCTCGCTCGGCTTGAGCACGAACGTGCAGCCCGCCGCGAGCGCGGGCGCGACCTTCCAACTCGTCTGCAGGAGCGGGTAGTTCCACGGCGTGATGAGCGAGCACACCCCGACCGGCTCGTGGACGATGCGGCTGCTCACGCCTGCCACCCCGGTGTCGACGACGCGCCCGGCGTCGGCGTTGGCCAGGGCGGCGAAGTGCCGGAAGACGCCGATGATGTCGTCCATGTCGAGGCGCGCCTCGACCATCCGCTTGCCGGTGTCGAGCGCCTCGTAGCGCGCGACCTCCTCCTTCTGCTCCTCGAGCTTGTCGGCGAGCCGGTCCAGGAGCGCACCGCGCTCGCGAGCCGGCGTCGAGCTCCACACGCCCGAGTCGAACGCCCGCCGGGCCGCGTCGATCGCGGCGAGCGAGTCGGCGGCGGAGCCTTCCGAGACTGTGGCGACGAGGGATCCGTCGGCCGGATGACGGATCTCACGGGTCCCCCCGTCGACGGGCTCCACCCAGGCACCATCGATGAACAACTCGGGCATGCGGACTACCTCCTGCGTGTGGCGCGATTGCCCGAACCTACCCGCAGGCACCGAGACGGCGACACCGTCTCGATTCAGGCGTCGCGATCCAGACCGTCGCGATTCAGACCGTCTCGTTTCAGGCCGGCGCCGGTCGGTGCGGCTCGTGGCTCCCTGGCCGTGCACGACTCGGGGGACCTGAGGTGCCCTGCCCGATCCGCGGCGCGGGACCAACGCCCTTGATCGAGTCAGCTCGTGAGCAGGGTCACTCGCAAACCGACCACAGCACCCCGAAACGGAGAACAATCGCCCGGGACAGGCCGGGCGCACGGGCCCCGGTCAGCACAGAAGGGGACCCCATGCGAGCGGCGCGGTACTACGGCAACGGTGACATCCGCATCGAGGACATTCCGGAGCCCACCGTCGGACCGGGCGAGGTCGGCATCGACGTCGCCTGGTGCGGCATCTGCGGCACCGACCTGCACGAATACAAGGACGGCCCGATCTTCTGCCCGAGCCCGGGGCACCCGCACCCGATCTCGGGCGAGGACGCGCCGATCACGCTGGGGCACGAGTTCTCCGGGGTCGTCTACGAGGTCGGCGAGGGCGTCGACGACATTGATGTCGGCCAGCACGTCGTCGTCGAGCCCTACATCATCCGCGACGACGTCGACACGTCCGAGAACAACATGGCCTACCACCTCAGCAAGGACATGAACTTCATCGGGCTCGCCGGCCGCGGCGGCGGTCTCGGCGAGAAGGTCAGCGTCAAGCGCCGCTGGGTGCACCCCATCGGTGACTCGATCCCGCTCGATCAGGCCGCGCTCATCGAGCCACTGTCGGTGGGCTACCACGCCTACCAGCGCTCGGGTGCCAAGGCCGGCGACCTCGCGGTGATCGCGGGCGCGGGCCCGATCGGGCTGCTGCTCGCGGCCGTGCTCAAGGCCGAGGGCATCACGGTCGTCATCAGCGAGATGAGCGAGCTGCGCCGTCAGAAGGCGCTCGACAGCGGCGTGGCCGACTACGCGTTCACGCCGGCGCAGAGCGATGTCGCGCAGGAGGTCCGCGCGCTGTCGGCGAGCGGCGACGGCGCCGACGTGGCGTTCGAGTGCACGAGCGTGCAGCCGGCGATGGACACCCTCGTCGACGCGCTGCGCCCGACCGGCGTGCTCGTCGTCGTGTCGATCTGGGGGCAGCGCGGGTCGTTCGACATGCAGCAGATCGTGCTCAAGGAGCTCGACGTGCGCGGCACGATCGCCTACGTCAACTCCCACCCCGAGACGATCAAGCTCGTCGAGGAACGCAGGATCACGCCGGAGCCCTTCATCTCGGGCAAGATCGGCCTCGACGGCCTCATCGACGAGGGCTTCGACACGCTCATCCACCGCAACGAGACCGCGGTCAAGATCCTCGTGTCGCCCAGCGGCGAGGGCCTGTGACCTGCTGATCCTCTCGACGCACGGCTCCCGCGGACGATCCGCCGGGAGCCGTCGCGCGTCGTGAGGCCCTCACCGGCTCGGGGCGCGGCCGGTCAGGACACGTCGATGCCGTGGGCGCCGCGCGCGACCCCTGGGCCACCCGGGCCCGGCAGGTCGTGGACGACGAGCAGCGACTCGGTCGTCGCGGGTCGGCCGTAGAGCCACCCCTGCGCCATCGGGCAGCCGAGGGCGAGCAGCACGTCCGCCTGCTCGACGGTCTCGACCCCCTCGGCGATGACCTGCTCGATGCCGAGGCTCTGCACGAGGTCGAGCACCGCCCGTAGCTGGCGGGGCGCCTGAGCGTGCACCCCGAGCCGACCGACGAGGGATTTGTCGATCTTCACGCAGTCGATCGGCAGCCGCAGCAGCGTCGCCAGCGAGGCGTAGCCGGTGCCGAAGTCGTCGATGCAGACACTGACGCCCGCGGCCTGCAGGGCGGACAGGGTCGCCCGCACCGAGGGCCCCTCGTGGACGAGCATCGACTCGGTGACCTCCAGACGCAGGCATCGCCCGGGCAGGTCGGCCGCGTCCAGGGCGTCGCGCACGACGTTCACGAAGTCGAGCTCCAGCAGCTGGCTCGTTGACACGTTGAAGGAGACGGCGACGTCATCGCCCAGACTGGCCCGCAGCTGCGCCAGTTCGACGCAGGCGCGGCGCAGCACGACCTCGCCGAGCCGGTTGATGAGTCCGAGCTGTTCGGCCCGTGGCACGAAGACGTCGGGCGACACCTCGCCGAGCTCGGGGTCGTGCCAGCGGGCGAGGGCCTCCCAGCCCACGAGGCGCTCGTAGTGGTCGCCGCCCATGATCGGTTGCAGCTGCAGGGTGAACGCGCCGTCGCGCACGGCCTGCCCGAGCCGGTCCGCCACCCGGTTGCGGGTGCGCCGGCGCCACGCGAGCACCGCGTCGTAGACGACGCACCGGCCGCGCCCGCTCTGCTTGGCCTCGTACATCGCGACGTCGGCCTTGCCGAGCAGCGTCTGGGTCGTGGCGGTCTCGCCCCGCTCGCGGGGGTCGGCGACGGCGATGCCCAGCGATGACGTCACCGTGTGCCGGCGTCGGGGGAGGATGCGCAGCGGCTCGTCGAAGAACGCCTGGATGCGCTCGGCGAGCTCCATGACGTGCTCGCGGCCGTCCGCGCTCTCCAGCACGACGAACTCGTCGCCGCCGTGGCGGGCGAGCAGCGCGGTGGGGGTGAGCGTGGCCGGCAGCCGTGTCGCGATGTCGCGATGTCGCGATGTCGCGCAGCAGCGTGTCTCCCGCGTCGTGCCCCCCGGTGTCGTTGACGTGCTTGAAGTCGTCGCAGTCGAAGAAGAAGACCGCCGTGAGGCGCCCGTCCCGCCCGTTGCGATCGAGCATGTGCGCGAGCGTGTCGATGAGGGCCGCCCGATTGAGCAATCCGGTCAGCTGGTCGTGCGTCGCGCGGTGGTGGCTCTCGGACTCGGCGCGGGCCAGCGCCGTCATCGTGCGGGACAGCCGCGCGGCGAGCACCGCGAGCAGCACCGCGACGAGGCTCGTGCTCACGACCGTGTCGAGGGAGCCGCTCACGGGGATCGCCGTGGCGAGGATCGCCGGCGAGAACGTCAGTGTCACCCGACCCCCGCGCCGTGCGCGGCACCGGGTGAGGGCCGGACGGATGGCACCGATCGACCGGTGCGTCGAGGCCGCCGCGAGCCCGTAGAAGGAGAAGAGGTAGAACGGCAGGGTCGCCGTCTTGACGGCGGGCGCGGCCAGGATGTTGCTCAGCGAGAAGACGGTGTCGAGGGTGAGCTGGCCGACCAGCGTCGGCACGAGCCACTTGATCGCCACCGGCACGACATCGAACTGCATGGCCAGGTGCGCCGACAGGGCCAGCAGGACGACGTCCATCGTGGGATAGACCGCCCACACCAGGCCGTCCGGGAGCCGCGAACCCCCGACGAGCGGGGACAGCGTCGTCGTCCACAGCGCGACCACGACCGCGCTCGCCGCGCCGATGCTGTCGAACAGCGGCAGCCGATCGTCGGGCCGACCGAGATAGCGGGCGAGCAGGCTCAGCCACACGATGAACAGCACGTAGCCGCTGAAATAGGTGAGGTCGGCGAACGTGATCGGCCCGAGATTGACCGTGATGACCTCGCTGAGCAGCGACAGCAGCAGGCACATGCCGGCCATCGACTGCGGCAGCCAGATCCGGCGGGGTCGTGCCCCGCGCGCGAGGGGGCCGATGGTGATGGCAAGGATGCTGACCAGGCTCGTGGCCATATACAGCTGGCCGCCGAGGTGCCGAGGGTCCAGCGCGTAGGCGACCGCGCTGACGCTCACCCACAGCAGGCCGACGGCGAGCGTGACCTGTCGGGCCGTGGGTCTGGGCAGCGCGGTCGGCGGCCTGTGGGCGTCGGCGTCAGCGCGTCGATCGACGGGGCGGTCCGGGGCCCGCCTCGGGCGGGCGGGCAGGGTGACCACGCGCACGTCCTCGCCGGCGCGCAGGTCAGAGAGGCAACGACGCGGCGTGCGCCAGCGCGCTGTCGGCCTCGGTCGGCTCCTCGAGCAGGAAGCCCTGCGCCCACTCGAAGCCGAGCTCACGCACGAGGTCGAGCTGGCGACTCGTCTCGACGCCCGCCGCGACGACGGGCAGGCCGGCGTCCTGCACCGCCTGCGCAAGATCGGCCAACGGCCCGATGTCGGTGGCGAGCTGGCGCGGGTGCAGCTTGATGATGTCGACGGGCACCGACGCGGCGTCGGGCAGCACGTCGAGGTCGTCGGCCGTGAATCCGTCGAGGCAGAAGGAGATCTCGCGTTCCTGCAGGCGGCACAGTCGGGCGAGGGCGTCTTCGTCGGTGGTGACGAGGTGATGGAACGTCGAGGTCGGCAGGTCGACGAGCAGCCGGTCGGCGGGCACCTGATGGCGGGTCAGGGTCGCGGTGACATCGGTGACGAACTCCGGGTGGTCGACGAAATCCCACGACAGGTTGACCGAGAGGATGAGCTCGCGGCGCGGTTCGGTGTGCAGCCACTGGGCGAGATGGGCCAGGGCGTCGTCGAGGATGCGCAGATCGATCGCGCGCATCGACCCCGTCGACTCGGCCGCGGCGAAGAAGGCCGTGGCACCTGCGGGCGGCCGTCGAGGCCGCGACGACGCGCGAGCGCCTCGAAGCCCTGCAGCCGCCCGGACTGCAGGTTGTAGAACGGCTGGTAGAAGGTCACGAGCCCCAGCTCGTCCTGGCCGGCCGCGCGCGCCGGACCCGCCGTCGGCGTCACCGACAGCAGTTCTGGGCTCAACGGAAGCGTCACGGGCGTCACCTTCTCTCCTCAGACGACTGCTCTCCTCAGACGACCTTGTCGGCCGGTAAGGACAACCCTGAGGTCTGCGGGTGCGCGTCGTGGCCGGGCCGTTCGGCCGATGACATAACCCCCTGTTTTCCTATCGATAACATCGGGATTTGACGCGGCCCCGGAGGGCGACCTACCGTCGTGGCAGCGAGCGCGAGCGATCGGCAGCGATTGACTGCGCAGACAGCGCGACTCACGTCAGCGAGACGCGTGCAGGTCGTCCTGACGGGCGCCGTCATGACGTGTGCGGTGATCTCGAGTGCCGAAGGAGTGGGTCATGGGCAGCCAGCACGCCACCGTCGCGGCGCCGTCCACCTTCGCCGCCGCCAGGCGCCGGCACATCGACTTCGGCCGCGTTCGCACCTCGCGCTGTCGGGGCTGACCGCTTCTCGCGCGGCCCCCCTGTCGTCGCCGCGGCCCCGTCCAAACCCGAACACTGCGTGCCCGCCGGCCCCCGCCCGGCCGCTTCCACCTGCCCTGTCCGCTTGGGAGACCACCGTGACCTCGACCCTGCCTACCACCGCATCCGCTTCCATCGACGCACTTTCCACCGACGCACACTCCATCGACGCACACCGCCGCGCGCGCACCGCACCCGCGCCGACCAGGCTCCGCGCCGCCCGCCTCCGGCAGCTCGACCTCGCGGCGAGGGACGGCCGTCCCCGCGACGGGTGTCGGCCCGGCCCCCAGCTCCGCCGACCGCGGTCGGCGCCTGCCGGCCCCGCCCCGCTGGCTCAGCCTCGTCGCGATCCTCGCCCTGTGGCAGGCCGCGGCGGCGACCGGCATCCTCCCGTCCGACAAGCTCGCCGCACCGAGCGTCATCGCGGTCACGGCCTGGCACCTCATCACGACCGGCGAGCTCGCCCAGGCGATCGGCGTCTCCCTCGGCCGCGTCGGCCTCGGACTGGCCGTCGGCCTCACGGTCGGCGCGGTCGCCGGCATCATCGCCGGGCTGTCGAGCTGAGGCGATGCCCTCCTCGACCCGCCCCTGCAGGCACTGCGGACGCTGCCGCACCTCGGGCTGATCCCCTTGTTCATCATGTGGTTCGGCATCGGCGAGACGCCCAAGATCGCGCTCGGCGTCGCGTTCCCGATCTACCTCAACCTCTACGCCGCGATCCGCGGCGTCGACCGCGGCCTGCTCGAGGCGGCCCGCGTCAACGGCCTGAGCCGTCGCCAGATCCTCTGGCACGTCGTGCTGCCCGCCGCGACGCCGCAGACCCTCGTCGGCCTGCGCCAGGGCCTGGGCATCGCGTGGCTCTCGCTCATCGTCGGCGAGCAGGTCAACGCCGAGGCGGGCCTCGGCTACCTCATCAACAACGCCCGCGAGTTCCTGCTCACCGATGTCGTCGTCGGCCTCGTCGTCTATGCGCTCCTCGGGCTGGCGTCCGACGCCATCGTGCGGCTGCTCGAGCGCCACGCCCTGCGCTGGCGCGAGGGCACCGTCCTGCGGTGAACCCTCCGACGCGCCCCGCGACGACCGAGCCCCCCGACACCGACCATCCAAGCACCCCGCACCCCGGAGAGGACCCCGTGACGACAACCCCCGCTCGACCCCGGCACACCACCGGTGCGACCGCGACCGTCCACGCTCGCGCCCTCGGCCGGGCGTTCCACGAGCACGTCGTGCTCGCCGACCTCGACCTGACCATCGCACCCGGCGAGTTCGTGGCGTTGCTGGGCCGATCCGGCTCCGGCAAATCCACACTGTTGCGTGCACTCGCTGGCCTCGACGGCGCAGTCACCGGCGACCTGAGCGTCGATGGAGCCGTGGCCGTCGCGTTCCAGCAGCCCAGATTGCTGCCGTGGCGCACCGTCTGGCGCAACGTCGTCCTCGGCCTGCCCAGGGGCCGAGACACCCGCGAGACCGCCCTGGAGGCGCTCGACGAGGTGGGCCTGCGCGAGTATGCCGACCGCTGGCCCCTGACCCTCTCCGGTGGCCAGGCGCAACGCCTCTCGCTCGCCCGCGCGCTCGTGCGGGAGCCCGCGCTGTTGCTGCTCGACGAACCCTTCGGCGCCCTCGACGCCCTGACCCGCATGACGACGCACCGACTCGTTGAGCGCCTCTGGGAGCGGCACCACCCGGCCGTGCTCCTCGTCACGCACGACGTCGACGAGGCCGTGCTGCTCGCCGACCGGCTGCTCGTGCTCGACCGCGGCCACATCGTCTCCGACCTGCGCAACGACAGTCCCCGCCCCCGCTCCCGCGACGCCGCCGCGCCCCTGCGCCGGCGGCTCCTCACCGATCTCGGAGTCACCGACCATGACTGACCAGCCAACTCGTCCCCGCATTCGCCGAACGTTCGGCGCGCTCACCCTCGCGCTGGCCGGCGCGATCACCGTCGCCGCCTGCGCGCCGAGCACCGGGGCCACGAGCTCCGCGCCGGTCGCCGCGAGCGTCCCCGCCGATCAGCGCGCGGGCCTGACGCTCAAGGTCGGAGACCAGAAGGCCGGTCTCAAGGCTCTGCTCGACGCCGCCGGAGAGAGCAAGGGCACCCCCTACCGGATCGAGTGGTCGACGTTCACATCCGGACCGCCGCTGCTCGAGGCGGCGGCGGCCGGCGCCATCGACATCGGCGGCGTCGGCAACACACCGCCGATCTTCGCCGGCGCGGCCGGGTCGCCGATCGCTGCCGTCTCCGCGAGCCGCGACGAGGCCGCAGGCGACACGATCCTCGTCGCGAAGGGCTCGACCCTGCGCTCGGTCACCGACCTCAAGGGCCGCAAGGTCGCCGTCGCCAAGGGCAGCAGCGCTCACGGGCACCTCGTGCTGCAGCTGCGCAAGGTCGGCCTCACGACGAGGGACCTCGACATCGCCTTCGTCGCGCCCTCGGACGGTTACGCGGCCCTGTCGGCCGGCCGGGTCGACGCGTGGGCGGTGTGGGACCCCTATTCCGCGCAGGCCGAGCAGGAGCTCGGCGCGCGGGTGCTCGCCGACGGGCACGGCCTGGCGAACGGCCTGGGCTTCCAGGTCGCCTCGCGAGCGGCCCTGTCGGACGCCGCGAAGAACACGGCGATCGGCGACCTCGTCGTGCGCACCACCCGCGCCCGCCTCTGGGCCAAGGCGCACCCGCAGCAGTGGGCGACCGTCTACGCCAAGCAGACCGGACTGCCGTATGCCGTGTCGCTGGCCAGCGCGAAGCGCAGCGACGACCTCCCGACACCGATCACGCCCGACCTGGTCGCCTCCGAGCAGACACTCGTCGACGCCCTGGCCGCCGAGCAGGTCATCCCCCAGAGCTTCACGTTCGTCGACTACGTCGACCACCGCTTCGACGCGAGCGTCGAGGCGATCATCCAGCGCGCCGGCTCGGGCGCGGCCGCGTCGCCCGGGGCCGCGTCGCCCGGGGCCGCGGCACCGGCGGCCACGCCCGCACCGACCACGACGAAGGGCTGATCCTGCATGTCCGTGACCCTGGACTGGTTCCTCACGACCTCCGGCGACGGCCGGGCCGTCGTCGGGGCCTACCACGGCGCCAAGGCCGTGACCCCGACCGATTCGCGCACCGGACGCGGCCTGCGCGAGCCCGACATCGACTACCTCGCCCTGCAGGCGCAGGCCGCCGACCGGCTCGGTTTCACCGGGGTGCTCACCCCGACCGGCACGTGGTGCGAGGACGCGTAGCTCACCTCCGCGGCGCTCGCGCGTGAGACGCAGCGATTGGCGTTCCTCGTCGCCTTCCGGCCCGGGCTCATCAACCCGACGCTGGCGGCGCAGATGACCGCCACCCTGCAGCGGCAATCGCGCGGGCGGGTGCTGCTCAACGTCGTCACCGGCGGGGAGCCGGCCGAGCAGCGGCGGTTCGGCGACTTCGCGAGCAAGGACGAGCGCTATGCGCGCACGGCCGAGTTCTTGCAGGTCGTCAAGGGGGCGTGGAGCGGCGAGCCGTTCGACTTCGCCGGGGACTACTACCGCGTCGAGGGCGCGACGGTCTCGACGCCGCCCGACCCGATCCCCGCCCTCTACTTCGGGGGGTCGAGCGACGCCGCGCTGCCGGTCGCGGCGCAGCACGTCGACGTCTACCTCACGTGGGGCGAGCCGCCCGAGCAGGTCGCGGAGAAGATCGCTCGAGTCCGGCAGCTGGCGGAGCGTGCCGGGCGGCGGCTGCGGTTCGGCATCCGGCTGCACTCGATCAGCCGCGACTCCTCGCGGGAGGCGTGGGCCGAGGCTCAGCGCTTCCTCGACGCGCTCGACCCGGCCGTCGTCGCGCGTGCCCAGGCCGCTCTGCGCACGAGTGAATCCGAGGGCCAGCGGCGCATGCTCGCGCTCAACCGCGGCTCCAAGGACGACCTGGAGGTGGCGCCGAACCTGTGGGCCGGCGTCGGGCTCGTGCGTGGCGGCGCCGGCACCGCGCTCGTCGGCAGCCACGAGGAGGTCGCCGACCGCATCGAGGAATACCACGCGCTCGGCATCGAGGAGTTCATCTTCTCGGGCTACCCGAACCTCGAGGAGAGCTTCTGGTTCGGCGAGAACGTCATCCCGATCCTGCGCTCGCGGGGGCTGCTCAAACCTGCCGCTGACGTAGGCCGATCCGGCGCGGGCTGGGCCGGGATCTTCGGACCGCCCGACTCCCCAGGC
>JBDIAP010000050.1:0-21852 GCA_039812485.1 Kineosphaera sp.
ACCCCGCCGGCCATGACGGCCATGACGGCCATGACGACATCGTGGGCCGCCGGTCGCCCCGGCGCGGCGGCTGGTTCGGGTTTCGGTCCTACCTGGCGCCGGGTGACGGCACGAGCGACGAGGTCACGGTCGTCTTCGACGAGTCCGACGGCCGGGCGCGCGGCATCCACCTCGGCACGACGCTGGCACCGCGCCGCTGCGGCGCGGTCGGCGCCATCGCCCTCGACGCCCTGGCCGACCCGCAGGCCCGCACGCTGGGGCTCGTCGGCACGGGGCTGCAGGCCTGGCACCAGCTGTGGGCCCTGCACGGCCTGCGGTCGTTCGACGACATCACCGTCTATTCGCGCGACGCGGGGCGCCGCGAACGCTTCGCCGAACGCGCCCGCACCGAGCTCGGACTGCCCGTCCGCGCCGTCGACGACGCGCGGCGCGCGGTGCGCGACCGGCCCATCGTCGTGCTCGCGACGCACAGCTCGACACCGGTCATCGAGGCGTCCTGGCTCGCGCCGGGCGCCTATCTCGCCACCGTCGGCCCGAAGCAGGTGGGTCATCACGAGTTCGGCCTCGACCTGCTCGAGCGCCTCGGGCTCGCGGTCACCGATTCGGTGTCGCAAGTCTCGTCCTACGTGCCGCCGAACATCCTCACGACGACCGTCGACCCGCCGTGCCTTCTCTCGCTCGGCGACGTGCTGTGGCGGGGGCTGCCCGAGGTCGACGGCATCGTCGGCGGCGGCGACCTGACCGGCTTCTTCTCGGTGGGCCTGGGCGGCAGCGAGGCCTACCTGCTGTCGCGGCTGCTCGAGGAGCTGTGACGGGCGGTCGCCGGCCGGCGTCAGCGGTCGCGCACCCAGCGACCGATGAGGGCCCCCTGCTCTTCCAGCAGGCTCACCAATCGGTAGGCGATCGGCGCCTCGACGTCGGCCCCGTCGAGCAGCCGCGGCGACGTGCCGCCCGCCAGCAGCGGCACGATCGTGCCGCACCATTCGTCGATGACTCCCGCGCCCGCCATCGACGCCATGAGCCGGGGTCCGCCTTCGCACAAGATGCGGGGTAGGCCGCGATCGGCCAGCTGGGCGACCAGAATGGCGGGGTCGACGGCGTCGTCACCGGCGACGACCACGTGCTGCTCCCCGAGGAGCGCGCGCGCCTCCTCGAGGGCCGCGGGCCCGGCCGCGGTGCAGGTCGCGAGCAGCACCGCTCCTCCGGGCGACGCGTCGCCGGCGAGCAGGCTCGGCGGCACGCGCGCGCTGCCGCTGACGACGACGAGCGCCGGGTGCTGCGGCCGGCCGACCCTCAGCGACTGCCACTGCGGGTCGACGCGCACCGGCCCGTAGCCCTCGACGGCCACCGTGCGCGCCCCGGCGACGACGACGTCGGCGCGGGCGCGCAGCAGCGCGAACACGGCGACGTCGGCATCGGTGTTGATCGACCCGCTGCGACCGTCCGGCCCGAAGGCGGCCCCGTCGAGGGTGGCGACCATGTTGGCCCGCACCCAGGGCCCGGCGACGCCCGGTTCCTCGTAGAGCGATGCGAGTCGCGCTGGGTCGACGACCTCCCGCGGCGCCGCGGCGGACCGATCGCCCCACCCGTCAGGGCTCACGAGGACGCGCATGCCCACCATCCGATCACATAGGCGACGCCGAAGTCGTCGACGAGCGCGGCCTCGCGCGCCCGCACTCGCGCCCCCGCGGCGATGGCGAGGGTGACGGCCTGCCCGGCCGTCTGCAGGGCAGCCCGTCCGCCGATGAGCAGTTCGTCGTCGCGACCCCCGGCGGACAGGTCGGCGAGTGCCGCGGCGTCTGCCTCGCGCACCGCCCGCACGAGCGCGTCGTCGTAGGCGAGCGCCCGATCGTCCGGCAGGCCCGGCGAGCGCTCGTCGCGGCGGGCGCTGCCG
The DNA here is from genome assembly GCA_039812485.1 of Kineosphaera sp. GTDB lineage: Bacteria > Actinomycetota > Actinomycetes > Actinomycetales > Dermatophilaceae > Kineosphaera. The sequence goes on from JBDIAP010000050.1 coordinate 1,895, forward strand.
TCGCCGGCCACGAGCAGCAGCACGCGGTCGGCGGTTTCGCAGCACCGCAGGAGCTGCGCGGCGGCGCGGGCGATCTGCTCGCGCCCGGCGTCCCTTGGCACGGTCATGACGAGCGGGCTGGCGGGCGCCGCCGCCCGGCGGGGGTCGGCGGAGCGGGCGCCCGCCCCGACCGCCAGCAGCTCACGGCCGACCCGCACCCCCAAGGGCTCGACACCCCGCCGTTCGTCGCCGCTCCCGGTGAGCAGCACGATCGCGTCGGGCGCCGCGTCGAGGCACGCCTGGGCCAGCACGAGACGGCACCGCTCGCGCAGCTCCCGTCCGGCGTCGACGGCACCCGCATTGGTCGCGAGCAGCAGCGGAGGGTGCGGCACGAAGACGACGGCGGCAAGGCTCACGCCAGCCCCCGCACGGCCCGCGCCGGAGGCCGGTCGCCGGCGATGCACGACGTCATGTCGAGCGCCTGCCGCACGGCCGCCACGTCGTGCACGCGGTGGATGCGCGCTCCCAGCCAGGCCGCGACGACCGTCGCGGCGAGGGTGCCTGGGAGTCGCCGGTCGGTGGGCAGGTCGAGGCTCTCACCGACGAAGTCCTTGCGCGACACCGACACGAGCACCGGCCACCCGGTGGCGACGAATTCTCCGAGCCGGCGGGTGATTTCGAGCGAGTGCGCGGTCGTCTTGGTGAAGTCGTGCGCCGGGTCGATGACGACTCGGCGCGGATCGACACCCGCTGCCACGGCCCGCCGGGCCAACCCCGTCGCGGCCTCGATGGCGTCGGTGACGACATCGACATATTCGATGCGGTGCGGATTGGTGCGCGGTCGCGCGCCGCCGGTGTGGGTGCACACGAGCGCCGCGCCGTGCTCGGCGGCGACGCCGGCGAGGTCGGGGTCGACGCCGCCCCAGGCGTCGTTGAGCAGGTCGGCGCCGGCCTGGCAGGCCGCCGCGGCCACCCCGGAGCGCCACGTGTCGACGCTGATGACGAGCTGCGGCCACCGTGCGCGGACGAGCTCGACGAACGGCACGACGCGGTCGATCTCCTCGGCCTCGTCGACCGGCGCGCCGTGGCCGGCCTTGACCCCGCCGATGTCGACGATGTCGGCGCCCTCTTCGACGGCCTCCGCGACCCGCTGGAGCGCCCGCTCCACCCGCCACGTCGCCCCGCGGTCGTAGAAGGAGTCCGGCGTGCGATTGACGATCGCCATGACGAGCCGCGCGTCGGGCCCGTAGGCCCGGTCGCGCAGCAGCAGCACCCCGTCGGCGGAGGGCACCGCGCCGTCGACGGGGGGCGTCACCGGCTACGCCTGCTTCGTCGACGCCGACTTCGCCGTGCTGGCCTTCGAGGCGGGCGCCTTCTTCGCAGCGGCACTCGTCCTACCGGTGGTCGTCTTGCTCGCCGTCGTCTTGCCCGCGGTCGTCTTGCCCGCCGTCGTCTTGCCCGCGGTCGCCTTGCTCGCCGTGGCCTTGGCGGCCGTCTTCTTGGCCGGCGCCCGCTTGGCGCTGCGCCGCGTCGTCGGGCCCTTGGCGCGCTTCTCGGCGAGCAGCTCGTAGCCGCGCTCGGCGGTAATCGTCTCGGGGTCGTCGTCGCGGCGCAGGGTCGCGTTGGTCTCGCCGTCGGTGACATACGGCCCGAAGCGGCCGTCCTTGACGACGACCGGTCGCCCCGACACGGGGTCGGCGCCGAGTTCGGCCAGCGGCGGCTTGGCCGCGGCCCGCCCGCGCTGCTTGGGCTGGGCGTAGATCGCCAGGGCCTCCTCCAGCGTGATGTCGAAGATCTGGTCCTCGCTGGTCAGCGAGCGCGAGTCGGTGCCCTTCTTGAGGTAGGGCCCGTAGCGGCCGTTCTGCGCCGTGATCTCCTGACCCTCGGCGTCGGCGCCGACGACCCGCGGCAGCGACAGCAGGCGCAGCGCCGCATCGAGGTCGACGCTCGCCAGTTCCATGCTCTTGAAGAGGCTGGCCGTCCGCGGCTTGGGCTTGGCGACCTTGCGGCCGCGCTTGGGCGTCTCACCGTCGGCGGCCTCGGGCGGGTCGGGCAACACCTCGGTGACGTAGGGCCCGTAGCGGCCGGCCTTGGCGACGATCTCGTGCCCGCTGGCGGGGTCGACGCCGAGCACCCGCCCGTCGTCGGAGGCCATCGTCATGAGCTCGCGCGCCCGCTCGGGGGTCATCTCATCGGGCGCCACGTCCTCGGGCACGGAGGCCCGCCGGGGCTGCTCGTCGGTGTCGGCGAGGTCCTGCACATACGGCCCGTAGCGTCCGACCCGCACGACGAGGCCCTCGCCGAGCGGGATCGTGCTCACCTCGCGGGCGTCGATCTCGCCGAGGTCGTCGACGAGGTGCCGCAGGCCCTCCATCGAGGTCGCCTCGTCGCCGAAGTAGAAGCGGGTCAGCCAGTCGATGCGCTGCTGCTCGCCGTTGGCGATGGCGTCGAGGTCGTCGAGCATGCGCGCGGTGAACGCGTAGTCGACGAGCGTCGGGAAGTGCCGCTCGAGCAGCTGCGTCACCGCGAACGCCAGCCACGTCGGGATGAGGGCCTGCCCCCGGTTGGTGACGTAGCCACGGTCCTGGATCGTCGAGATCGTCGCCGCGAACGTCGACGGCCGCCCGATGTCCAGCTGCTCCATGGCCTTGACGAGCGTCGCCTCGGTGTAGCGCGGCGGCGGCGAGGTCTCGTGCCCGTCGGCCTCCGCCGAGCGCACGTCGAGGTCGGCACCCTCGGCCAGCTTGGGCAGGCGACGCTCCTCCTCCCGTGCGGCCGTAGCGAGCTGGGCCGCCGCGCGGGTGTCGGGGTCGTCGTCGCGCCCTTCCTCGTAGGCGGCGAGGAAGCCCCGGAACGTGATGACGGTGCCGGAGGCCGAGAAGTCGGCCGTCGTCGTGCCGCCCGCGCCCTGGGTCGGCACGCGCAGCTTCACCGTGGCCGTCGACCCGCGGGCGTCGGCCATCTGCGAGGCGATCGTGCGCTTCCAGATGAGCTCGTAGAGCGCGAAGTCCTCCCCGCGCAGCTCGCCGGCGACCTGGGCCGGGGTGCGGAAGCGGTCGCCGGAGGGGCGGATCGCCTCGTGCGCCTCCTGCGCCGACTTGACCTTCGAGGCGTAGCGTCGCGGCGCCTCCGGCACGTATTCGGCGCCGTACATGTCCCGCGCCTGGCTGCGGGCCGCCGTCAGGGCCGTCTCGCTGAGCACCGTGGAGTCGGTGCGCATATAGGTGATGTAGCCGTTCTCGTAGAGCCGCTGGGCGACCCGCATCGCGGTGCGGCTGCTCATTCGCAGCTTGCGGGAGGCCTCCTGCTGCAGCGTCGAGGTCGTGAAGGGCGCCGACGGGCGCCGCGTGTAGGGCTTCTCGGCGACCTCGCTGACGGTGGCCGTGACCCCGGTGACCGCCTCGGCGACCGCGCGGGCGGTCGCCTCGTCGACGTGGTGCACCGTGGTCGTCGTCAGCGTGCCGTCGTCGGCGAAATCGCGCCCCGAGGCGACGCGGCGCCCGTCCAGCGCGCTCAGCCGGGCGGTGAACGCCTCTGAGCCGCGAGCGAACTCGCCCACGATGTCCCAATACTGCGCCGACCGGAAGGCCATTCGCTCGCGCTCGCGTTCGACGACCATGCGGGTGACGACCGACTGCACGCGACCCGCCGACAGGCCTTGGCGGACCTTGCGCCACAGCACCGGCGAGACCTCGTAGCCGTAGAGCCGGTCGAGGATGCGGCGCGTCTCCTGGGCGTCGACGAGCCGGGTGTCGAGGTCGCGCGTGTGGTTGACGGCCCGCTGGATCGCCTCCTTGGTGATCTCGTGGAAGACCATCCGCTTGACGGGCACCTTGGGCTTGAGCACCTCGAGCAGGTGCCACGCGATGGCCTCGCCCTCGCGGTCCTCATCGGTGGCGAGCAGGAGTTCGTCGGCGCCCTTGAGCAGCCGCTTGAGCTCGGTGACCTTCTTCTTCTTGTCGGCGTCGACGACATAGTAGGGGTCGAACCCGTTGTCGACGTCGACCGCGAACTTGCCGTAGGGCCCCTTCTTCATGTCGGCGGGCATCTCGCTGGGGGTCGGCAGGTCGCGAATGTGCCCGACGGACGCCTCGACGTCGTAACCCTCGCCGAGGTAGCCCGCGATGGACTTCACCTTGGTCGGCGACTCGACGATCACCAGTCTGCGCTGCTGGCTCTCGCTCACCTGTTCACCCTCCGCCCTGCCGGCCCGTGCCGGACACTGCATCGCTCGGCGCGATCCCCGCCACCCGATCGGCGGTGCTCACCCTGGCCGTGCGCCTAGCACCGTAACGCGTCGGTGCGACAACGTGAGAATCTTCCGACGTAACGGGTCGTGATCTTCCGACGCCACAGCTTTTAATTGACGCATCATCTATGTGGTGCGATCGTGGACTCATGCCCATCTCATCCTCCCCGGTGCTCTACCTGTCCCACGGCGCGCCGCCGCTGGCCGACGATCCGACGTGGACGGGCCAGCTCGCCGACTGGTCGGCGACGCTGCCCCGACCGGAGTCGATCCTCGTCGTGTCCGCCCACTGGGAGGCCGCGCCCGCGACCGTCTCGGCATCGCTGCGGCCTCACGAGCTGCTCTACGACTTCTGGGGATTCCCGCAGCACTACTACGAGGTGCGCTACGACGCGCCCGTGGCACCGCAGTTGGCCGACCGGCTCGAGGGCCTGCTGCGCTCGCGCGGCGGCCTGGCCCGCGACGAGTCCCGCGGGCTCGACCACGGCGCCTACGTGCCGCTCGTCGAGATGTTCCCCCAGGCCGACGTGCCGGTGCTGCAGCTCAGCCTGCCGACGCTCGACCCCCGGGAGCTCTTCGACTTCGGCACCGCGCTCGCACCGCTGCGCGACGAGGGCGTGCTCGTCATCGGCTCGGGCTTCACGACCCACAACCTGCGCTGGATGACCCCCGACGCCGGCGGCACACCGCCGAGCGCGTCGGCGGAGTTCGACGACTGGGCCGCGCGGGCCGTCGCCGCACAGGACGTCGACGCGCTGCTCGACGCCGCGCACGACGCGCCGGCCTTCGCCGAGGCGCACCCGCGCACCGAGCACTGGGCGCCGCTCTACGTCGCGCTGGGGGCCGCGGTCGGTGACTCCTCCGGCTACACCTCGCGCGAGGCGGTCGACGGCTTCTGGTTCGGGCTCAGCAAGCGCTCCTGGCAGTTCGCGTAACCGCGACCGGTCGCCCGCGTCATGGCGCCGGTCGCCCACGTCATGGCGCCGGTCGCCCACGTCATGGTGCCGGTCGCCCACGTCATGGTGCCGGCGACTGCGCGGGCACGACGAACCCGTCGGCGACCAGCGCCCGCAGTTGCGCCACGGCAGTCACGCGCGCGGGCTCGTCGGGCTCAGCACCCTCACTCGGCTCTGTCGCCTCGAGCTCTGTTGCCTCGAACTCAGTTGCCTCGATCTCTGTTGCCTCGAGCGCTGTCGACTCGAGCACCGCGTCGATCGCCGCGAGCGCGGCGCGAGCGGTGAGGTCGCCGTCGCACACGGACAGCAGCGCGGCGGTCTGTGTGTCAATCCGTCGCGACACTCCGAGCCCGCCGCCCTGCCGGGCGACGATGACGCTCGGGTGCGCCGCCGCGGGGGGCCGGTGCGTCTCGAGCGTGACATCGGGCGCGACGAGCCACACCGTGTCGAGCACCTCGTCGTCGTCGTGCTCGGCGAGCCACGTGCGGGCCGCCAGACCGGCGAGCACCGCCGGTCCCATCGGCGTCGCGACGGCACCCTCGACCTCGACGAGATCGACGAAGGGCGGCCGCGACCCCTCCGGCCCCCGGGGCCGCTGCAGCGTGACGACGCCGAGCCCGATGCCGGCCACGCCCCGCTCGGCGAAGTCGTCGAGCCACGCGGCATAGAGCTCGTCGTGCACCCACGACCCCGGCAGGTGCCCGCCGTCGCGCGCCCACGTCTCGGCATACTGCGCCGGGTCCTGCACCCCGCGTTGCACGACCCACGCGTCGAGGCCGGTGCCCTGCAGCCACTCCCGCCACCGAGTGCGCCAGTCGGTGTGCGCATGGATCTCCCAGTTGCCGATGAAGTGCGCGATGCCGCCGGGCTCGAGCACGTCGGCGACCCCGCGCACGAGGTCTGCGACGACGCCGTCGCCCGCGCGGCCGCCGTCCCGGTAGGCGAAGAGCGGCACCCGGGCGCGGCGCGGCGTGATGACGTAGGGCGGATTGCTGACGACGAGGTCGAAGCGCTCCCCCGCCACCGGCTCGAAGAGGTTGCCCGCGCGCAGGTCCCACTCCTGGCCCGCGAGGGCGGCGTTGAACCGCGCGAAACCGAGGGCCCGCTCGGACACGTCGGTCGCGACGATCTGCTCGGCGTGACCGGCCAGGTGCAGGGCCTGCACCCCGCAGCCGACGCCGATGTCGAGGGCGCGCCGCACCCGGGGTCGCGGCGTCCAGGCGGCGAGCGTCAGCGAGGCGCCGCCGATGCCGACGACGTGATCGGGCTCCAGCGGTGTGCCACGGCCCGCGGCACCGAGATCGGAGGCGACCCACCAGTCGTGCTCCTCGTCGCCGTAGGGGCGCAGGTCGGCGCGGGCGTGCAGGTCGGCGCCGGCGCGTTCGGCCAGGCCCAGCTCGACGAGGCCATCGCCGCGCAGGGTCGGCAGCGCGGCGTCGACGGCGTCGAAGGGCACCTCGACCCCGAGTGTGAAGAGCCGCACGAGCGCCGAGAGCGGGCTGCCGTCGGCCCTCGTCGCGCGCTCGGCGGGGAGCACGTGTTCGCGGGCGAGGGCCCCGGCGACCATCGGTCCGAGGTGCGCGCTGACCCCGTCGACGGTGAATCCGGTGGTCAGGAGGTCGTCGCGCAGCCGGGTCAACAGCTCGGGCACGACGCGGGGCGGGGGCACGCTCATGGGCGAAAGTCTGGCCTACGCGGGCGCTGCGGTCGGCGCGCGGGGCAGGCTCGCCCGGCGATCGGGCGCCCGGAGCCGCTCGCGGAAGGGCTCACTCCGGCAGGGACCCGTGCTCCACGACATACTGCGCGACGCTGCGCAACTTCATGTTGCGATCCTGGGAGTAGCGCCGCAGCACGGCGAACGACTGCTCCTTCTCCAACCCGAACCGCTCGATGAGCATGCCCTGGGCGATGCCGATGAGGTGGCGCGACTCCATGGCCTCGCGCAGGCCCGACTCGGTCTGGGCGGCGGCGATCGCGACGGATGCGTGGCCGGCGAAGATGCCGCCGATCTGGGCGTCCTCCTGCGTGAAGTGATGCGGCCGCGACGAATAGATGTTGAGCGAGCCGATCGTCTGCTGGAGCGTGAAGAGGCGCACCGAGAGCACGCTGCGCACCTCGAGGTCGACGACGCTTCGACACCAGGTCTGCCAGCGGGTCTCGGTCGTCGTGTCATCGATGATGAAGAGGGACTTGTCCTCCATCGCTTCCAAGCAGGGGCCTTCGCCGCACTCGATCTGGAGGCGGTCGGCGGCGGCCACCCGGTCGTCGGTGACGGCGGCCGTCTCGACCCGATTGCCGCGATGCACGAGCATGACGCCGCACATGTCCGAATCCACTGTGGCGCAAGCAAGTTCGGCGATCCGGTCGAGCGTCGCACCGACCCCGTCAGCGCCGTGCAGCGCCATGGCGATGCGCGCGAAGTCGACAGCGCGAGGTTGGTTCACCGCTCCTCCAATCCGGGCGAGGCCCACAGGACATCCCGATTCGAGACGTTCGGCCCAGATTCTCGCAAACCTGACAACTCGGACCACGGGCACCCGCCGCGATCTAGCGCACATCATCCTCTCGGCAGGCCTGAACAGCCAGAGAACTGCGCGAATCGGGTCGCGCGCACGCACGGGCGGCCGGCTCCGGAGCTCGGGCGGGAGGGCGCGACGGCGCCGCGGGCTCAGAGGCCGCCGGAGTCGTCGGTGAGCTCGTCGCGCAGGCTGCCGAGGATGCGGGTGAGCAGGCGGGAGACCTGCATCTGGCTGACCCCGATCTCGTGACCGATCTGCTCCTGCGTCAGTCCCCGCACGAATCGCAGCAGCAGGATCTTGCGGTCGCGGTCGCTGAGCTGCCGCAGCGCCGGCCGCAGCATCTCGCGGGTCTCGAGGTGGGCGTAGCCGTCGAACTCGTCGACGAGCGTCTCACCGAGCGCCGGCCCGGTCGCCCCGGGGCGGGTGGCGTCGAGCGAGAGCGCGCTGTAGCAGCCGTCCGCCACCTGGGCCTCGCCGAGCTCGTCGACGCCGACCTCGAGCTCGGCCGCGACCTCGGCCGTCGTGGGGGGCCGGCCGTGCTTCTGCTGGAGCCCGGCCGCGGCGCTCTGGGCCGCGGCCCGCAGCTCCTGCAGGCGCCGAGGCGGGCGCACCATCCAGCCGAAGTCGCGGAAGTGCCGCTTGAGTTCTCCGGAGATCGTCGGCACGGCGTAGGCGAGGAAGCCCGGCCCATCGCCCTCGCGATATCCCTGGGCGGCCTTGATGAGCCCGAGGTAGGCGACCTGCAGCAAGTCGTCGGACTCGATGCCGCGGGCGCGATAGCGACTGGCGATGGCCTCGGCGACCGGCGCATTGAGCAACACCACCTCGTCGAGCAGCTCCTGGCGCTCGACGCCGGTGCGCACCGCCGCGCGGCGCAGCAACTCGGCCGTGCGCGCGTCTCGCTCGGCGGGATGCGGCCCGCCGCTCGAGCGATCGTCCGAAGAACCGGCGAAACGCGGCGAGGCCTGCGATGACAGGACCACGGCACTCCTGACACGTCAGTCTGTGCAGTGGCTCCTGTGCTGGACCACTTGGGAGGAGCCGCAGGGGCTCGAGGCGGCGGCGCGTGGCGGCGCCACGCTGATCGCCGCCTTCAGCATAGTTACCGAGAGGTCACATAGGGAATGCCCAGTGGGCGTCCGATCCGTAACTTCGGTGGCAGCGCCGCCATCGAACGTGCGCGGTGGTGCGCCGGCCCGCGCCCTCGCGGGCCGGAGCTGGGTCGGGCCACGTGGCCGCGACGGGGAGGCGCCCCGCCACGGGCAGGGGGCCGGGTCTCGGTCCCGCTCGGGTCCTGCTCGGGTCGTGGTCGGGTCGTGCTCGGGCCTCGGTCGCGCTCAGGTCGCGCGACGCGCGCGGCTAGTGGGTGGCGTCGCCGTCGGCGAGTTGCACGGTCTGTGCGACGGCCTCGTCGCGGTCCTCGCCGACCTCGAAGACCTCGTGCAGCCCGGTGATCGCCATGATGCGGCGGACCCGGTCGCTGGGGGCGACAAGCCGCAGGTCACCGTGATGCAGACGCGCGAGGCGCAACGCACCGACGAGCACGCCGAGGCCCGTGGAGTCCATGAAGCCGACCCCGGACAGGTCGATGACCAGGTGCCGCTGGCCCGCGGCGATGTGCATCTCGAGGCGTTCTTGCAGCGCGGGCGCGGAGAGGGCGTCGATGTCGCCTCGCGCGTCCACGACGGTGACGGGTCCGTCGTTGGTGCAGGACAGCAGCAGTTCCACGAGTCGGCTCCTCTCACGTGCCAGCGGCGGTCCACTGTATCGAGGCAGGCCAGCACGGGTCGTGGGCGTCCATTCCGGCGGCAGCGAATCGGGCATATCACCACAGACGGGGCGTCGGTGTCTACCCCGCCTGGGCGATGAGACGTTCCGCGTCCGACGGACGGATCGCGCGCGGGGGCCTGGGTCGTCGTGCGGCGCCGTCGCTGGACCCGTCCTGGGTTGTTGTGGCACTGCGTCGGGTTGTGTCGTCGCGTCGCGTTGTGTCGCCGCGTCGCGTTATGTCGCCGCGTCGCGTTATGTCGCCGCGTCGCGTTATGTCGCCGCGTCGCGTTATGTCGCCGCGTCGCCTGCGCGGGCCGTGTCGCCTGCCCGGGCTGCCTCATCGGGTTGTCGTGTCCTGTCCCATCGGGTTGTCGCGTCGGGTCCCTTCGTCGTGGCGCCCCGCCGGGCCGTGCCGTCTGGTCGGGTCGTCTCGTCCGACCGTCTCGTCCGGTCGTCTGGTCCGGTCGTCCCGTCGTGGCCGGCCGAGCTTGTCGGTGGGCTCGCCTACGGTGGCGCCGATGGTCACTCACCTGTCGCCCGCACCCGGGCTCCGCGCGTCCGGGCCGCACGCCTGCGGACCACACGCCTGCGGACCACACGCCTGCGGACCCGGCCCGTCGGGGTCTCACGTGTCCGGGCCGCCCGCCTCCGGGCCCGCCGCGTCGGTGTGGCGCGCGCCCGGGCCGACCGCGGCTGTGTCGGCGCTCGTCACCGACGTGCTGGGAGCGCCCGCGCACGGGCGGCTGCTGCACGTGGCCCAGGTGCCCGCGCGCACCCCGGGCTCCACCTGCTACCCGGGGTGGGTGCCTGCCGACGTCCGCGACCGGCTTGCGGCGAGCGGGATCGGGTCGCTGTGGGCCCACCAGGCGCAGGCCGCGCAGCTGCTCCACGAGGGTCGACACGTCGCGCTGGCGACGGGGACCGCGTCGGGCAAGAGCCTGGGCTACCTGCTGCCGGTGCTCAGCGCGCTCGCGGCGGGGGCCGGCGCGGTCCGGCGACCGACAGCGCTCTATCTGGCGCCGACGAAGGCGCTCGCGGCCGACCAGGCCGAACACGTCGCCCGGCTCGATGTGCCGGGAGTGCGAGCAGCGACGTACGACGGCGACACGCCCACCGATGAGCGCCGGTGGATCCGTCGGCACGCCGGCCTCGTGCTGACGAACCCCGACATGCTGCACGCCGGGCTGCTGCCGGCGCACGAGGCGTGGTCGGACTTCTGGCGCGGGCTGCGATACGTCGTCATCGACGAGTGCCACGTCTATCGGGGCGTGTTCGGCGCGCACGTCGCGGCCGTGCTGCGCAGGCTGCGGCGCGTGGCGGCGCACTACGGGGCGACGCCGACATTCGCGCTGGCGTCCGCGACGATCGGCGAGCCGGCGCAGCATGCCCGGCGGCTCGTCGGGCTGCCCGTCGAGGCCGTCGACGACGACGCCTCCCCGCGCGAGGCGATGGCGGTGGCGTTCGTCGACCCGCGGGAACCGGCGGACGGACCCGCTCCGGACGAACCGGTGAGCGCCCTGACCCGGGCCGCTGCCCTGCTCGCCGATCTCGTGCGGCGCGACGTGCAGACGGTGGTCTTCGCACGATCCCGCCTCGGGGTCGAGGTCGTGGCCGACCGGGCGCGCGGACTCCTGCGCGACGTGCCGGCGCTGGCAGAGTCCATCGCCGCCTACCGGGGCGGCTACCTGCCCGAGGAGCGTCGCGACCTCGAAGCTCGCCTGCGTGACGGGCGGCTGCGAGGGCTGGCGGCGACGAGCGCGTTGGAGCTCGGCATCGACATCAGCGGCCTCGACGCCGTCGTCATGGCGGGCTGGCCCGGCACGCGCTCGGCGTTGTGGCAGCGCGCGGGCCGGGCAGGTCGCAGCGGTCGCGCCAGCCTCGCGGTGCTGCTGGCCGGCGACGATCCGCTCGACCACTATGTCGTCACGCACCCGCAGACGGTGCTGACCGGCGGGGTCGAGGTCTGCGCCTTCGACCCGCACAACCCCTACGTCGTGCTGCCGCACCTCGCCGCGGCCGCGGCCGAGGTGCCGCTGACGGCACAGGACGAGGAGATCTTCGGGCCGGGCACCGGCCGGCTCGCCGACGAGCTCGTGCGACGCGGCCTGCTGCGTCGTCGGCGCGACGGGTGGTATTGGACCCGCCAGGAGCGCGCCGCCGACCTCACGAGTCTGCGGGGCGCGGGGTCGAGCGTCGGCATCGTCGAGGAGCGCAGCGGCCGGGTGCTCGGCACCGTCGACGTGCCGCGCGCCGACGCGGTCGTGCACACGGGCGCGGTCTACGTGCACCAGCAGCGCGCGTATGTCGTCACTCACCTCGACCTCGACGCGGGCACCGCGCTCGTCGCCGCGGGCGACCCCGGTTGGCATACGCAGGCCCGCTCCGTGAGCGCCTTCGACATCGTCGCGACGCTGCGCAGCCGCAGCGCCGGCCCGGTCACCGCGTGCCACGGGCGGGTCACGGTGCGCTCGCGGGTCACCTCGTTCCTGCGGCGCGCGCCCGACGGGACCGTGCTCGGGGAGCACGCCCTCGACCTGCCCGAGCGCACTCTGCCGACGCGGGCCACGTGGTGGACGATGACTCCCGACGCGCTCGCCGCCGCCGGGGTCACGCCGCCGCAGGTGCCGGGCGCGGCGCACGCCGCCGAGCACGCGGCGATCGGCCTGCTGCCCCTGCTGGCCACCGCGGACCGCTGGGACATCGGGGGTGTCTCGACGGCCTGCCACCCCGACACCGGGTTGCCGACCGTCCTGGTCTACGATGGCCACGCTGGAGGGGCCGGCATCGCCGAGCAGGGGTTCGAGCGGCGCGGCGAGTGGCTGCGCAGCACCCGGGAGGCGATCGCGACGTGCCCGTGCGAGCGCGGCTGCCCCGCGTGCGTGCAGTCGCCGAAGTGCGGCAACGGCAACGAGCCGCTCGACAAGGCCGGCGCGGTGCGGCTGCTCGACCTCATCGTCGCGCACGACAACCCCTGACGGAGGTGGCGTGCTGTGCTGCGGGGTCATCGGGCGCCGCCTGCCCAGGCGGGGGGCTGCAGATCCGATGAGCCAGCGACGGCGGAGGCGCGGGCCGGCCCGAAGCGGGTCAACGGGCGGGGCAGCGCCACCGCCGCAACGATCCGCACCGAGCCGCTCTCGCCGAGGACGCGCGATCCCGCGGCGCCGCGTGCCGCCACGGCCGACGACGCGGGTGTGTCGCCGGCGGATCGCCCGCTTCCGCTCGTCGTGCACTCGGTGAGGCGGGCTCCGTTCTCGTCGGCGACGTGCCGGGCGAGGGCACAGACGGAGCGCGCGTCGCCGCCGCGCAGCAGTCGCGTGGCAGCCGACAGGGCAGCGAGATCGGCGGCGGTGCGGGCCCGATGGGTGGCGAGCACGACGGTGCCGAGCAGGGCCGCCGCGCTGAGCAGGGCGAGTGTGGCGCCGATGATCGCCAGAGCCAGCGACGACCCTCCGCCGCGCTCGCCGGTCGTCGCGGGGTCCGGGTGCGGCGTCGACGGCGCGGGGTCGGCCGCACGGCTGGGACCCTCTACCGATCCGGGGGCGAGACCGACCGGATGCCCCGCGGCAGCCACGCGCGTCCCGGTGGCTGCGGCCGCGACCCAACCTGGCGGGGAGGTCGGCGGGGCGGGAGCCCGCCTCATCGCGGACGTTCCCTGGGCAGGCTGGCGCTCGCCTGGGCCTCGAGCCCGGTCGGAAGCCAGCCGCCGAGCGCACGCGCCGGGGCCCGCACCACGACGGTGACGACGTCCCCTCCCGAGATGCGCACTGCGGCGTCGGGCGGAGCGAGCCGCTGCGCGACCTGGCGCGACTCCCGCGCGGCGTCGCCCCTCGACGCGGACCGAGCGGCGGCCCGGGCCGCGTCGAGGCAGCGGATCTCGTCGACGACGAAGCCGAGCACCGAGCAGGCGATGGCCAGGATGAGCACGACCGCGGGCATCGCGGCCGCGAACTCGGCCGTGACCATCCCTTCCTCCTTCGAGGTCTGGCCCGGCGCTCGGCGCGCGCTCACTTGATCACGGCCAGCGCGGTCTTGAAGAGCACCTCGACGAGGCTCTTGACGATCCCTGACTTGATGACGGCCATGAGCACCGCGGCGAAGGCGCAGGCGGCGAGCGTGCCGACCGCATACTCCGCCGTGGTCATGCCGTGCTCGGCCGAGGCGCGCAGCCGCCGGACGAGTGTGGCGGTGGAGGTGCGGGAGCGCTGCACGAGAGAGGTGGACATCGATTCGACCTTTCGTCGGTGGTGGGTTGGTGCGCCCATCGTCCGGCGGGTCCGCGCGACTCCGTCGACGCTGACGGTGGTGCCTGTGGACGGCCGCAGACGCGGCGCAGCCTTGTGGACACGCCTCGGACGTGCCGAGCGACAGGCACGCCGAGCGACGGGCGACGGGCACGCCGAAGTGCCCGCTCGGCGAGCGGGCGCTCGTGGGTGAGCACTCGTGGGTGGCTGTGGGTGGCTGCTCGTGGGTGGCTGCGCGTGGGTGGCTGCTCGGGGCCGGGCGAGGGGTGGGCGCTCGTGAGGGTGACCCTCGTGGGGTGAGCGCGCGAGGTAACGACGCGCGTGGTGGCGACGCAGGTCACCCCGCGAGGAGGTGGCTCCCCAGGGAGATGACGAAGGGCACGACCGCCGTCAGCAGGAACGCCGGCAGGAAGAGCAGGCCGAGCGGGAGCACGACCTGCACCGCGAGACGGGCGGTGGCGTCCTCGAGGCGGTGGTCTTCCTGACGGCGGATGTCGGCCGCCGCGGCGAGCAGCAGTTCGGCCGGGGCGACGCCGGCCCCTCCGGCGAGAGCCAGTGCCTGCGCCGCCGGGGCCCAGGCATCGGGCACGGCACTCCAGGCCTCCTCATCGGTCAGACCCCAGCGCAGCGCGGCCGCGACGGTGCGCAGGTGAGTGCCGGTGATGTCGTCGAGCTGGCCGCCGACGAGGTCGAGCGCCTCGACGATGCCGCATCCCGAGCGCATCGCCAGGGCGAGCAGCTCCAGGCTCGAGGCGATCTCGACGACGGGCACCGGGGCGGGCGCCGGCGGCGCCGCCGAGACGGCGATCTCGCGGCGCGTCCCCCAGCGGCGCCCTGGGACGACGAGCACCGCCAGCGCGCACCACAGACCGGCGGCGAGGGCGCCGGTCACGTCAGCACCGGCCCGTGCATCGCCCGCGCGACGAGCCGCCCCACCCAGAGCCGACCCAGCGCGACGAGCACGAGCCCACCCGCCAGGGCAGCCCAGACGGCCGGCGAGTGCCCGTAGAGCGCAACGAGGTCGAGACCGAGCAGCGCGGCGAGGGCCGGGCCGCCGAGCGGCAGGACAGTGAGGATGCGCATCGTGGCGCGGGCTCCGGCGACGGCCGCCGCCGCGCGGGCCTGCCGGTCGCGGTCGGTGCGCATGAGCCGGGCGGCGGTCGTCGCCGCCGCCGACAGCGGCGCCCCGCTCGCCTCGCTGAGCGCCCACGCCCGGGCCAGCAGGAGGAGGTGTGGCGACCCGACCTGGTCGGCGAGCTCTCGCCAGCCCGCTGACAGGTGCTCCCCGCTGCGGGCCCGCAGCACGAGGGCGGGCAGCCCGTCGTCGACGTGCGTGCGCGGCCCCGCGCGGGCGGCGCGGCTGTTGGCCACCAGCACGAGTGCATCGGCCGGGCCGAGTCCGGCGGTCAGGGCGGCGCCGACAGCCTCGACGAAGTGCACCACGTCGTCGGACGGTGCTGCGCGGCCCAGCCAGCGCCGTAGCCGTGACGCACCGGGCGCCGCGCCGCTCGGTGCCACACCGGCCAGCGCCCGGCCGGTGTCCGCACCGGATTGCGCGGGCCAGGCGCAGACCGCGGCCACGACGAGTAGGGCTGCGGTGAGCGCGGTCACGATGCCGCCCGATCCAGGAGGTCGGCGAGCCGACTCCAACCCGGTTCGCGCAGGCGCGCCACGGGCCCGCACCCACCGTCGCGCGGAGGCTCCTGTTCCAGCGCCGCCACCACCTCGAGTCGGCCGTCGACGCGGCCGAGCACACCGATGCTCTCGACATACCGCCGGCCGAAGCCACGCCGCAGGTGGATGACGAGGCTCAGCGCGCTGGCGAGCTGGCTGCGGGTGGCCTCGGGGGTCATGCCCGCGAGCGCGCCGAGCGCCTCGAACCGCGTCACGACGTCGGCGCAGCTGTTGGCGTGCAGGGTGCCGCAGCCGCCCTCGTGGCCGGTGTTCAGGGCCGTGAGCATCTCGCGGACCTCCGCGCCGCGCACCTCGCCGACGACGAGCCGATCGGGTCGCATCCGCAGCGACTGGCGCACGAGCGCGACCATGTCGACGTGGCCGGCACCCTCGACGTTCGCCGGGCGGGTCTGCAGCCGCACCGTGTGCGGGTGGCGCACGTCGAGCTCGCGGACGTCCTCGACGACGAGCAGCCGCTCGCCGGCGGGCACAGCCGCCAGAAGCGCCGCGAGCAGCGTCGTCTTGCCGCTGCCGGTGCCGCCCGTCACGAGGAAGGAGTGTCGGCCGCCCACGATGGCGTCGAAGACCGGCACCCAGTCGGCAGGGAACGAGCCATGGCGGTGCAGCTGCGCGAGCGACGTCACACCGCGTCGCGGCACCCGCAGACTGATGTGCGCGCCGCCGTCGACGAGCGGCGGCAGCATGGCGTGCAGCCGGACCCCGCCGGGGAGCAAGCCGTCGACGAACGGACTCGCCTCGTCGAGGCGCCGACGGGCGAGGCCCGCGAGGCGCACGGCGAGCCGGCGCACACCTTCTTCGCCGCCGAGGTCACACGGCACCCGCTCCAGCCCCTGGCCACGGTCGATCCACACGCCCGCGACGCCGTTGACGAGCACGTCGGTGACCGCCTCGTCGGCGAGCAGGGGTTGCAGCGGCCCGGCCCCGAGCACCGCCGACCCCAGCTGAGCAGTCGCCTCTTCGACACCGACGCGGCCGAGGGTCAGCGCCGAACGGGCGACGACGTCGTCGACGCGCCGCGGGGTGGGGCCTTGACCTGCCCGGATGTGCCCCCACATGGCGGCGGCGTGAGCGCTCACGCGATGCTCCGCAGCGGCGCCAGCGTGCTGTCGAGCACCGCGTCGGCGGCCTCGGCGAGGGGCCCGCGGGCGCCCGGAGTGCGGCCGCGGCGCAGGTCGGCCACGACCCGGTCGTCGTCGGGGAGCACGGCCGCCAGCGGCAGGCCGAGGGCCTCGCTGACGGTGGCCGGCAGGCCGGCGTGCGCTCGACGGTCGACCCGCTGCACCAGTGACCAGGGCAGTTCGTGGTCGCGCACCGCCCGCACGTGCACACCCGCGGCGGCGAGCTGGCTCGGGCCGCAGCCCGCGACGACGAGCCCCTCGTGGAGCAGGGCGACCCCGGCCGCGAATTCGCTCGAGGCCGACGGCGGCAGGTCGACCACGACGAGGTCGCAATGCGACGCGAGCCCGTCGACGATGGCCGCCACCGCCTCGGGGTCGAGCTCGAGCGAGGCGTCCCGGTCATGGGAGACCACCGGGAGGCCGTCGCCGCGCGGCAGGTGCTGCCACAGTTGAGCGATGTCGAGCCGCCCGCGGGCCCGGGTCAGGTCGGGCCAACGCAGCGCTCGTTCGTGATCGGCGCCCAGCACGACGTCGAGACCGCCGCCGAAACGTCGCAGGTCGACGCAGGCGCAGGTTAAGCCGCGGCGCAGGCCGCGGACGCCGATCGCGCCGACGAGGCAGGAGGCCCCGACTCCTCCGGAGGCTCCGGAGACACCGATGATCCGAGCTCGTGTCATGCGCGCCATGGTGGGTCGGCGGGCGCGGTGCGCGCGGCGCGGGGCCACGCGTGCTGTGGACGGGGGCGGCTCCGAACCGGGCCTGTGGACAACGCCGAAAGAGTGTCGCCGACGCGCCGGGGACTCGAGCGACCGCCGCACCTGACCGACATGGGTCGTCCTGACCGACATGGGCCCGGACATACGGGTGGCCCCCGCTGGGGGGACAGCGGGGGCCACCAACGCGCCAAGCCCCGGGGGGGAGGAGCTGGTGCGCCGCGCTCAACCCGTAGGGAGCGCTGTGTTCATTCTGGAGGTCGGACGACCGATACGCAAACTCGGTCGCCCGTGGTGTCGTGCGGCGGGTGCGCAGCGTGCCGCAACCGCGCACGAGCCGCGTGAATCCCTCCTGACCTGCGGCGATGACGTGTCGGCGACAGCGGAAGGGGCACCCCACGGCGACACTGAAACGACACCATGACGAAAGCCGAACATCACATTTGCGCAAAGTTCTTCGTCCAGCGGTGTAACGCCCGGTGCGTCAGGCCCGATGACGTCCCAACGGGCCTCTCCCGAGGCGCCCGCCGCAGGTCGCCGGGGAATCGTGATTCAAGGCTTTCGCGGCGAGTGCCAGGCCACGAACGCCAGGGCCGACCGCGCCACCACCGGCGCCCGCCTGGCTCGGAGGTCAGGGGACGCAACGGACGCCTGCTCCGCGGAAGAACCGCACAGACGCACAGACGAGGGCACCCCGGACCAGGGGTGCCCTCGGATCGTGGACTCCACCGGTTAACAAGCGTCATCACAGAGCCATCTCGGGGGTCACGTGACCCCGCAGACCTGTCCAGACGAGGACCGAGCGCGAGTGGGTGCCGGCTTCGTTCACGACCGGCGACGGTGAGGTCGCCGTGTGGCCAGTATGCGCCCGCCGCCCCACCAGTGACAGCGAAATGGCCAGGCTCGTCGATCGCCAGGAACACATCCCGGCCACTGACGGACGGGCGGCGATCAGCGACTCGCCGACGGCGGGTCACCCTATCTGCACAGTCTTGTTTGGCTAGCGCGACACGTCCATGTTTCACAATCGTGACCTTCGTCCTCACGGGAGTGATTCCGTTGGAGGCCCGGCAGACTCGCCTCGGCGGGCCGAATGCCTGTGGATAACGCGCGTTGTGGAATCCCTCGCCGTGAGTAACGTGCCCGATACCAATTGCTCGCCCTGCCCTCCCAGGAGCCTGCCGTGCCCTCCCCGACCCGTCGCCAGACGACCCCGTCCGGACGCTCCGTCCACCGCGCCAAGACGTCCGCGAGGGTGCTCGGCGCGACGCTCTTCATGTGCCTCTCGGCCGCTCCCGTCGTCGCCTACGCGACCGACGACGCGCCTTCGGAGCCGCCGGAGGGCACCTTGAGCGCCGAGGGCGAGAGCTCGTCCACCGCGGCGGGTGACCAGCCGGATCCCAGCGCGGCGCAGCGCCCCGAGGCCCGGGAAGCGCAGCCCGTGCGCGACGCGACCTCGTCGCCCGTGGGGCACAGCGAGCCGGCTCCGCGCTCACACGACTCCGAGCACGACTCCGAGGCCGCCCAGCACGCATCCGGGCGCTCGACCGAGCCGGTGACCGAGGAGCGCGCCGAGCGACACGCCGCGTCGCCCGAGCCTGACGCGAAGCCCCACGCGATGGAGCATGAGGCACCTGCCGAGCAGGCTCGACGCGAGGTCGGGCCTCGCGCCACCGCACAGGACCGTGCGGCCGAGCAAGCACGCGTCGCCGAGCAAGCACGCGCGGCCGAGCAAACGCACGCGATCCAACAGGCACGCGCCACCGAACAGGCACGCGCGACCGACCAGGCGCGCGCGACCGACCAGGCACGCGCCACCGAACAGGCACGCGCGGCGGAGCAGGGGCACGCGACCGAGCACGCCCGCGCGCCCGAACAGACACGCGCCACCGAACAGGTGCACGCGACCGAACAGACACGCGCCACCGAACAGGCACGCGCGGCGGAGCAGGGGCACGCGACCGAGCACACCCGCGCGCCCGAACCGGCACCCGCGGCCGAACAGGAACGTCTCACGGATCAGGCGCGCGGCGTCGAGCGGTCACGGGTCGTCGAACGCGCCCGTCCCGGCGAGCCCAGCCCCGCAGACGAGGTGCGCTCGACGCAGGAGCCTCGGGCGGACGTGGCGAACCCTCCCCGCGGGCGGACCGACTCGGGCGCGCAGGCCCGCCGGGGTGACGAGCGGGGCATGAGCATCACCACCGGTAGCGAGTCCGCCGGCTCGAGCGAGCGGCTGCGTCCCGCTGACGACGCGCACCGAGTCGCGACGTCCCTGGGGCGCAGTGAGGGCGCTGCCGCGCTCGCGCCGACCCCGGCTCTGCCCGGCGCAGCGCGCGCTCCGGAGGCGACCACGGAACTCGGCGGGCCCGCCGCCGCGGACATGCCCTCGTCACGTGCCTCCGCGGGCACCTCGGCGACGCCGCCGGTGGTCGCGTCCGCGGCGCCGCCTCGGCTGGTCGGATCCTCCGCACCTCGGTCCTGGGTCGCGATCGACCCCGACACGATGCTCGGTGCACCGGCCGTCGCCCGTGGCGACCGGGGCGCCGACGCCGGCGAGCAGCCCTTCTCCCGGCGTGGTGATGCGTCGCGGCAGGAGTCGCGGCAGGAGCGGACGAATTCTGGCGAGGTGGAGCGGCGCGGCTCGGACGGACCACGCCGCCACACGACGAGCTTGGCCGTGCCCACGACGAACTCCACTGCGTATGCGACGAACTCCGC
>JBDIAP010000051.1:0-21777 GCA_039812485.1 Kineosphaera sp.
GCGACGCAGGCCGCCGGCCTGCCCGCCGACGTCGTGCTCAACGGCATCACCGGCTCGATCGGGCTGCGCCCGACGTTGGCGGCGCTCGAGGCGGGCACGACGCTGGCGCTGGCCAACAAGGAGTCCCTCATCGTCGGCGGCGATCTCGTGCGACGCGCGGCGCGGCCGGGGCAGCTTGTGCCGGTCGACTCCGAGCACTCGGCGATCGCGCAGTGCCTGCGCGGTGGGCGTCGCGACGAGGTGCGCCGCCTCGTCGTCACCGCCAGCGGCGGGCCGTTCCGGGGCCGCAGTCGCGCCGACCTGCGCGACGTCACCCCGACCGAGGCCCTCGCGCACCCGACGTGGGACATGGGCCGCGTCGTCACGACGAACTCCGCGACCCTGGTCAACAAGGGTCTCGAGGTCATCGAGGCGCACTTGCTCTTCGACGTCGACTTCGACGACATCGAGGTCGTCGTGCACCCGCAGTCGGTCGTGCACTCGATGGTCGAGTTCACCGACGGCTCGACGCTGGCGCAGGCGAGCCCGCCCTCGATGCTCATCCCCATCGGCCTGGGTCTGGGCTGGCCCGACCGGGTCGCCGACGCCGCGCCGGCCTGCGACTGGACGCAGGCCGCGACGTGGGAGTTCTTCCCGCTCGACGAGCACGCCTTCCGGGCCGTGCCGCTCGCCTACCGGGTCGGGCGCGCCGGGGGCACCCAGCCCGCCGTCTACAACGCCGCCAACGAGGAGTGCGTCGAGGCCTTCCATGCGGGGCGCATCGGCTTCCTCGACATCGTCGAGACCGTCGAGCGGGTCGTCGACGACTGGGCAGGCGACGAGCGATCTCTCGCTGCGGTCGAGGTGGTCGAGGACGTGCTCGCCGCCGAGCGCTGGGCCCGCGCCCGGGCACACGAGGTGCTCGCCGCCGTCTGATGCGTCGAGTCGCGACCCGATCAGCTCACGGCCAGTAGGCAGGTCACGGCAGGGGGGCGAGCCGGTCCAGCAGCTCGGCGTCACGGGTCAGCACGTCGTCCATGATGAGGTCGACCTCACGGCGACGCTCGGCGCGCAACGAGGCCGTGTCGATGAGACGGATGACGGCCTGTTGCGTGCTGATGCCCTGAATCGTGGCCAGCTCGGTCAGCTTGGCGTC
Source organism: Kineosphaera sp. (assembly GCA_039812485.1). Classification (GTDB taxonomy): domain Bacteria; phylum Actinomycetota; class Actinomycetes; order Actinomycetales; family Dermatophilaceae; genus Kineosphaera. Next base: position 1,136 of record JBDIAP010000051.1, read on the forward strand.
CTGCTCGTCGGTGAGACGCAGTGTCATGGCCATGCCGCGATGATGCCGCCGTGATACCACTCGGTCCAGGGCGAGACCCGGAGAACGATCGCGCGGGCTGTGGCGTTGCAGATGAGTGCCACCGATGCGGTGTCGGCGCAGAGCCCGTCGCATACTCGGGCCATCAGGGCCCTCGTGGCCCGCTGACATCGCAGGTCATGGCAGGTCATGGCAGGTGACGGCACAGCTCGACTCGGACGATCCTGGCCGATGGACAGGTGGAGGTAGGACCAGCGTGATGTATCTGCTCGGCGTGCTCTTCGTCGTCGTCGGCATCGGCGTCTCGATCGCGCTGCACGAGATCGGCCACCTGGCGCCCGCGAAGGCGTTCGGGGTCAAGTGCAGTCAATACATGATCGGCTTCGGCCCGACGATCTGGTCGCGCCGCCGCGGCGAGACCGAATACGGCATCAAGGCCATCCCGCTCGGCGGCTACGTGCGGATGATCGGCATGTATCCGCCCGCGGAGGAGACCAGTAGCCGGCGCTCCTCCACGGTCGCGCTCGCCGAGGGCGACGGCGACGAGCCCCCGCCTCCGGCGCGCTCCGGTCGCTGGGCCGCGATGATCGAGGACGCGCGCAGCCAGTCGCAGGCCGAGGTCGGGCCGGAGGACCGCGACCGGGTCTTCTACAAGCTGAGCACGCCGAAGAAAATCGTCGTCATGCTCGGCGGTCCGGTGATGAACCTCGTGCTCGCCACGCTGATCTTCGGCGGGCTCGTGCTCGTCAACGGCGTCGCGGTCGCGCAGCCCGGCGTGCAGGTCAACACCGTCGTGCAGTGCGTGCGCCCCGCGGGCACGACGGGTGCCGCCGCCCAGGCCCCGTGCACGGACGCCGACGCCACGAGCCCGGCGGCCGCGGCGGGCTTGCAGCCGGGCGACCGGTTCGTCTCCATCGCAGGCCAGCCCGTCACCGACACCTCCGACGTCGCCCGCCTCGTGCGCCCCCACGCCGGCGACCCGCTGCCGGTCGTCGTCGAGCGCGGCGGCACGCAGCTCACGCTGACGATCACCCCCATCGCCAACACGGTGCCCGAGATCAACGCCGCCGGCGAGGTCGTGCCGGGCGCCGACGGCGCGGTCGCGACGACGACCGCCGGCTACATCGGGGTATCCAGCGGTCCGCCCGTCGTCATGGACCACTCGATCGCGCACGTGCCGACCGTCGTGTGGAACGTCACCCAGCGCACGGGTGAGATCGTGCTCACCCTGCCGCAGCGCCTCGTCGAGGTCGCCCAGGCGGCCTTCGGCCCCGGCGAGCGCGATGCCGACGGTCCCATCAGCGTCGTCGGCGTCGGCCGCGTCGCCGGCGAGGTGTCGTCCGGGCAGGTGTCCGACCCCACGACGGGCGTCGCGATGACCGCGAGCGACCGGGTCGTGACCCTGTGGACGATGCTCGGCAGCCTCAACATCGCCCTGTTCGTCTTCAACCTCATCCCGCTGCTCCCGCTCGACGGCGGCCATGTCGCCGGCGCCCTGTGGGAGGCGCTCAAGCGTGGGTTCGCGCGGGTGACGCGGCGGCCCGACCCCGGCTACGTCGACGTCGCGAAGGCGCTGCCGCTCACCTACGGGGTGGCGTTGCTGCTGATCTCGATGTCCGCGCTGCTCATCTACGCCGACATCGTCAAGCCGATCCGCCTGTAGGCAGCGCGGCCGAGGCGCGAGTGCCCACCGGGCGGGCCCGACGGCTCCCAGCTCGGGGTCAAGCACCTGGGACATACTGGCGGCCATGAGTGTTTCCCTCGGCATGCCGTCCGCCCCGCCGCCGTCGATCTCGCAGGTCGCGCCGCGTCGCACGTCACGCAAGATCCGGGTCGGGCGCGTCGAGGTCGGCGGCGACGCCCCCGTGTCCGTGCAGTCGATGACGACGACGCCGACGACCGACATCAACGCCACGCTCCAGCAGATCGCCGAGCTCACGGCCTCTGGCTGCGACATCGTGCGCGTCGCCTGTCCGAGCCAGGACGACGCCGACGCGCTGCCGGCGATTGCGCGCAAGAGCCAGATCCCGGTCATTGCCGACATCCATTTCCAGCCCAAATACGTCTACGCCGCGATCGACGCGGGCTGCGCGGCGGTGCGGGTCAACCCCGGCAACATCCGCCAGTTCGACGACCAGGTCAAGCAGATCGCGCGCGCCGCCAAGGACGCGGGCGTCAGCATCCGCATCGGCGTCAACGCCGGCTCCCTCGACAAGCGGCTCTACGAGAAGTACGGCAAGCCGACCGCCGAAGCCCTCGTCGAGTCGGCCGTGTGGGAGGCGAGCCTCTTCGAGGAGCACGACTTCCACGACTTCAAGATCTCGGTCAAGCACAACGACCCCGTCGTCATGATCCGGGCCTACGAGCTGCTCGCCGAGCGCGGCGACTGGCCGTTGCACCTCGGGGTCACCGAGGCCGGACCGGCGTTCCAGGGCACGATCAAGTCCTCGGTCGCCTTCGGGGCGCTGCTGTCGCGGGGGATCGGCGACACGATCAGGGTGTCGCTGTCGGCGCCGCCGGTCGAGGAGGTCAAGGTCGGCAACCAGATCCTGCAGAGCCTGGGGCTCAAGCCGCGCAAGCTCGAGATCGTCTCGTGCCCGTCGTGCGGCCGCGCTCAGGTCGACGTCTACACGCTCGCCGACCAGGTCACCGCCGGTCTGGAGGGCATGACCGTGCCGCTGCGGGTCGCCGTCATGGGCTGCGTCGTCAACGGCCCCGGCGAGGCCCGCGAGGCCGACCTCGGCGTCGCCTCGGGCAACGGCAAGGGCCAGATCTTCGTCAAGGGCAAGGTCATCAAGACCGTGCCCGAGGCCCAGATCGTCGAGACCCTCATCGAGGAGGCCATGCGCATCGCCGACGAGATGGGCGAGCCGGTCGACGAGGACACCGGCGTGGTCGGGGCGGCGGCCCCCACCGTTACCGTCGGTTGACCGCACCGGCAGGGCCCCCCGCAGTTCCGTTCGGCCGACTGCAGTTCCGTCGGGGCCGATCCGGCCCGGGCGCCTCTCGCGGGCGTGGGTCCGCGCGCGCAGGCCGCGCGTGCTGTCGCGATCACCGGCACCCCGAATCGCCGAGCGCCCCGTGGACTCGCAGACCGTACGACGTCGTGGTGTAACGGAACAGACCGAGCCCGCACTGAAGGTACGAGGCCGTCTGCGGACGGCGTCGTCCCGGGCGATCGATTCACGATCCCCCTCCATCGACAGGACCCACCATGCACCAGAACCGGTCATCTCAGTGACGGCCGACGACCATAGAACCACGAGCCCGAGCGGCATCGAGTCGGCCGAGATGGCCGCCCCTGTCGAGATCGATCCGCGTTACGCGCTGGACACCGCCTGGTATGCGGAGCGCGAACGCCTGGAGTCCCTGACCCGGCTCTACGACCCGACGACGACACGAATCCTGGAGGGCATCGGTGTCGGGCCCGGCTGGCGCTGCCTGGAGGTCGGCGCCGGGACGGGCAGCATCGCCCGCTGGCTGGCCGACCGTATCGAAAGTGTCGAAGGTGTCGGCAGTGTCGACGGGGGCTCGGTCGTGGCGCTCGACGTGGACACGAGGTTCTTGACCCCGCTCGCGGACGCCACGCTGCACGTCGAGCGGGCCGACATCGAGGAACAGCCGCCGGCGCGGGCGAGCTACGACCTCGTCCATGCCCGGTTGGTGCTCGAGCACCTGCCCCGGCGACAGCACGTCCTGGCGTCCCTCGTCGACGCCGTCAGACCCGGTGGCCTGCTGCTCATCGAGGACTTCGACTGGGTCACCGCAGGGATGACGGACCCGCCATCTGCGGTGCACACCCGGATCGTCGCGGCGTGCCTGGAGTTCCTCACCGCGCACGGGTACGACCCGCATTTCGGGCGCACCCTGCCCTCGGCACTGCGCGCTCGTGGCCTGCGCGAGGTCGGCGTGTGCTCGACGTCGGAGACCGTGACCTCGCATCCCGTGCGGGGGGTGCCGCAGTGGGAATTGCTCGTGGAGCAACTCGAACCCGCCTTGATCGCGCGAGGGTCGGTCACGCCCGCCGACCTGCAGGAATTTCATGACCTCTGGCACGACGGCCGGAGGGTGGCGTTCGCGCCGCTCATGATCAGCGCGTGGGGGTGGGTGTCGGACTCTCACACGTCGGGGTGCGGATAGAGGTCCCGGAAGACCTCGTTGAGCGCGTCGACAACCGCCGGCTGCAACGACGGGGTGGGCACGAGACCCAGGGATCGAATCGTCAGCCGCAGTTGCTCGAGGTAGACGACGCACGGCGGGCACTCGTCGAGGTGAGCCTCCACCCGCGCGGCCAGCGCGGGGTCGAGGTCGCCTTCGAGGTAGTCGCTGAGCAGCTCGACGACGTCGATGCAGGGCAGGTGCTCGGCCCCGTGGTCAGGCTGCATGTCCACCGCCCCTCCCGTCGTAATAGTCCTCGAGCGCTTGGCGCACCGCCGACCGGGCTCGGTGCAGCAACACTCGTTGATTCGCCGCCGTCAGGTCGAGCGCGACGCAGGCCTCGGCGGCCGTCAGACCGGACACGTCGCGCAACTCGATGACCGCCCGCTGGCGCTGCGGCAGCCGGTGGATGCACTCCATGATCAGGGCCATCGCCTCGTGGCCGAGGGCGGACGCCTCCGGGCCCCACGCCTGGGGGGTGGCGTCGGCGAGCCATCCGCCGGCCCACGGATCCCCGGCCGGCCGAAATCGTGCGGGATCGATGGCGGGTCGACCCGTCTCGTCGTCCAAGCCGCTGGCGACGACGCGCTTCTCGGTCACCCCCTGGCGCCGGGAGACGTTCGCGAGGATGTGAAAGACCCAGGTCTTCACGCTCGATCGGCCCTCGAAGCCCTCCAGCCCGCGGATCATCGCCAGCCAGGTTTCCTGGACGGCCTCCTCGGCCGACGCGTGAGACGCGACGAAATACCGGGCGACGTGGAGCATGGCCGGCGACCAGCTCGCCACGATCTCGTCGAACGCCTGGGCGTCTCCGGCCCGCAGCCGCTGCACCAACTCGCTGTCCGTCGCCATCGCCACCGCCAATGGCCCACTGTGGACGGATGTCTTCCGTCGCCTGGCATCGCTGCTGAGCATACGACCCACGACGATGCGGCGCGCTGGGCTCAACGCCGCTGTGGCCGAAGCCGTTGAGCTCCGCCTTGCCGGTCGAAGAGTCGACGCTGATCCCCACCATGCTGGGCGAGCCGATCGACGAGGCGGCTGGATCACCGAGAGTTGGGGCCGGCATCCGAAGACTCCCGAGGCTCCTGGCCTACGAGCTTAGGGTCGGGACTGCTGACCGAAATAGTCGGCCAGCCCGCGACGCCCGTCGATGCCGAGTTTGCGATAGGCGTGCCCGAGGGTGTTGTCGACGGTGCGCGTCGAGATCGTCAGCCTCTCGGCGATGCCGCGGCTCGACAGGCCCGCCCACGCGAGGCGGGCGATCTCGTGCTCCCGGGGCGTGAGTTCCTCGTCGTGGCGCAGCCCCTGCAGCAGCGGGGTCCGAGCGTCCTCGCAGATCCGTGCCCAGGCGACGGCCTCGGTGCGTGCCGAAGCGGCCTCCCGCATCCGGCCCAGGGCGTCGTAGGCGGTGGCGGCCTGCGCGAGGGTCTCGGCCTGGAGCAGCCGGAGCCCGAGCGCGCCGTAGCCGTCGGCGAGCTCCCGGAGCCGGGCCGGGTGACGGGCCACGGCGGCGGCGCCGTGGTCGATGTACAGCTCCGGGAGGTCACCGCTGACGACGTCTCGCAGGGCCGCGAGGCGATCGGCGACGAGTGGGGCGTGGCCGAAGCGAACACCCTGGTGGAGCGCGATGACGGCCCAGCCGTGCATCCCCGCCGAGTCCGCTCGGTCCGCATCCGCCAGGGCGAGACGCGTCGCCTGAACGAGGCAACCCTGCGCGGCGAGTACCCAGGACCGGCCCGACCCGGCCCACAGGCCGGTTGCCGCGAACCAGCTCGACGGCTCGCCGAGGCGTGCGAGCTCGGTGGCCGCCTCGTCGGCGCGGCCCGCCTGGGCCAACGCCAGGACGAGCACCTGGCCGTGCATCCGGCGTGTGCACGGGGCGTAGGGGTGCCGTCCGCCGTATTCCAATCGCTCGACGCTGCGCAATCGGTGCCGCGCGGAGGTGACCTGACCGCGGTACAGCTCGATCGTGGCGACCATGATCGTCCAGGCGGCAACGCTCGACGACCAGTTCGCCAGCGTGGACAGTTCGAGCCGACGATCGGCGATTTCGGCGGCCTCGTCGAGCCGTCCGGCGTAGATGCGCGGCATCGCCAACGACCCGCTGCGTTCCTCCTCCATGTCGGACCAGGCCTCGCCCAAGACGTCGCGATAGTGCGTCGATGCCATCTCGCCCGCGCTGATCGACTCCTCGAGTCGGCCGGCGAGGATGAGTGCGTAGGAGCGTGCGGTCCAGGCGCGGATGATGCTCAGCGGGTGGGCGCCGACCGTCCCGAGCGCGATGTCGCTCTGCGCGACGGCGTCGTCCGGACACCCGGCGTAGGCGGACAGGTGCGCGCGGGTCGCGGCGAGGACGTCGGGGAAGCATCCGACCCGTTCGTCCGCGGCCCGCAGCGCCTCCTGGGCGGCAGCGAGATCGTGGAGTCCGTGGGCGACGACCCAGGCGTGCAGGGCACACAGCCAGGCGTCCTCTGCGGTCGTCCCGGAGTCGGGCATCTCGGCGACCATGGTGGCGAGCAGGTTCGCGGCCTGCGCGCAGTCGCCGGACTCCATGAGCAGCTGGGCGAGCACGACTCGGGCGCGGGGGTCGCCGCGGTCGACGGCGGCCCGCGCCAGGCGCGTCGCGAGCCGTAGGTCGAAGGTGCCGAACGCCCGCTGAGCTGCGACGGTCAGAACCTGCGCAGACGTCGACGATTCGGCGTCGAGCAGCCAGGTCGCGGCGCGCAGGGGGTCGACGTCGTGGCGGGCCTCGGCAGCCGTGAAGAGGCGACGGGCCAATTCGCGGCGAGCCAGCAACGACAGGCGCGATCGCGCCAGTTCGCCGAAGAGGGGGTGGGCGAGCTCGATCTCGACCCCCCGATCGGTGGCCACGGACCGGGCGAGGCCCTCCCGCTCCGCGCCCAGCAGGTCCGCCGTCCTCGTCCCCACGTCCGCCAGCAGACCCGTGGGCAGAGGCCCGCTGTAGGCGAGGAGGTCGACCAGGGCCCGAGTGGTCGGCGAGGCGTCGTCGAGTCGCCCGCCGATGACGTCGAGCAGTCGCGGCGTGAACTCGAGCCGGCCGCTCCAGTGCCAGCCCGTCCCGTCGTCGCGCAGGTGGCGACCACGAAGGCCGCCGAGCACCAACTCGGTGAGGAACAGGGGGTTGCCGCGACTGAGGCGGTGCAGGCTCGTGGTGAGCGCGGCCGGGACCGCGCCCTCGACGAGGGCCTCGATGAGCCGTCCGGACTCCGGCGCCCGGAACGGCGCGAGCTCGATGATCTGCGCCGCCACATCGCGCCATGAGTCGCCCGGCGCGGGCGGCTCGCCCGGTCCGGTCCGCCACGAGGCGACCACGAAGGCTCGGCCGACGAGTGCCAGATGCACCACGACCGCTGCGGACGGGTCGTCCAGGTGCTTCGCGTCGTCGACGAAGATCGCCACCGGTCCCTTCGCGGCGGCCTCGTCGACCCGGCGCGTCGCCTCGCGCAGCACCTGGAACCCGACGGCCCCCTCGAGGGTCGGCAGCGCCTGCACGAGGGCGCCGAAGGGGATAGTGGCCGCCGTGGCCGATGCCGTCATCCACAACACGGAGAAGCCGGCCGCCACTGCGTCGGCCGCCGCCTCCCGCAGGAGCCGGGTCTTGCCCACGCCCGCCGGACCGAGGACGAAGGCCGCGCGCACCGCGGGATCCGTGCGGGCCGCGCGCAGGGCGGCGCACTCGGCGTCGCGGCCGACGAACGCCGCCCGGGCCGCGAGGTCGGTCATCATCGGCGAGCGGCCGTCTCGTCGCGGGTGCCGAAGACCGTGTCCAGTCCGCCGCGCCCGTCGACGCCGAGCTTGCTGTAGGCGTGCCCGAGCGTGTTGTCGACCGTCCGCACCGAGATCACCAACTTCTCGGCGATCTGGCGGCTGGACAGCCCGGACCAGGCAAGACGAGCGATCTCGTGCTCGCGCGCGGTGAGCGTGGGGGTGTCGTCGAGCGTTTCCAGCAGGGGAGTGCGCACGGACGGGCAGGTGTGGGCCAGGGTTCTGGCCTGCTGACGGGCGGCGGCCCCGGCCCGGTCCTGGCCCGCGGACTCGTAGGCCGAGGCTGCCTGCGCGAGGGCTTCGGCCTGATGCAGGCGCATGCCGAGTCGGCCGTAGCCGGTCGCGACCGCCACGAGTCGCGCGGGGTCGCGTCGGCCCGCCGCGTCGGCGTGCGCGAGGTACAGCTCCGGGAGGCTCCCGCTGACCAGCCCCTCCAGGGCGGCGAGGCGGACGGCGACGAGCGGGGCATGCCCGAACCGGACCCCCTGATGGAGCGCGATGACGGCCCAGCCGTGACGACCCGCGGCGGAGGCGCGCTCCGCGTCCGCGATGGCGGCGTGCGTCGCCTGCAGCGTCAGCCCCCGGGCGGCGAGCACCCAGGCCCGGGGAGATCCGGCCCATTGCGCGCTCGCGCCGATCCACGGCGGCGGCTCGGGGGTGCGAGCGAGCATGCGGGTCGCCTCGTCGGCCCGGCCCAGCTGAGCGCAGGCGAGCGTGTAGATCGCGGCGTGCAGCTGCCGGGTCCATGGTGCGTAGGGGTGCGGGGCCCCACCCTCGAGGGACTCCACGGCCCGCAGCCGCTCGGCCGAGGCGGCGGCGTCGCCGCGGAACAGCTCGACGGTCGCCATCATCACCGACCACACGGACAACCCGGGAGTCCAGGCGGCCATCGTCGTCAGCTCGATGCGGCGGCGACAGATCGCTTCGGCGTCGTCGAGGTGTCCGGCGAAGATGCGGGTGATCGCCAGACCGCCACTGCGTTCCTCCTCCAGGAGCGACCACGTCTGACCCAGGAGCTCGAGGTACTTCGCCGACCCGGCCTCTCCGGCCTCGATCGCCTCATCGAGGCGGCCGGCCACGATGAGGGCGAAGGAGCGTGCGAGCCACGCCTGGATGACGCTGACCGGGTGGGCGCTGCCGTCGCCGAGCACGCGGTCGACCTGCGCCAGGGCGCTGGCGGGCAGGCCCGCGTACGCGCCGAGGTGCGCCCGGCAGGCGGCGATGACGTCGCCCTGGTCGGGCACGGCTGCCTCACCCGCTTGGAGCACGGCCTCGGCTCCGGCCTCGTCGCCGAGGCCGTGAGCGAGGTTCCAGGCACGCTGGGCGAACAGATGCGCGTGCTCGGCCGAGGCCCCCATCGCGGGGATCTCGGCGATCATCGCGGCGAGCAGCTCGTCGGCCTCCCAGCAGTCCCCGGAGTCGGTGAGCAGCTCGGCGAGCACTCCCCGCGCGGATTGGTCGCCGCGTTCGACCGCGGCTCGGGCCAGGCGTAGGCCGAGGCGCGGGTCGAAGGCGGCGAACGCCCTACGGGCAGCGGCCGTGAGCACCGGCGCCGCGGTGGTCACCCCGGAGTCGAGGAGCCACGAGGCGGAGCGCAGTGGGTCGACCTCGTGACCGGCCTCGACGGTGGCGTAGAGGCGCCGAGCCAACTCGCGCCGCGCGAGGAATGTCGTGCGGGAGTGGGCGAGCTCGGCGAAGAGGGGATGGGCCAGCTCGACCATGATCCCGCGCTCGGTGGGGGCCGATCGGATGAGCCCGGACCGCTCGGCGTCCAGCAGGTCGGCGATCCCCGCGCCCAACTCGTGCAGCGTCGGCGTGAGCAGGGGGCCGCCGTAGGCCAGGAGGTCGATGATCGTGCGAACCGGCTCAGAGACCCCGCCGAGGCGTCCGCCGATGACGTCGCGCAGCCGGGGAGTGAAGGCGAACCGGCCGTTCCACTGCCAGTACGCGCCGTTGCGTCGGAGCCGGCCCTCCCGAAGCCCACCCGCAACGAGCTCGGTGACGAACAGCGGGTTTCCTTGGCTCGCACGGTGAAGCCGGGTGAGGGTCGGCTCGTCCACCGGCCCGTCGAGGAGGGAGTCGATGAGCTGTCGCGTCTCGGCCAGGCTGAGGGCTGCAAGGTCGATGCGGCGAGCGGAGACGTCTCGCCAGGAGACACCGGGACCGCCCTCCCCCGTTCCGCTCGAGCGCCAGGACGTCACGACGACGGCGCGCCCCAGGAGGGCGATGTGCACCGCGACGGCCGCGGACGCCTCGTCCAGGTAGGGAGCGTCGTCGATGAAGATCGCCACGGGGCCGCGCGCGGCGGCCTCGTCGATCCGGCGCGTGGCCTCGCGCAGGACCTGGAAGCCGTCCGCCCCGTCGAGGGCGGGCAGGGCCTGGACCACGGCGCCGAACGGGATGCTGGCCGACGTGGGGGACGCCGTCACCCACTTGACGTCCCAGCCCTGCGACCGCGTGAGATCAGCAGTCTCTCGTAGGAGGCGGGTCTTGCCGACGCCCGCCGGACCGACGACGAAGGCGGCGTCACAGCCGGGATCCTGCAGCGCGTCGGCCAGGACGGCACGCTCGCCGTCCCGCCCCACGAACACCGACCGTTCTCGCACCGGGCTCCTCGGTGATTCTCGCCACATTGCCGGAATTGGTTGGAAGAGTACCGAATTAACGAGGGTGCTGCGGGTGTGATGTCGGGCGACGTGACGCCCACGCGCCCGCGCCGCGGTGGCATCGGCTACCCGGGGAGCCGAATAGGAGCGGCCGGAGATCCGAGTAGCCGCCACTCATGACCCGCTGACCTGGGCATTTTTACGATCGTGCAGCGCGGACCCGCCGCCCCTGCAGGATGGAACGGGGGCTCCGCGCGCACAATGCCGAAGAAATGGAGCCGGGCCATGATGGCGGTCGTGTTCGCCGTGGCAGCCGCGATCGGCTACGGGCTCTCGGATTTCGTCGCCGGTGTCGTGTCACGGCGAAGCAGCGCCTGGTCGGTCGCGGTGTGCGCCCAGGTGGTGGCTGGTGCCGCCGTGGCGTCGCGGCCGTCGGACGCCCCGGGAATGCGAGCATCGTCGACCTGAGCTGGGGTGCGGTGGCGGGCGTGGGCAATGCGGTGGGCACGGGCTTCCTCTACCGGGGCCTGGCGTCGGGACGAATGTCGATCGTCGCGCCGCTGTCGGCGGTCGGTGCGGCCCTGGGGCCCGTGGCGGTGGGGCTGCTCGTCGGTGAACGTCCGACGACCCTCGTGTGGGCCGGGATTCTCGCGGGCCTGCCGGGCATCTGGTGGGTGTCGCGGGTGGTCGAGTCGTCGGATGTCGATCGGTACGGGGGCACCAGTAGCGCGGTGCGTGACGGCGGCCTCGCCGGTCTCGGCTTCGGTGTCGTCTTCGCCGCGCTGGCTCAGGTGCCGGAGTCGGCCGGCATGCACCCCCTCCTCGTCGACCAGGTGATCGGCCTCGTCGGGCTCGTCGTGCTGGCCGTGATGTCGGGAGAGCAGTGGCGACCGTGGGGGATCGCAGCGTGGGGCGGTGGTGCCGCGGGAGCGCTCGGCGGGCTCGCGTCCGTCACCTACGTCCTGTCGAGTCACACCGGACCGCTCGTCGTCGTGGCCGTGCTCGCCTCCTTCTACCCGGCCGTGACGATCTTGCTCGCTGCCGCGCTGCTGCGCGAACGGATCTGCGGAGGACAGGGAGTCGGGCTGCTGCTGTGTGGGCTGTCGCTGGCACTTGTCAGCGTGGGGTGACTCGTCGCCGGTACGTCGCCGGGCCGCACTGTGGATGCGGCCGGGGTCGTGGTCACGAGTGGGTGTCGAAGTGGGTGTGGAGGTGGTGGCGTCGGGTGATGCCGAGTTTGCGGTAGGTGTTGCCGAGGATGTTGTCGACGGTGCGGGCGGAGATGGTGAGTCGGTCGGCGATGTCGCGGCCGCTCAGTCCTGTCGATGCCAGGCGTGCGACTTCTTGTTCGCGTGGGGGTCAGGGTGTCCTGGCGGTCGAGGAGGCGCAGCAGCGGGGTTCGGGCGCCTGGGCATTGCGCCGCTGCGGCGGTTGCTTCGCGTCGTGCGGTTTCGGCCGTTCGGTGTTGGCCGAGGGAGTCGTAGGCGAGGGCGGCCTGGATCAGTGTCTCGGCCTGCAGGAGCTTCGTGCCGAGACGGCTGAATTCTTCTGCGACGGTACGCAGTTGTGTGGGGTTTCGGCTTGCGGCTGCGGCGCTGTGTGCCAGGTACAGCTCGGGCAGTTCGCCGCTGATGGTTCCCTTCAACGCGGTCAGCTGGTCCTTGACCAGGTTGGGGTGGCCGAATCGGATGCCTTGGTGGAGGGCGATGACGGCCCAGCCGTGGCGTCCTGCGGCGCTGGCCCGGTCTGCGTCCGCGATCGCGACGTGGGTGGCCTTCAAGGTCGAGCCCTGCGCCGCGAGCACCCAGGCCGCCGGCGACCCCGCCCACACATCAGCGCCCCCGAGCTAGTCGGGCGGAACTTCGATCTGGGCGAGAGCTACCGCCGACTCGTCAGCGAGCCCGGCTTGCGCATGGCCCAGGTCACAATCCGGCTGTACATCTGGCGCGTCCATTGCCCCGAGGGGTGTCGGTCGCCGAGGGCCTCGCTGCCGACGGCGCGAAGCCTCTCTCGCGCCGCGTTCACATCACCGCGGAGCAGGTCGATCATCGACACCATGACGGACCACGTGGCGATGCCTGACGGCCAGTTGGCCACGGTCGTGCGGGCTAATCGACGTTCGCAGATGGCGGTTGCCTCGAGAAGGTGTCCCGCGAAAATGCGGGGTACGACGAGGGCCCCGCCGCGTTCCTCTTCGAACAGCGACCACGTCTGGCCCAGGCACGTCGTGTACTCCTCCGACGCACGTCGGTCGGCCGCCATGGCGTCCTCGAGTCGACCAGCTACGAGGAGGGCGAACGACTGGGCGATGTGGGCCTGGATGATGCTGAGCGGATGCGGCGCATCCGATTCCAGGGCGAGATCGGCCTGGTGGAGGGCCTCGGCGGGTCGGCCAGCGTAGGCGGCGAGGTGCGCCCTTCCCGCGGCTAGGACGTCGCCGCACTCGGGCAGGCGCTGGTCAGCGTCACGAAGTGCGAGCTGTGCCCGGTCCGGATCGTGGAGGCCATGGGTGACATTCCACGCGTGATGGACGTAGAGCCGGGCGTGATCTCGATTGCCTGCCCTGACGGGAATCTCATCGATCACGGCTGTCAACAGTGTGTTGGCTTCGACGCGGTCCCCGGACTCGATCAGGATCTCGGTGAGCACGCCTCGAGCGTTCGGGTCGCCGCGGTCGAGTGCGGCTCGCGCGAGCCGCAGCCCGAGCTGGAGATCGAACGCGGCGAACGCCCGTCGTGCGGCAGCGGTCAGCATCTGCGGGGAGGTGGTCTGCCCCGAGTCGAGAAGCCGCGAGGCGGCACGCAGGGGGTCCGCCGCGTAGCCGTGCTCGACGGCCGCGCATAAGCCGCGGGCAAGGTGCTGACGGCCAAGCACCGTCATGCTTGAGCGCGCGATCTCGCCGAACAGTGGGTGGGCCAGATCTGCCTCGCGGCCGCGTGCGGAGGACACGGTCTGGATCAGCCCACTCTCGTCGGCGGCGAGAAGTTCGGTGATGCCCGACAAGTCCTGCACCACTTCGACGGGAATAGGGCCGGCATAGGCCAGGTAGTCCACTGCCGTTCGGACCGGCTCGGTCGCTCGGGCCAGGTGCTCGCCGATGAGGTCGTGCAGCCTCGGAGTGAATGCAGATTGTCCGCTCCACAGCCAACGTGGCTCGCCGTGGTGCGACGGACCCTCCCGTGCCCAGCCGCGGACCAGTTCGATGACGAAGAATGGGTTTCCTCGGCTCGTTTCGTGGAGCCGCGCGACGGTCACCTCGGCGATTGGACCGCCGAGCATGGACTGGATGAGCAGTCGCGTTTCCGAGATGTCCATCGCGCCCAGTTCGATTCGACGCGAGGCCACGTCGCGCCACCAGCGTTCGCGGCGCTGCGGTGAGGGGCTGGATCGCCAGGACCCGACGATGAACGCTTTGCGGTGCTGGGCGAGGTGAAGGAAGACGGCGGTGCTGCTGTCGTCGAGGTCCTGCGTGTCGTCTATGACGACGATGACGGGACCTCGCTCGGCCAGTGCTTCCACGTGCATTGCCGTTTGGCGTAGCACCTGAAAGCCGTCGGATCCATCCAGCTCCGTCAGCGCTTGGGCCAGGGCTCCAAAGGGGATGGCTGCGGTGGCGGGGGACGCAGTGATCCACAGGACGACGCAGCCGGCGTCCTCTACGGTGGCGGCGAACTCACGCAAGAGCCGCGTCTTGCCGGCTCCGGCTGCCCCGATGACGAGTGCCGCTCCGCACGCGGGGTCGTGCCAGGCGGCGTCGAGGGCGGCGCGTTCTTCGGCTCGGCCACGAAGGCCACGGGCTCCCACATCCGCGCCCCTCCCGACCACCTGGTGCGTGACGAATCGTCCGCCGAGAGTACCGCCGTGACGCCGCGCACAGCAGCGGCGCTGACGCTCGGGGACGTGACCACACTCACGCTCGAGGCTTGGAAGCAGCGCACTGCGACGTTGTCGCGGCCTAGGAGTAAAGCTATGTATGGCAGCGAGCTACTCCCGCCGAAGCCATCGTCGCACCCAGAGTGCTGACTCGAATTCGCCGCTCGACGGCCTTGGCGGCACTTCCCCCCACCGCCAAGATCAGCACGGCGGCCAGACGACACCTTGTTCAGCAGTCTCCTAAGGGTGCGGGTCGCCGCCGCGCAGGGACTCGACCGCACGCAGTCGCTGGGCCGCCACGACGACGTTCTCCGCGGAGCAGCTCGACCCTCGCCAGCATCACCGACCGCACCGAGATGCCTGGCGGCCAGCCGGCAAGCGTGGTCAGCGACGATGCGGCGGCGGCAGATCGTCTCCGCATCGTCGAGGTGACCGGTGAAGATGCGGGTGATCGCGAGGCCGCCGCTGCGTTTCTCCTCGAGCAGCGACCACGTGTCACCCAGCTGGTCGAGATCCTGCGCCGATCCGGCCTCGCCGGCTTCGATCGCCAGGTCGAGGCGTCCGGCGACGATGCGGGCAAAGGCGCGGGCGAACCAGGCCCGGATGGCGCTGAACCGGTGGGCGCTGGCGTCGGTCAGGACGAGCTCGACCTGCGCCAAGGCGAATTCGGGTCGCCCCGGCATAGACCCCGAGGTGCGCGCGACGCGCGGCGGCGACGTCACCGTGGTCGGGTGCCGCTGGGCGGCCTGCAACACGGCGTCGGCTCCGGTCTGGTCACCCAATCCGTGGGCGAGGTTCCAGGCCCGCTGGGCGTAGAGGCCGGCGTGCTCAGCGGTGGCACCGTCGCGGGAATCTCGGCGATCATGGTCGCGAGCAGCTCGTCTGCCTCCAGGCACTCGCCGTGGTCGGTGAGAAGCTCGGCGAGCACCTGCCGCGCGGAGCTGTCGCCGCGGTCGACTGCGGCCCGGGCCAGGCGCAGGCCGAGGCGCGGGTCGAAGGCGGCGAACGCTCTACAAGCGGCGGCGGTCAGCACAGGTGCCGCCGTGGTCACCTCGGAGTCCAGGAGCCAGGTGGCGGAGCGCAGCGGGTCGACCTCGTGACCTGCCTCGACCGTGGCGTAGAGGCGGCGCGCCAGTTCGCGTCGCGCGAGGAAGGTCGTACGGGAGTGGGCGAGCTCGGCGAAGAGGGGGTGGGCCAGCTCGATCTCGATGCCGCGCTCGGTGCAGATCGAGCGGACGAGCCCGGGCGTTCGGCGTCGAGCAGGTCATCGACCTGCGTGCCCAGCTCGTAGAGCACGGCTGTCGGCAGCGGCCCGCCGTAGGCGAGGATGAGGGTGGCCAGGTCGACGCGCCGAGAGGCGATGTCTCCACCAGGATGGCCCTGGCCCGCTCGGGGCCTCGCCGGCGCCCGAGCGCCGGGACGTCGCGACGAAAGCCCGGCCCACCAGGGCGATGTGCACCGCCACAGCCGCGGACGCATCGTCGAGCTGCGGAGCGTCGTCGAGGAACACCGCCACGGGGCCGCAGGCGGCGGCCGCATCGATGCGGCGCGTCGCCTCGCGCAGCACCTGGAAGCCATCGGCGCCGTCGAGCGCGGGCAGGGCCTGCACGAGGGCGGCGAAGGGGACGCTCGCCGTCGTGGGGGAGGCCGTCGCCCACCGGACGCCCCACTGCGATCCCGCAGCCTCCGCAGCCTCCCGCATGAGGCGCGTCTTGCCGACGCCAACCGGCCCGACGACGAACGCGGCGTGCCACCCGGGATCCCGCAGCGCGTCGCCCGGGACGGCCCGCTCACCGTCCCGGCCGACGAACACGCTATGCCCCCTGACTCCCTCGGGTGACGTGCATCACGGTCTTGTATTCGGTTGGCAGAGTAGTGGATCGGCGACCTGATGACGTGCCGAAACGGTCAGAATCCACAGGCTGGACCGGATGGATCGCATCAGTGCGCACCGGTTGGTTGCCCGGCGGGTCGCTCCCGCCTGAGTAGGTCGTCACTCATGACGCCCTGAACAGGTCCTTCTACGATCAGCCAGTGATACAGCGCCAGGGGCACGCGGCTCGACATACGTCGGCCGACCGCACGACTCGATGTCGACCGGGATGCGGGGTTATCCGCAGGATGCAGCGTCATGATCGCCGTCACGTTCGCGGTGGTCGCGGCGTGGGGCTATGGCGTGTCGATTTCCTGGCGGGCGTCGTGTCACGGCGGAGCGTGGTCGGCGGACGGCTATCTCGCGAGTCGCAGGCCGCCCCAGCCGGAGCCGCAGGCCGCCCCAGCCGGAGCCGCAGTTGCGGCTCGCTCCACTTCGATAAGCCTGGGGGATGCATGGAATGGATTGACCTGGAGTGCGCTGAATCCTTCGTGACCTTGGTCCGCCGCGAGCACTTCGCGCGCGCTGCGGTCGAGCTGCACATCTCCACGTCGGCTTTGTCCAAGCGTCTGACCCGGCTCGAGCGCCAGGTGCGTGAGGTCCTGATCATCAGAGGCCCCTCGGGCTACGTGGGCCTGACACCGGCAGGTCAACGGTTCCTCGCGAGAGCGCATCACTTGCTGGCCGAAGCACGCAGCCCGACAGATAAGTCGCCCGCGGTGGTGCGCTTGGGAGTGCCGGGGCGGGCGGGCGACATCCTGCCCCCCATGGCGGTGAGACTAGTCGGTGGTTGCCTGGCGCAGAGTTCGGGTGCGCGGCTGGTTGTCTGTGGCGTGCCATTCGGCGCCGACGACGAGTGGCTGCTGCGCGACCTTGTCGATGTAATGCTGACCGTCGTCGAGCCCCGCCGTGCGGGTCTCCTTGAGACACCCTTAGCACCTTCGACGCGGGTCGTATCGCTCGCGCACACCAACCCGCTCGCCGAGGCGCGGCTGTTGCGGATCGACGACTTGGCAGACCTGCGCATTGTCGCCGTGCCCGAGGCGGAGCAGCACTGGATATCCCCATGGTGCCTGGCAGATGTCGACAGCGCCCGACCGCGAGCGGGAGTCGAGAACGTCAATGCCCGTGGGGTGACAGAATTGGCGCCGGCCATCGTCCAGGACCGTGCGTGCGGCGTGTTCATTGATCTCCTGGCGCAGCGGCTCGAGCAGTTCTCAACCGTCCTGCCGCTGGTCGATGCCCCCGCGCTGCTGACGCGGGCAACCTGCCGAGTGGGCGAGGACCGAAGCGCTGTAATCACGCTTATGGACATTCTCGGCGTATTTGCGCGGGCCGCCCTGCCTGTCGACTCGTCGCGGTGTGTTTGCGCGCGCCCCGCCACCCGCTCCTCCACATAGTTAGTCGCCGATCGTAGATGAGGCACCACCTTGAATCATGCTACTCCACATCACCAGTTCTCCTAGGCCTGTGTCCTCATAGGAAACGGATGGGTCCAAGCGCTTACTGATGGGTTTTGATGGTCTGGCGTGCCTGGTGTCCAAGGGACTTCCCCTGACGGGAATGCTCGCTAATCCGAGTAGTGGCTACTCATGGCGCCGAGGCTACTGCTGGAATACGGTTGGTGGCGAATCGCACGGGGCGATTCAGATCGCGGGTTAGGGGGCACTCAGGTGAATACAACAGGTGTATCCAGTGCTGAACAAACGACCGAAGCGACCGGCCAGGGGCACCCGTTTGCAAAATCAGTAGCAGCGATGCGCGGGGCCAACTTGGTCGGAGCGTGCAGTCTGCAGCAGTTCGCCGCGGCTGGGAGCCTATCGCACACACACGAGGATGCTCAGGGGTTTCTCGACAATGTGGGTCAGACGCAGCCGCCGAACTTTTGGTTCAAGGAGAGCGCCGTGCAGTACTGGAGCTATTCAGAGCCGTACGACAATTGGCAAGACACGTATGGTGCGGATGCGGTGGCCGTGTTCTACCACTCCGGCCATGGCGGTATGGCCGACGACGCCGTCTTCACCGCCCCGCTCGGCGCGGACTGGGGCAATCGCACCAGTGTCAATTCGTCCGACTTGGTTCTCGGCAACGAGATGCTGAGATACATCTACTGGTCGACGTGTTGCTCGTTGCGAGTGCACGACGGCCATTCTCAGTACCACTGCCCGTGGTGCGAGTTCCGCAGAAGCAGACCACCGACTTGCCAGCGAACTCGACTACACGACGCCCCCGCGAAGTGGCAATTCGTTGTCCGCAGTCGAAGGGGTGGCGGCACGTTTCCGCGATGCGGAGTCGCTCGATCCGGTATTGGCAACCTCGGCGTAACGCGAGGATCTGTCGGAACCCGAGGTTGGAAACATCACCCGCTCGGGTCAGGCAAGTGTCGGCGTGTCCCAGGGCTAACTCATCACGGATGCCAACGGCTACCAGAAGAAGGTGCGGATTGATGTGTCGCTCAACCTGTAAAAACTCTCGAGGCGAACTGCCCGCTGATGCGCTGACCGCTCTTTGACCGTAAGGATGGGTGAAATGACTACAACTCTGGAACCGCAAGCGCAGTCCAGCTCGCGGGAAGATCCACTCGGTGAGTCGGAGCGACTGATCGGGCGGACCGATGACGGCTTCGTATGCAATTTGCTGCCCTCGAAAGGGACGCAAACCGACTTCCGGCTCCAGGATGCTGTGGAGTCTGGGTTACTGTCCGCCACGGCGCCTCCGCCAGCACTTGATCTGCGAGCATCTTGGTGGCCGGTCGGCAATCAGGAGCAGACCGGATCCTGCGTCGGCTGGGCGTCCGCGGACGGTGTCGGCCGGTATTTGATGGTGACGGCGGGACGGATCGAGGAGCAGGTGAGGCTGGCGCCCCGGTACATCTGGATGGCCTCCAAGGAACTCGACGAGGACGGTCGCCGGCCCACGACGTTTGTCGAACTCTCCGGCACCTCTCTCAAAGCGGCAGCCGCCGTGGCGCACAATTACGGGTTCGCACTGGAGAGTGAGCTTCCTTTCCATATTCAGACGACGATGTTCGCTGGGTCGGAGAACAGTCTCTTCGCCTCGTGCTCAAGGCGGAGGGTGACGTACGTCAATCTTGAGCTCAGACTGGACCACTGGAAGATATGGCTCAACGAGAACGGGCCCATACTTGTGGGCCTGAAGGTGGACTCGAATTGGTCGAAGTGCAGGGGCGAGACCCTGGACGAATTCGACTCTGGTTCGATTTTCGGGGGCCACGCTGTGTGCATCGTCGGGTATCGGGAGGATGGAACCTTCATCGTGCGAAACAGTTGGGGCAACATGTGGGGCGATGAGGGCTTCGCCTATCTTACTGCGGCGTATATCCATGCGGCGTTTTTCAATGAGAGCTACGGGTTTACTCTCGCGTAGATCCCATTTTGTCGTGCGGAGTGGCCGGCGGCACTGGCGGCCAGTCTCTGCTCTGGCAATAGCACGTAAGCACGAGTATTGAGTCCGAGTGAAGTTCGATTCTGAGAGGTGAAATAATGCGAATTAAGCGCAGCATTGCCGTTGTGGGTTTGCTCCCCCTCTGCCTTGCAGGCGGGTTCGTGCCGCGCGCGTCAGGCGAGGTAATCGCGCCCCGCGCCGCCAACGCAGAAAGTCATTTGGTGTCGTTGAGTGGGACTCTGAAGTTGAATGACCATGAGACCTTTGGGTCCGATGAGCACGCCGAGATCACAATTCAGGAGCAAACATATGTCTCTCACAGTCGACCACGAAACGCGATCGTGGTGGACAGGTGCGTCGGTGGTGAGGTTCGGGGTCAATTGATTGTAGATCTTAAGCTCAGGGCTGACGATTCAGTTGTCGTCTCTCCGGTGCTCAATCTCTATGAGGGAAGTTCCTGCAGTACGACAGATCTCGATGGCCGGGTCCGAGGCAATCCGTTTGCTCTTCCGAAAGGTTGGTCGGTATCCTGGAACGACTTTAAGACCCACAATCGCGCCGAGGGTGTATCACGGGACTGGGCGAGCGTGGACTTTACTGTGACGCAGACCGTGCGGGGTTGATCCTCAACTGGCGGTTGTGCTGCTCGACCTCCGTTGAGCTTTGGATTAGCCCGCGGCGATCATGAATGCGTCTGTGCCCGGCGAAGGGTGCTGGGCACGGACGCATGACCAGAGTATTCAGTCGGGGCCATCTCTACGTTTCCTCTCGTTATGAGTGAGTCCTCCCCATGTCATTAAACGGGCTCATCCGAATCCAGGGTGTAGTCGGGGTCTGAACCCGCCGGTCTCGAGCAGGGATCTGGCGATGTAGTTGGTCAGGTTGCGGAACCCCAGCGCCGAGCCGCGCAGGTGCTCGAG
>JBDIAP010000052.1:0-21593 GCA_039812485.1 Kineosphaera sp.
CGGCACCTCGTCGCCAGGCCCGGCGACGAGCCAGCCGGCGGCCAGCAGCCCCCGCCCGGCCGCGGCGGCCGCGCCCGTGTCGGGCAGCCGCCCCACCGGAGGCCCCCAGGTCAGCCGGTCGAGGATGGCGCGCTCGTGCGCGGACAGGTCCTCGATGCCGCGGTCCGGCTCGGCGATCGGCCCGAGCGACGGCGACGCGAGCCCGGCCACGTAGGGGCCGAGCGCCTCGGCGACCGGCCGCGGCACGTGCCAGACCCGCCCCGAGCGCCAGAGGAGCGCGCGCCGCCACAGCTCGTCGAGCAGCGGCGCGACCCGCTCGGACGGGGCGCCGAGCAGCCGGGCCACCGGCGCGACCCCGTCGGCGTCGCCCAGCACGGCCGCGACCTCGAGCACCTGCAGCCGCCCGGTGTCGAGGTCGTCGAGCGCTCTCGTCAGCGATGCGCGGGTGACGCAGCGCGCGGCCAGCGACGTGAGGTCACCGGGCGCCGGGCGGGTCAGGTCGGGACGCAGCGTGAGCAGCCGGGCCAGGTCGTCGTCGCTGCGGGCGCGCAGGTCGTCCGCGAGGCTGCGTGCGCGAGAGGCCGATCGCCCTGCGGTCGCCGACGCTCCTCCTACCGTAGGGGGGCTGGTCGCCGACCCGGTCGAGCCGGTCGTGCCGGCTGCGCCGGCCGCCGACGTGGACGAAAGAGACACCCGATCCACGCTACCTGCCGCCCCGCGGGCGCTCCACCCGCGCAGCGGGACGCCAGGCCGCGCGACCAGCGCGGCCCGCGGCCGGACTCGGGCGTCCACCGGCCCCGGTGCGGGCTGGGCGCGGACCTTCGGCGAACGCCTCGACACCGGCGGGGCGCCGGGGGAGGATGACGGCGATACCTGCCGACGACGCCAGGAGGCTTCATGACGTCCACTCCCGTTCAGCCCGCGGACCCCCGCCTCAGCTACTCCCGGGGGGATGACACGCAGCCGCTGTTGGACCGCACGATCGGCGCGGACCTCGAGCTGACCGTGGCGGCCTACTCCGACCGGGAGGCCCTGGTCGAGGTCGCCAGCGGGCGGCGCTGGACGTACGCGCAGTTCGACGACGACGTCAACGCCCTGGCCAGGGGCTTGCTGGCGGCGGGCATCGACACCGGCGACCGGGTCGGCATCTGGTCGCCCAACTGCGCGGAGTGGGCGCTGCTGCAGTATGCGACCGCCAAGATCGGCGCGATCCTCGTCAACGTCAACCCCGCCTACCGGGCCCACGAGCTCGCCTACGTGCTCGGCCAGTCGGGGGTCAGCACTCTGGTCAGCGCGGTGCGGCACAAGACGAGCGACTACCGGGCGATGGTGGAGCAGGTGGCCGGCGAGTGTCCGCGGCTGGCGCGCGTCGTCTACATCGGTGACCCGAGCTGGGACGAGCTCGTGGCGGGCGGCGAGCAGGTGCCGTTGCAGGACGTGCGCGACCGCCTGGAGAGCCTCCGGCCGCAGGATGCCATCAACATCCAATACACCTCGGGCACAACAGGATTCCCCAAGGGGGCCACGTTGAGCCACGACAACATCCTCAACAACGGCTACTTCGTCGGGGAGCTGTGCGGCTACACCGAGGCCGACCGCATCGCCATCCCGGTGCCCTTCTATCACTGCTTCGGCATGGTCATGGGCAACCTCGCGGCGACCTCGCACGGGGCGTGCATGGTCATCCCGGCCCCCAGCTTCGAGGCGGCCGCGACGATGCGGGCCGTCGAGCAGGAGCGGTGCACGAGCCTCTACGGGGTGCCGACGATGTTCATCGCCGAGCTGGGCCTGCCCGACATCGCCGACTACGACGTGTCCAGCCTGCGCACCGGCATCATGGCCGGTTCGCCATGCCCCGTCGAGGTGATGAAGCAGGTCATCGACCGGCTGGGCATGCGCGAGGTGGCGATCTGCTACGGCATGACCGAGACCTCACCGGTCTCGACGATGACTCGGGCGGAGGACGACCTGCGCCGCCGCACGGAGACGGTCGGACGAGTCATGCCCCACCTCGAGGTGAGCATCGTCGACCCGGTGACCGGCCAGACGGTGCCCCGCGGCGAGGCGGGAGAGCTGTGCACTCGCGGCTACTCGGTGATGCTCGGCTACTGGGAAGACCCGGAGAAGACCGCGGAGGCCATCGACGAGGCGGGCTGGATGCACACCGGCGACCTGGCGACGATGGACGACGACGGCTACTGCGCGATCGTCGGCCGCATCAAGGACATGATCATCCGCGGCGGCGAGAACGTCTATCCGCGGGAGGTCGAAGAGTTCCTCTACGGCCACCCCGGCATCGCTGACGTGCAGGTCGTCGGCGTGCCGGACGAGCGCTACGGCGAGGAGCTCATGGCCTGGATCATCGCGAAGCCCGGCGCAGGCGACCTCGACGCCGACGCCGTCCGCGCGTTCTGCAGCGGCCACCTCGCCCACCACAAGATCCCGCGCTACGTGCACGTCGTCGACTCGTTCCCCATGACGGTGACCGGCAAGATCCGCAAGGTCGAGATGCGCCGCCGCGGCGTCGAGCTGCTCGGGCTCGCGCCGAAGTCGACACCTGTCCCCTGATGCCGCGGGTAGGGTCGCCGCCATGGCTCGCAACCACGCGACGACGACCCGGGTGACGACCCGGGCGCCCGAGGCGCTGCGCGGCGCCGCGCCCGCCGGCCACGAGTGGGTCATCAGCGGCGGCGGCTACGAGGCCGCGGTCATGCAGGTCGGCGCGACGCTGCGCAGCCTGACCCGCGCGGGGCGGCCGCTGCTGTCGGGCTTCGGGGCCGACGAGCAGGCGACCGCCTACCGCGGGGCCGTGCTGGCCCCCTGGCCCAACCGCGTGCGCGACGGCCGCTACCGGTATGCCGACACCGACTACCAGCTGGCCCTCACCGAGCCCGAGCGCCGCAACGCCCTGCACGGCCTGCTGTGCTGGCAGGAGTGGCGGGCGGTCGTGCACGAGCCCGCGCGCCTCGTCTGCGAGACGACGCTGCGCCCCCAGCCCGGTTGGGCCTGGACGCTGACGTGCCGGGTCACCTACGAGCTCGGCGACGACGGGCTGGCTGTCACGCCGTGGGCGCGCAACGAGTCGGCGACGACCGCGCCCTTCGGCTACGGCATGCACCCCTACCTGACGTGCGGCGAGCACAGCGTCGACGAGCTGGAGCTGGCGCTGCCGGCGGCGCTGGCCCTCGACGTCGACCCCGCGCGGCTGCTGCCGACGGCCGAGCCGGCCACCGAGGCGCTCGGGCCCGTGCCGGCGGAGGTCGACCTGCGGGCCGGTCCGCCGCTGGTCGGGCGGCGCCTCGACACCGCCTACGCGGGGTTGAGCGCCGACCCCGACGGTTGTTGGCGCGCGCGCCTGAGTCACCCCGCGAGCGGACGCACGACGACTCTGTGGGCGCCGCTGCGCGACTTCGGCTGGGCGCAGGTCTTCAGCGGCGACGCGCTGCCGGAGCCGGAGCGTCGCCGCACCGGCGTGGCCGTCGAGCCGATGACCTGCGGCCCCGACGCCCTGCGGGACGGCACCGACCTCATCGCGCTGGCCCCCGGAGAGGAATGGTCCGCCACATGGGGACTGACCGGCAGCTGAGCGGGCTGCGCGCCCGTCTCGCCCAGCCGCAGACACGCCTGCTCGCCGCCTTCGTCGGCATCCCGCGCATCGAGGTCGTGCAGATCGTCGGCTACGCCGGCTACGACCTCGTCATCCTCGACGGGGAGCACGGGGTGTTCGACCCGTCGTCGCTGGCAGGGCTCGTCGCCGCCGGCAAGGTCGCCGGGCTCGACGTCGTCGTGCGCGTGCCGCAGCTGTCCGCCCCCGCGATCAGCGCCGCACTCGACGCGGGCGCCGACGGCGTGCTCGTGCCGCACGTCCGCGACGCCGACGAGGCCGCGGCCGCGGTCGCCGCCTGCCGGTTCCCGCCGCAGGGTGCGCGGTCGGTGCACGGGGCGGTGCCCGCCGCTCGCTACGGGTTGCGGCCCGACTACCTCGCGGCGGCGAACACCGACGCGGCCTGCATCGTCATGTGCGAGGACGCCGCGGCGCTGGCGACGATCGAGCAGACCGCCGCCGTGCCCGGGCTCGACGCGGTCTTCGTCGGCTCCTACGACCTGTCGGCCTCGATGGGCCACGTCGGCGAGCCCGGTCACGAGCGGGTCGTGGCGGCGAGCGTCGAGGTGCTCGCCGCGACCGGGCGCGCCGGGGTCGCGATGGGCGTCATGGCCCCGCATCCGGGCGTGGTCCGGGACTGGTTCGAGCGGGGCGCGCGCTTCGTCGTCGCGGGCGTCGACACGGTCATGCTGCGCGAGGGCGCCCAGGCCACTCTCGCCGCCACCGGCGCGCGCCCGAGCCGTTAGCCTTGTCGTGGACCGATCCAGTTCTGGCGGTCACAACGACGCGATCGAGGAGAGGGTGCATCACCGGTGCCGACGGGCAAGGTCAAGTGGTACGACGCCGACAAGGGATTCGGCTTCGTCTCCGACGATGAGGGTGGAGACGTTTTCCTCCATGCTAATGCTCTGCCGGCCGACGTGACGAGCGTGAAGGCCGGCACCCGCGTGGAGTTCGGGATCGCCCAGGGCCGCCGCGGCGCCCAGGCGATGCAGGTGCGCGTCCTGGAGGCACCGAAGTCGGTGTCGCAGGCGCAGCACGCCAAGCACCGCAAGCCCGCAGAGGACATGACGGTCATCGTCGAAGACCTCATCAAGCTGCTCGACGGCGTCTCCAACCAGCTGCGTCGCGGGCACTACCCCGACGCGAAGGTGTCGGCCAAGGTGGCGGCGGTCCTGCGCGCCGTCGCCTCCGATCTCGACGGAGCCTGACGCGATGACCACAGCCCCCACCATGACCGGCGGCGCGACACCCGAGCCGATAGCCGACCCCGCAGCCGGGCCGGCGCGGCAGCGCGCCCGCACCGTCAAGCCCGACGCCACGTTGGCGGCCGCCGTCGACGAAGCCCGTGAGGCGGCGCGCACGATCGCCGAGGCGGGCACCGTCGGGGAACACCTCGAGATGGTCATGGAGGGCGAGCGTCTCGCGACGCACCTCTTCGAATGCACGGCGACGGGCTACCGCGGCTGGCGGTGGGCCGTCACGGTGTCGCGGGTCGCGCGCAGCCGCAAGGTGACCGTCTGCGAGACCCACCTGCTGCCGGGCCCGGAGGCGGTGCTCGCCCCCGAGTGGGTGCCCTACGCGCAGCGCATCGCGCCCGGCGACCTCGGGCCGGGCGACGTGCTGCCCTACCAGGAGGCCGACCCGCTGCTGGTGGCGGGCTTCGAGGCGACGGGCGAGGAGGACGTCGACCAGATGGCCCAATGGGAGCTCGGCCTCGGTCGGCCGCGCGTGCTGTCCGCGGAGGGCCGCGAGGTCGCGGCGCAACGGTGGTACGACGGCGACAACGGGCCGCACGCGCCCGTCGCCGAGCAGGCCAAGGCCTCGTGCTCGACGTGCGGCTACTACCTCCCGCTGGCCGGCGCGCTGCGGCGCACGTTCGGGGTGTGTGCCAACGTGTGGTCCGCCTCCGACGGCCGGGTCGTCAGCCTCGACCACGGCTGCGGCGCCCACAGCGAGACCGATGCCGCGGCGTCGTCCCCCGCGGCCGCGACGCGGCCGCTGCTCGACGAATACGAGGTCGAGCTCGTCCGCTGAGGCACGCCGCGGCGGGCATGTCGTCGATCCCCCCGCCGGTAGCAGGTGTTCGGCCCTGGTGCCGGCCTGGGCGTCGGCGGACGCCAGCTGGGCGTGTCGGCCTGGCGTGTCGGCCTGGGTGTCGGCACAGGCGGACCCGCGCGGCCCCGGCGTTCAGCCCGGTCCTAGGCTCCTGCCATGTCCACGTCAGCACCGCCCTCGCGGCGTTCGTCACCCACCGGGCTCGACGGCTTCTTCCAGATCGGTCGGCGCGGGTCGACGCTCGCCCGCGAGGTGCGCGGCGGCTTCGCCACGTTCTTCACGATGGGCTACATCATCGTGCTCAACCCGCTGATCATCGGCACGGTGCAGGACGGCAGCGGGGCGTTCCTCGGCGGCGGCGACGCGCCGAATCTCGCGCTCATCGCCTCCGGCACGGCGCTCGTCGCGGGGGTCATGACGATCCTCATGGGCGTCTTCGCCAACTACCCGCTGGCGCTCGCGACGGGCCTGGGGCTCAACGCGTTCGTCGCCTTCGGCATCGCGAGCCTGCCGGCGATGACCTGGGCCGACGCCATGGGGCTCGTCGTGCTCGAGGGCCTGCTCATCCTGCTGCTCGTGCTCACCGGCTTCCGCGAGGCGGTGTTCCGGGCCATCCCCGCGCAGCTCAAGACGGCCATCAGCGTGGGCATCGGCCTCTTCATCACGCTCATCGGCCTCTTCGACGCGGGCATCGTGCGCAAGGCGCCGGCCACCCCGGTCGAGCTCGGCGTCGGCGGGTTCCTCGCCGGGTGGCCGACGCTCGTCTTCGTCGTCGTGCTCATGGCGATCATCGTCATGATGGTGCGCAAGGTCTCGGGGGCGATCCTCTACGGCATCGTCGGCGGCACGCTGCTCGCGATCGTCGTCGAGGCCGTCACGCGGGTGGGTGCGCAGACCGACGCCAGCGGCAAGGTCGTTAACCCCACCGGCTGGGGGCTCAACGTGCCGCGGCTGCCCGACGCCATCGTGCAGGCCCCGGACTTCGGCCTGCTCGGGCACTTCAACCTGCTCGGCTCCTTCAGCCGCATCGGCATCGTGTCGGCGGCGCTGCTCGTCTTCACGCTCATGCTCGCCGACTTCTTCGACACCATGGGCACGATGGTCGCCATCGGCGCCGAGGCCGGCCTGCTCGACGCGGACGGCAACCCGCCGGGAGCCCGCCGCATCCTCATCGTCGACTCGCTGGCCGCCGCGGCCGGCGGCGCGGCCGGGGTCAGCAGCAACACCGCCTACATCGAGTCGGCCTCCGGGGTCGGTGAGGGGGCGCGCACCGGGTTGGCCTCCGTGGTGACCGGCTGCCTGTTCCTGCTCGCGACGTTCCTGGCCCCGCTCGTCGAGATCGTGCCCTACGAGGCGGCCACCCCGGCGCTGGTCGTCGTGGGTTTCCTCATGATGCAGCAGGTCACGGGCATCGACTGGCACGACCTGGACATCGCCCTGCCGGCCTTCCTCACGATCGTGCTCATGCCGTTCACGTATTCGATCTCCGCCGGCATCGGCGCGGGCTTCGTCACGTATGTCGTCATCAAGATCGCCCGCGGCCGCGCCCGCGAAGTGCACCCGCTGATGTGGGTGGTCGCGGCGCTCTTCGTCGTCTACTTCGCGATCGACCCCATCAAGTCGATGCTCGGGGTGAATTGAGTGCCTACTCGGCAATTGAAACCGGCCATTGAACCGGGAGCGCTGCTGTCCTAGGCTGAGGCCGTCCAGTTCGCGCATCTCGCGCGTGACCTCTCTCGTTTCGCGGCGGCCTCGCCCGCCCTGCGTTCTGCCCTGGACCCCGGCAGATCCGCCCAGCTAAGGAGCTGCGCATGTCTGCATCACACAGCCTCACATTGTTCGAAGGTTGGGACACCATCGAAGCCCACGACGACGACCTGACCGCCCTGTCCGAGCGCGAGCTGCTCACCGAACTGGCGGCCACCGAGGACCGGCTGCGCGTGCGGCTGGCCGACCGCGAGGAAGGCGGCTCCGACACGCGACAGGAGCGCACCCTCCTTCATTTGCTCCTGCGGGAGCGGGCGATCTCTCGCCAGCTCCAGGCGGTGCGTCTCGTGCCGCGGCCGACGCTGCGCCGCATCACCTGACCCAGGAGGCCCCAGCCACCGCCGCGGGGAGATCGACGAGGGACGAACGACGGGTGACGCCCGGCCTGCCAGGCCGGGCGTCACCGCTGTGTCCGGCCTGTGTCCGGCCGCTGTGGCGTCTCGCCGTCATCGGGTCACCCGGTGGTCACCCGGTGGTCACGCGGTGCCGCGCACACCGCCCGGATCGACGGATCCGCCGGTCACGATGTCGGCCGCCACGTCCGAGAGCTGCCGTCGATGCGATCGCGCGGTGCGCCGGAGCAGGTCGAACGCCTCCTCGACGCCGACCCCCTCGCGCTCGGCAAGCACGCCCTTGGCCTGCTCGATGAGCACGCGGGAGGTGAGGGCCGTCTGGAGCTGCTGGGCCAGCAGCTCCTGCTCCCGGATCGAGCGGTGATTGAAGACGGCGTTGGTGGCCATCGTCGCGAGCACGTGCGCGATGCGCAGGTGACGCTCGTCGAGCTCGTGACCGGCGACGCAGAAGAGGTTGAGGGCGCCGAGTCGGTGTTCGCGCAACGTCATCGGCACGGCGTAGGCCGCCGTGATGCCGCGCTCGATGGCCGCCGAGGCGAACGTGGGCCATCGCGGCAGCGCCTTGCGCAGGTCGGTCACCCGCGCCGTGCGGCCCATGCTCACCGCCTCGAAGCACGGACCCTCGCGGTGCTGCAGCTCCAGCAGCTCGAGGTGGCGGATGCTCTGGGTCGAGCTGGCCAGGACGCGCAGCCCGCCCTGGAGGTCGTCGAGCAGGATGCCGGCCGAGTCGGCCGGCATGAGTTCCCGCAGCTGCGGACCAGCTCGTCCATGAGTTCGATGTCGAAGGGGGTGACAGGGCGTCGACGAACTCGACGAGCGTGTTCAGGAGTAGATCGTCGGTCTCCACGACTTGGGCTCCCGTCCTCTGGAGAGCGCGGTGGGGCGAGCGCTGGGTGACGGGCGACGGGGCGCCGCATGGGGGCGCGTGCTGCTCGTCGATGGGCGGCGCCGGGGTCCGGGGCGACGCAGTCGCGGGGGGTCGGGAGACCTGCGACCGTGCACATCGACGCTATGGCGCCCCGCCTGCGGGGTCAAGACGAGGGAGCGGTCAGAGGGAATGCTTAGCTTAAGTAATGAGTTGGCCTAACTATCTAGACGTGAAGGGACGTGGGGTATGTCGGCAGTCGGCGGAGGGATCGACCTGGGGGAGATCGCGGTGGAGCTGCGGCTGGCGTGCATGCGCATCAGCCGTCGGGTGCGATTCGAGTCGGCGGACGATCAGCTGCCGCCCCACCAGTTCAGCGTGCTGGCGCGGCTCGATTGCGGGGAGTCCACGCCCGGCGAGCTCGCGGCCGTCGAGAAGGTGTCGGCGCCGAGCATGACGCGCACGGTGGCGGCGCTCGTCGAGGCCGGCCTCGTCGAGCGGCTGGGCAGCGCCCAGGACCGGCGCCAGGTCGTCGTGCGCCTCACCCCGGCGGGGCGCGACCTGCTGGGACACGTGCGCGCGCGCCGCGATCTGTGGATGGCGACCCGGTTGGCCGACCTCTCCGCCGAGGAGTTGGCGGCGCTCGAGACGGCGATCCCGATCCTGGCCCGGGTGGCCGCCCGATGAGCCCGACCTTCCGCTCCTTCGCCGCCCGCAACTACCGCCTCTTCTTCGTCGGCGGCCTCGTCAACAACGTCGGCACGTGGATGGGCCGCACGGCCCAGAGCTGGCTCGTGCTCACCGAACTCACCGACCACGACGCGGCAGCGCTCGGCATCGTCACCGCCCTGCAGTTCCTGCCGGTGCTGCTGCTGGTGCCGTTCGCCGGTCTTGTCGCCGACCGCTGCCCGAAGCGGCGCGTGCTCACCGTGACGCAGGCGTCGCTGGCGATCGTGCAGCTCGCCACGGCCGTGCTGGTGCTCACCGGCACCGCGACCCTGCTCCAGATCTACGTGCTGACGTTCCTCTACGGTGCGGCCGCGGCCGTCGATGCGCCGACCCGACAGGCCTTCGTCTCCGAGGTCGTGGGACGCGACCTGCTGAGCAACGCCGTGGGTCTCAACAGTGCCAACTTCAACACCGCCCGACTCATCGGGCCCGCCCTCGCGGGGCTGCTCATCGCGCTCGTCGGCACGGGTTGGGTCTTCGTCATCGACGCCGTGAGCGTCGCCGCGATGATCGCCTGCCTGTGGCTCATGGACGGCCGTGCGCTGCGCCCCGCGCCCCGCGCCGCCGGCCGCGGAGGCATCCGCGAGGGGGTCGCCTACGTGGCTCGTCGGCCGGTGATCCTCATCGTGCTCGCGGTCGTCTTCGTGCACGGCACGTTCGCGATGAACTTCCAGATGACGACCGCCCTCATGGCGACCACCGTCTACGACAAGGGGCCGGGGGAGTTCGGGCTGCTGGGGTCGATCATGGCGATCGGCTCACTCGCCGCCGCCCTGCTCGCGGCCCGCCGGGCGACGCCGCGGCTCGCGGTCGTGCTCGGTGGCCTCGGCGCCTTCGCCGTGGCCAACACGGCGGCCGCCCTCGCGCCGACCTATTGGACCTTCGCCGTGCTGCTCGTGCCGGTCGGGCTCACCGCCATGACGATCCTGCCGACCGCGAACTCGCTCGTGCAGCTCGCTGTCGAGCCCGAGATGCGCGGCCGGGTCATGGCGCTCTACCTCGCGATCTTCATGGGCGGCACGCCGATCGGCGCCCCGCTCATCGGCTGGATCGGGGCGACGTACGGCGCGCGCTGGACGATTCTCGTCGGTGGCATCGCCGACGTCCTCGTGCTGCTCGCCGCGCTCGCCTACCTGCTGCGCGGCCACAGCGAGCTGCTGGGCCGGCCCGGCTGGCTGCTGCGCCCCAGGCGCCCCGGTTCGTGCGCGGACGGCGGCTCGCCGGACGCCGGGCGGGCGTGCGCTACGGTCGGGGCAGCCAGTCACGCGAGGTCGGGGAGGCCGAATCGGATGAGTCCACGCACGCGACGACTCGTCGTGCTCATCGCGCTGGCGGCGATGCTGCTGGTGGTCATCGTCGCCCCGATCCTGTAGCAGGCCGCGCCGATCCGGTGGTGGCCGGCGCCGACCGCCGGACCTGACGCCGGCTCTCGCCGAGGGTCAGGAGAGCCGCTCGACCACCGCGTCGATGCACGCGGTCAGGGCTCGCACATCATCGGGCTCGACCGCGGGATAGAGACCGATGCGCAACTGGTTGCGGCCGAGCTTGCGATAGGGCTCGAGGTCGACGATGCCGTGGGCGCGCAGGGTCGCCGCCACCTGGCTCGCGTCGATGTCGTCGGCGAAGTCGATCGTCGCGACGACGTGCGAGCGGTCCTGCGGCCGGGCGACGAAGGGCTGGGTGTAGTCGCGCGACAGGGCCCAGCCGTAGACGGCGGCGGCCGATTGCGCGCACCGCGTCGCCGCCCACTCCCGCCCGCCCTGGTCGTTGAGCCAACGCACCTGCTCGAGCATGAGGGCCAATGTGGCGAGCGCGGGCGTGTTGACCGTCTGGTCCTTGCGGGAGTTCTCGATCGCGGGCAGGAGGTCGAGGAAGGCGGGCACCCAGCGGCCGGAGTCGTGCAGCCGCTCGGCCCGCTCGATCGCGGCCGGCGACAGGAGTGCGAACCACAGGCCGCCGTCCGAGGCGAAGCACTTCTGGGGGGCGAAGTAGTAGGCGTCGACCTGGTCCGCCTCGAACGCCAGGCCCCCGGCGCCCGAGGTGCCGTCGACGACGACGAGCGCCTCGGGGTCGGCCCCCTGCGGCCGGCGCACGGGCATCATGACGCCGGTGGAGGTCTCGTTGTGCGGCCACGCGTAGGCGTCGATGCCCTCCTGGGCCACCGGCTGCGTGGACGTCCCCGGGTCGGCGCGGCGCACGTCCGGTGCCGAGAGGAAGGGGGCTGCGGCGCTCGCCGCGGCGAACTTGCTGGAGAACTCGCCCACGACGACGTGCTGGGCCCGCTCGCGCACGAGGCAGAAGGTCGCGATGTCCCAGAAGGCGCTGGCCCCGCCGTTGCCGAGGACGACCTCATAACCGTCCGGGAGCGCGAAGAAGTCGGCCAGGCCGGCGCGCAGCTCGGCGACGACGTCACGCACCGGCGCCTGCCGATGCGAGGTGCCGAGCCACGTCGTCGCGAGCGCGGCCAGCGCGTCGGTCTGCGCGCGGCGGATCTTGCTGGGGCCGCTGCCGAAACGCCCGTCTGCGGGCAGGAGGGAGTCCGGCAGGAATCGCTGTGCGGCGTCGCCCTGCTCGGGGGCGGTCTGCGCAGGGCGCGCCGACGGGACCGGGGCGGTCACGCCTGTCGTCGCAGTGGTCGGCAGGGCGGCGGGTCGAGTGTCGCTCACCGTCCCATCATCCTCGTCCCGTCTCTGGAGCTTCCGGAAGGTCCCGGTAGGTCTTCTCGGTCCCGGTAGGTCGCTCGCGGGCGCGACGATGGGCCGCCCGGTCGCGCTGCGGGAGGCGGGCCGGCCGGGCGGTCTATCGTCGCGACCATGAGCGATGTGCAGCGGTGGGATTACTCGGGCACCGGTCTGGAGGCGCAGGTGCCGGCGGCGCCGTGGGATCTCGTGCAGGCCTGGGTGCGCGACGCCCGGGATGCCTCGTCGGAGCGGCCGGACGTGCACGAGCCGTCCGCCATGGCCGTGGCCACCGTCGACGCCGACGGGATGCCGGACGTCCGCACGGTGTTGCTGCGCTTCCTCGACCCGCGCGGGCCGGGCTTCGTCACCAGCCGGCACTCGGCCAAGGCGGCGCAGATCCGGCAGACCGGTGTCGCCGCCGCGACGCTGACGTGGAGCGCCCTCTTCCGCGCCATCCGATTCCGCGGCCGCGTGGCCGAGATCGAGGCCGAGGTGACGACCGACTACTGGCGGCACCGGCCCTGGGGGTCGCGGATCTCCGCGCGCTCGTCGATCCAGTCACACCCCGTGGAATCCCGGGGAGTGTTGGAGGCGACGGCGGCAGAAGTTGCGCAAGAGTTTCCGGACCGGGGCGGCCCCGACGATGTGCCCGTGCCGGACGACTGGGTCGGATACCGCATCGAATGCCGCGAGGTGGAGTTCTGGGCCGGGCGGGCCGACCGGCTCCACGACCGCATCCGCTACCGCGCCGCGGCCGTCGCGCGACTCGACGACGACGCGGCGTGGGAGGTGCAGCGGCTGCAGCCGTGAGGCGGGTCGTCGCGCCGGCGACGCACCGGAAAAAGGGCCGGTCATCGACCGTGTCGGAGCCGCCTGGGCGCACCCGTGCCCGGACATGAGTGACGGGGCCGCATCAGGGGGGTGCGGCCCCGTCAAGGGTGTCCGGCAGCTCGGGGAATTGCCGCCTGGACCTCGGCCAGGGGAAGCCGAGTTTCACTACTCCGTCGTACGCCCGGGCTCGAGGTTGGGGAGACCTCGCCAGCGCGGCGGATAATTGAAATATAAACTGATCCTGGGGCCGGCGCAAGGATGGTTGCGCAACCATGTGCCGCTCACCAGGTGAAATGCGGCGCGATGTCGTGCACGTCACGCGCGCACGCCTCCGCGATCTCACGGGGGACTCCGGTTTTGCCACAGATGTTCGATCCTGCAGGCGGTCCGGGGGGCTGCTGGCGCAGCCGTGGGTCATTCGGGCGCCGGGATGAGACAGTGGCGTCGTGACCGATCTCATCGACACCACGGAGATGTATTTGCGCACCCTCCTCGAGCTCGAGGAGGAGGGCACGCCCCTGTTGCGCGCGCGGATCGCGGAGCGGCTCGGGCACTCCGGTCCCACGGTGTCGCAGACCGTCGCGCGCATGGAGCGCGACGGGCTCGTGCACCTCGAGCCCGACCGCTCGCTGGTGTTCACCCGCGAAGGGCGGCTGCGCGCGACGCGCGTCATGCGCAAGCACCGGCTCGCCGAGCGGCTGCTCGTCGACGTCATCGGCCTGGAATACGAATACGTGCACCAGGAGGCGTGCCGCTGGGAGCACGTGATGTCGGAGCGGGTCGAGCGGAAGATCCTCGGGCTGCTGCCGACGCACGACTCGAGCCCCTATGGCAATCCCATCCCGGGGCTCGACGAGTTCGGGCTCTCGGCCCGGGTGGCGCCGACGCCGGCCGGGCTCTTCCACCTCACCGAGCTCGACGAACCAGCCGGCATCGTGCGGCTGGTGCGCGTGGGGGAGCCCCTGCAGACCGATCACGAGCTGCTGCGAGCGCTCGCGGACGTGGGGGTGCTGCCCGGAGCCCAGATCAGCTACGAGCGCGGCGAGGGGCAGCGCGTCGTGGTGCGCGGTGCCGAATCCTCCGCGCCCGCTGTCGAATTGACGCCCGCGGTGGCCGGCCTGCTCTTCGTCACGACGGGCTGATCCGCTCGGCCCTCGGGCCCTGGTTCGCGCGCCCCTCGGGCCGAGCGGCGCGCGTCGATGTCCGGTCGCGGGATCGTGCACAGGTGCAGGGCGCCCGCGCGGGTGATGCTGTGACGGTTGTCACAGATCGGCGCGGGGCTCGCGGCGGGATGCGGGAGTGGGCGTGCGCGGTGGGGGAATTCGGCGCCCCCGGCGGCTGCGTCACGGTCGGTCTCGTCGGCCCTGGGGATGAGCGGGACGGCGTCCGCCGCTGCGTGGCTAGCGTCGCCGGCGTCGTCGACTCCGACGACCCGCGATCGGCGCGCCGAACCCCGCCACCGAACGCTGCGATCTCTCTACCGGGTGGCGGGGGCGGGCTGTGGCGGCACGTCGCTGCGGGTCGGAGGCGGACGGAGAGGCGTATGACGTGTCCCGACCTGCTGCTGAGCGACACCGGGTCCCCGGGCGACACCGTGACGAGCGTCGCCACGGTCTGAGCATCGCGGTCCGGGAGGCTGCCGGCCTGACCTGCGCCGTGGCCTCAGGCGTCGCCGAACGCGCCGCGTCGCCGGCCCTGAGACCCGCCCTGCGGACCGTGCCCGTGCTGCTGCTGACGACCGGGCTCGCCTCCGCCGCCACGGTGGCCTCGGGCGCCGACGCCGGCGGTGGTGTCGAGCCCCGCGACCAGGGCGAGCCGATGACGCTCGCCGACGCGGGGGGAGGGATGCGGCCGTGGGACCGGCGGTTCGAGGCCGAGCCGATGAGCGGGCAGCTGCCCGCTCCCCAGGCTGCCGGACGCGCGCAGGAGAACGCGCCGGAGAGCGCGCAGGAGAACGCGAAGGAGAACGACGGCGAGGCCGATGACGATGGGCGGGTCGGCGGTGAGCACCCGGCTGCCGCCGGGCAGGATCACGGCAGTCGCGAGAGCCCTGATGACCGCGAGAGCCCTGACGACCGCGAGACCCCTGACGACGAGGAGTCACCTGGCGCCGACGACGCGCACGGGTCTGGAGACGTCGACGGCGGCGGGGAGGTCGGGGAGGGGTCGATCGTGGGTCGCGACGACGAGGGCAGGCATGACGCGGGCGCACACGACGAGGGCTCGGACAAGGACGGCGCGCTCGACGAGGGCTCGGACGGGGACGGCGCGCTCGACGAGGGCTCGAACGGGGACGGCACGCTCGACGAGGGCTCGGACGGGGACGGCGCGCACGACGAGGGCTCGGACGGCGACGGCTCCGACGACCAGGACACGGACGACCACGGCACGGACGACCACGGCACGGACGACCACGGCATGAGCGACGAGAGCACAGGGAGGGGGCGCGTCGCCGGTGGGCACACGACCCGTGAGCCCGATCCCGCAGCTCAGGGCGGCGCGGGCGGGGGCGTCGCTGACGGCGATCGGCAGTCCGAGGGGTCGAGGTCGGGGTCGAGGTCCGGGTCCAGGTCCGGCGAGGCGTCGCAGGTCGCTTCCGGGGACGCCGACAGCGTCCGGGCACCCACCCAGACCCCGGCAGACGCGGGTCCGCGCCCGGCCCCGGCCGCGGACGAGCGGGCGTGGGCGCCCCGCGCACCGCAGAAGCACCCGACCGCGACGACCGGCCGGCGCACGGGCCGCACGGCCCCCACACCGGCGCCTCGGGCGTCGGCCGGTGCGGCCACGACGCAGCGATCGGCCCGCCGGGCTGCCCCGCCGCGCCGGCCGGCTCAGGAGTCGCAGCGGTCGTCGGGCGCCGCGACGGTGGGGATCGCGGCCCGGCTCTCGGGCATCCCCTACCGGTGGGGTGGCACGTCGACGCGCGGCTTCGACTGCTCCGGCTTCACCCAGCACGTCTTCCGCAAGGCCGACGTCAACCTTCCCCGCACGGCCGCCCAGCAGCAGCGGGCCACCCGGCGGGTGTCGAACCCGCGGCCGGGTGACCTCGTGTTCTTCGGCTCTCCGGCGCATCACGTCGGCATCTATGCCGGCGGCGGCAAGATGTATGACGCGCCCCGCACCGGCCGCACCACCGGCCTGCACCGCATCTGGTCGAGCACGGTGACCTATGGCCGGGCGTCGTAGCCGGCCCGGCTCAGGGCGCGCGGGCCGCCGCGGGTGTCGCTGGCCGAACCTTGTCGGTGCTCGCGTCTACTGTCGTGTGCAGGTGCTCGACCTCAGACTCGACGGGCGCCGCGCGGGCTCGACGAGGGTCGGTCCGACGAGACGTGAGGAGGTGGTGATGGTCCGTTTCGTGCACACCAGCGACTGGCAGCTGGGCATGACCAGGCACTTCCTCGGGGTCGAGGCCCAGGCCCGTTATACGGCGGCCCGCATCGACGCGATCCGCTCCATCGGCGCGGTCGCGGCGCGGGAGCGCTGCGACTTCGTCGTCGTCGCGGGCGACGTCTTCGAGTCCAACCTCGTGGCGCCCCAGACCGTGCGGCGGGCCCTGGAAGCGATGGCCGCGATCGAGTTGCCCGTCTATCTGCTGCCGGGCAACCACGATCCGCTGGATGCGGTGAGCGTCTATCGGAGCCGACTCTTCGAGCGGGCGTGCCCGGGCAACGTGCGGGTGCTCGACACTCCCGGGGTGGTGTCCGTCGGCGCGGGGGTCGACCTCGTCGCGGCGCCGTGGTTCAGCAAGGCCCCGCTGAGCGATGCCGTGGCCCTGGCGATCGCCGAGGTGGGTGATCCCGACGAGTCGCGGCTGCGGGTGCTCGTGGGGCACGGAGCCCTCGATGTGCTGACGCCCGACGCCGACGATCCGGCGGCGATCTCGCTCGCGGCGCTGGAGGATGCGCTCGATCGAGGGGTCATCCACTACGCGGCGCTGGGAGACAAGCACACGCGGCTCGCGATGGGGCGGCGCCGGCTCATCCACTACAGCGGGTCGCCGGAGGTCACCTCGTTTCGCGAGGAACTGCCCGGCGACGTGCTCGTCGTCGACGTCGACCCGCACCGGCCCGCGCAGGTCACGCCCCATCATGTCGGCACCTGGCGCTTCGTCACCCTCGAGCGGGAGCTCAGCGGCGGCGCCGACCTCGACGAGCTCGACGCGACGCTCGGGGCACTGGATCCGAAGGACCGCACGGTCGTGCGCACCGGCCTGCAGGGCGCGCTGACGCTGCACGAGAAGGCGCGCCTCGACGCGATGCTCGATGCGTATGCCGAGGTGCTCGCCGGATGCTTCGACTGGCAGCACCATCACGACATCGCGGTCATCCTCGCCGACGGGGAGTTGACCGATCTCGGGGTCGGCGGCTTCGTCGAGGCCGCGGTGGCCGATCTCGCCGGCCTGGCGCATCGACGTGATCGGGAGGCGCGCTCGCGTGTCGCGTCGCCCGGCGGCGCAGCGTCGACGCCACGGCCGGCCGACGGCGCAGCAGCGGCGGGCGGTCCCGAGCCGGGGCCCGACGCGGCGACGGCTCGCGACGCGTTGTCGCTACTGCTGCGACTGGCGAAGGGGCCGGCAGCGTGAGGCTCCATCGGCTCGCGGTGCGCGACTACAAGGCCATCACGCATCGCGAGGTGCTCTTTCCCGACTCCGGCATCCTCGTCGTCGAGGGCCCCAACGAGGTCGGCAAGTCCACCCTGCTCGACGCGCTCGATCTCGTGCTCGACTTCAAGGACTCCTCGCGGCGGGCTCGCATCCGCGAGGCTCAGCCCATCGGCCGCGACGTCGGCCCCCATGTCGAGGTGGAGCTGTCCAGCGGGCCCTATCGATTCGTCTATCGCAAGCAGTGGCTCCGGCACTGCGCCACCGAGCTCGACATCCTCACGCCGCGGCGCGAGCATCTCGTCGGAGATGTCGCCCACGAGCGCGTGCGTGCGCTGCTGGCGCAGACCGCCGACCTGCACCTGTGGAAGGCGCTGCGGCTCATGCAGGCCGATCCGCTCGTGCCGGGCGAGTTCGCGAGCAGTTCGGCGCTCGCGGCTGCGCTCGACACCGCGAGCGGCACGGCCGCCGACGCCGGAGGGGCGGGCGAGACGCTGCTCGCCGCAGCCGAGGCCGCCTACCTGCGGTTCTTCACGCCACGCAACGGTCAGCCGACGGGTGAATACCGGGGCGCGATCGAGCGGGTCGAGGCGGCCCGACGCGCTGTCGCCGCCGCGCAGGAGGAGGTTGCGGCGGTCGCCCACGACGTCGAGCAGCACGGGCAGCTCGCCGCCGACCTGAGCCGGCTGACGCAGGGCATCGCCGAGGCGAGTGTCCGGGAGCAGGAGCAGGCCGATGAGCTGTCGCACCTGCGTCAGGTCGCCGAGGGCCTGAGCGAGGCGCGGCGCCGCCGCGACGAGGCCGCCGCCGTGCTCGATCGGGCTCGGGAGAGGCACTCCGAGCGGGTCGACGCGGCGGCCGAGATCGTCGCCGTGACGCAGGGCATCGACGCGGCCCAGGCGCTGCGCGACGAGCTGCGGGGGCGGCTCACCCCGGCCGACGACGAGCTGGCCGCGGCGGACGCCGAGCACGAGCGGGCCGCTGCGGCGCTCGAGGCGACCCGCGACGAGTTCGACCGGGCGAGCGCTGCGCTCGCGCGGCGTCGCGACGAGCACGAGGCGCACGCCCTGCGCCGGCGCCTGCGTGGGGTGCGCGAGGCGCTGGCCGAGCTGGCCGTCGCGCACGCCGGCCTCGAGACGGACACGGTGACGACCGCCGCCCTGCGCGAGATCGAGGCCGCCGCGCAGGCTGTCGACCTCGCGGCTGCCGCCCACGTGGCCGGCAGCGCCGCGATCGTCCTACGGGCGGTCGGGGGTGATCGCTCGATCGTCGTCGACGGGCAGGTCGTCGACGTGCCCGACGGGCAGGCGTGGGAGAGCCCGATCGCCGAGCCGACCCAGATCGCGATCCCGGGTCTTTTCGACGTCGAGCTGCGGCCCGAGGCCGGGGCGCGGCCGCGCGCCGCGGCGGTCGCCGATGCTCGCGATGCCCTCGCGGACCTGCTCGTCGCGGCGGGGTGCGCGTCGGTGTCGCAGGCCCGCGCCTGCCACGACCGCAGGCACGAGCACGAGCGCCAGCGGGCCGGAGCGCAGTCGCGCCTGCGGGCCCTGCTCGACGGCGACGACCACGAGACGCTGCTCGGGCGACTCGAGCGGCTCGAGGCCGCCCGCGCCCGTCTCGGCGCGCCCGCCGACGAGGTGCCCGCTGGTGATCCGCCGGGCGACACCTCGCACCTCGAAGCCGCCGTCGGGCGCGCCCGCGCAGCTCAGGCCCAGGCGCGCACCGAGCTCGATGCGGCGCACACACGACGGCAGGCGCTGCGCGCCGGCGTCGAGCAGTTGCGGTTGGAGGCGACCAGGGCCGAAGAGCACGTCGCTTCGCTGCAGCGGCAGGTCCAGGACCTGCGGGGTCGTCTCGACGCCGCGCGCGCAGCCCGGCCGGACGCCGAACTCGACGGCGCGCTCGCGTCGGCCGGGGCCGCCCTGCGTGCCGCCGACGAGCAGCTGGCCGACCGCACCGCCCGGCTCGCCGATCACGATCTCGAGGCGCTCCGCGAGCTCCACCGGGCCGTCGAGGCCGAGGTCGTCGCCCTGCGGGCGCGGCGACGTGAGGTCGAGGAGGAGCTCATCCGCGTGCAGGCCAGGCTCGATCAGGCCGGCGGGCAGGGCCGCTCGGAGGCCTACGACGCGGCCCGCACACAGCTCGAGCACGCCGTCCGCGCCCACGAGCGGCTGCGCCGCCACGCCGAGGCGGCCAAGCTGCTGCGCGACACCTTGACCTCCCACAGCCAGGCCGCGAAGGCCTCGTACGTGCGCCCGTTCGGCGACGCCGTCGCTCGTCTCGGCCGCATCGTCTACGGAGCCTCGTTCGAGGTCGAGGTCGACGACGCCCTGCGCATCACGGCGCGGGTGTTGGAGGGCCGCCGCATCCCCTACGAGGCGCTCTCGACCGGGGCCAAGGAGCAGCTGGCGATCATCACCCGGCTCGCCTGCGCCACCCTCGTCGACGCCGACAACGGGGTGCCCGTGGTCATCGACGACGCGCTCGGCTACTCCGACCCCGACAAGCTGCGGCGGGTCTGCGCTGCCGTCGGCCGCCTGCGCGGGCAGGCCCAGGTGGTGCTGCTGACGTGCACGCCGGGGCGCTATGCGGCGATTCCGCAGGCCGAGGTCGTGCGCCTCTGACGCACGCCTCTGACGCACGCCGGCGATTCTCGGTCTGCCCAGTCAGGGCGGCGGCCTGCGCCGGGGTCCGAGGTGCGGGGACTCTGGGGCCGGGGACTCTGGGGCCGGGGACTCTGGGGCCGGGGGCTCTGGAGGCCCCGCGGCCTTCGGCGACGCCGGATCGCGCCGGGTGCGCGGGCGGCAGCAGGCGGTCCGACGGCGGCCGAGGAGCACCCGGCGGCGTTCGCGCGCACCCGATTCTGGCCCTGGCGCGCAGGCTGCTAACCTCATCGGGTGCCCGCGCGATCCGCGGGCATGCCGCCCCCGTAGCTCAGGGGATAGAGCACCGCCCTCCGGAGGCGGGAGCGCAGGTTCGAATCCTGCCGGGGGCACCGTGATGGCGAAGGCGTCGCACCCGCGCGGTGCGCTGGTTCACGGGTTGTGCAGCGTTCAGGGCTGTGCAGCGGCCGGTCTCGCTTACGCCCGGCTCAGTCGGGGATCAGCAGCGCTGGCCCCCGCACCGCGCTTGCTGTCGGCGGCGCGCAGCAGCTCGTCCGCCACGACGATCCGGTCGAGCGCACGCAGCATCAGCGCGTGGCAGCGGGCGTCGCTGACCCCGGCGACGCCGACCACCGCCAATCGGCTGGCCAAGGTTTGGCCCTGCGGCGTCGGGTCCACCGCAAAGAGCATCCGACTGCACGTCGTCGCCGCCTCGAGCAGGTCCGCCCGAGGTAGCGGGGCCGCCAGCTGCTCGCGGATCTCACCCGCGGCGGCGTTGATCGCGGTGCGTGAACAGGCATACGCCTCGGCGAGGCGATGGGAGACGAGGTCGGCGAACATCGGCGGTCCATTCTGTCGAACACCCGGCGGGCGATCACCGGACGACTGCCTCATCGGCGGCGCGGGTGCCGTGCCGCAGTGCTCCGGCCGGCCGGGCTCGCGGCCGGTGTCCCGCCCCCGGTCCGGACGGCGCCGCGGAGCCGGGCTCGTGCCGTGTATCGGCGCAGCTCAGCGCCTCGCGGCAGCCCGTCGAGGCAGGATCCGCCGGGCCGGCCGCCTTGTGCATATCCGTAGGGTGAACGGATGAGCCCTCCTGCCTCGGCAACCGCGTATGCCGAGACGCTGCACGCCGCCCTCGTGGCGCTCTGGCGCGACGGCGTGAGCGTGGACCCGGGGCTTCGTCCGTCGCGGTCGGGGCAGCTGGGCTTCACGGTGACGCCGGGATCTGCCGCGCGGGCCGGGGGCCGCACCCCGGCAGAACTCGCGAGCGCCGTGGCGGACGCGCTGCGAGGCCGGCCCGGCATCGGCGCGGTGCGCCCTGCGGGCGCCCGGCTGGAGATCGACGTGGCACCGGAGCTCGTCGCGGACGCGCTGGCCCGGTTCGCGGCGCGGACGCAGGTCGTGCCCCACCCGACGCCTCGCCCCCTGCTCGTGCCCGCCGCTGATTCCGGCGTCGTCCGGCACGCCCAACTCGCGCACGCTCGCTGCGCCCGCGAGCTGCG
>JBDIAP010000053.1:0-21469 GCA_039812485.1 Kineosphaera sp.
CCCGCGCGCCCGCGCCTCGCGCTCTGTGATGCCGACCCGCGCGTACGGGGGAGTGACGAACGTCGTCACCGGCACCGCGACCCGGTCGCTCCGGCGGCGCTCGCCCGAGCCGAGGAGCTAGCTCGCCACGATGCGATAGTCGTCCAGCGAGATGTAGGTGAACTGCGGCCCGCCGTTGACGTCGCCGACCGCCCAGACGTGCTCGGCGCTCGTGCGCAGCTGGTCGTCGACGGTCACGAAGCCCCGCTCGTCGAGGTCGACACCGGCGAGCTCCACGCCGTCCGGCACGACCGGCACCCGCCCGGTGGCGAAAAGCACCGCATCGGCAGCGAACGTGCCGCGTGTCGTGACCACCTCGGTCGCGGTCACCTCCCGCACGTCGGCGTCCTCGACGACCGCGACGCCCGCGTCGGTCAGCCCCTCGAGCACGGACGCGCGCAACTCGTCGTCGTCCGCCGCGAGGACGGCGCCGCGGCTCACCAACGTGACCTCGCTGCCGAACTCGGCGAACATCTGCGCGAACTCCAGACCGACCGCGCCCGCGCCGACGACGACGACGAGCCGCTCCGGCAGCGACGCCACGTGCTGGAGGGAGATCGAGTCGTGCACGTGCGGCAGGTCGGCGCCCGGCACGCCCCCCGGGCGCGGCGCCGAGCCGGTGTTGATGACGACGTCGGTCGCCTCGATCTCGAGGCGCTCGCCGTCGGACTCGACGGCCACCCGGCGCGGCCCGACGAAGGCCGCCTCGCCGAAGACGACCGTGACGTGGCCTTCGAGCATCGCCCGGTTGGCCGCGTTGAGTCTGGCGATCAGGGCGTCGCGGCTGCGGATCGCCTCGTCGAGATAGGCCTGCGGATCGTCCTGCGGGCGGCGGGTCGCCGCGGAGTGGACGAGGGCCTTCGTGGGGATGCACGCGACGTTGATGCAGGCGCCTCCGGCCATTCCCGGGTCGCGCTCGACGAGCGCCACGCGCCGCCCCGCTTTCGCCGCCTTGGCGGCCAGGGTCTTGCCGCCCTTGCCCCAGCCGATGATCAGCAGATCCACGTGCAGCGACTCAGCCACGACATACCCCTTCGACGGCGACGCGGCCAACTCTACTGACCGGCGTCGGGCGTCTCGGCCGGCGCTCAGCGGTGCGCGGAAGCCTCGTCCCTCCACTGGGCGAGGACGACCGCCAGCGCCGCGATCGTCGCGGTGGCCGCCCCGACCCCGTGGTCCACGGAGAGGAAGGCCAGCGCGACGATCCCGCCGAGCCCCGCGATGAGCGCGAGCCGAGAGCGCAGCGGGAGCCGGCGGGCAGCCCGCGGCGCGGCGAACACCGCCCACACGCCGACGGTGACGACG
The DNA here is from genome assembly GCA_039812485.1 of Kineosphaera sp. GTDB lineage: Bacteria > Actinomycetota > Actinomycetes > Actinomycetales > Dermatophilaceae > Kineosphaera. The sequence goes on from JBDIAP010000053.1 coordinate 1,345, forward strand.
AAGGCCAGCAGCGCCAGGAGCCAGCGAAGAGGGCCCGTCGCGACCGACCATCCGGCCCAGGCCGCGCAGCCCCAGACCACGAGTTCACCGACGAAAGCGACCAGGTGCCATGGCGTCAGGGCGGGTGCAGGTGCGGTCACGCGACCGACGATGGCGCACCGTCGCACGCCCGGGCAAGCCGGACACGGCCCGGGCGACCGCCGGCCGACGATCGACGCCGGCCGACGACATACGCCGGCCGGCGCTCAGGCTCGGGCAGCCTGAGTGGCCGTCGGCGCGGGTCGAGCTCATCGGCACACCGGCGTCGTCGCGTGCTCCTCGGCTACTTCTCGGACATGAGCATGCGCTCGACGGCCAGGCTCGAATGCGCGTAGGCGGCGCCGGCGCGCATCTCGGCCGCCACCCAGATCGCCTCCATGATCTGTTCCTGGGTGTTGCCCGATCGCAGGGCCAGCGCGGTGTGCCCCTGGATGCAGTAGGGGCATTGGGTGACGTGCGCGACGGCGACGGCGATGAGCTGCTTGGTCTGCTCCGGCAGGGCGCCGTCGGCGAAGACCGCCGCGCTGAAGGCGGTGAAGGCCTCGTGGATCTGCGGGGCCAGCGCGCTGCGGCGCTGGGACTCCTGAGACGTGGTCGGGTGATACACAGGCTGCTCCTTCTCGGTGGGCGGTCGGTCAGTGCGCCGCAGCGGTCGGCTCCGCCACGCCGTACCGTTGCAGGGCCTGCGCCGCGACCGACCGCGGCACCGCGCCCTGGTCGGCCAGCGCCAGCAGCGCCCGCGCCGCGATCGATGGCGCGTCGATTCGGAAGAACCGGCGCGCCGCCGGCCGGGTGTCCGAGAAGCCGTAGCCGTCGGCCCCGAGCGCCGCGAAACCGGCCGGCACCCACTGGGCGATCTGCTGGGGCACCGCCCGCATGAAGTCGCTGACCGCGACGACGGGCCCGGGTGCACCCCCCAGCGCGGCGGTGACATAGGGGACGCGCGGCTCCCGCTCCGGGTGGGTGAACGCCTCCTGCGATGCCGCCAGCGCGTCGCGCGCCAGCTCGTTCCACGAGGTCACCGACCACACGTCGGCGCCGACGCCCCAGTCGGCCGCGAGGAGGTCGCGGGCTTCGCGCGCCCACGGCAGGGCGACCCCGCTGGCCAACAGCTGCACCCGCGGTGCGTCATCCGACAGCCCGTCCGGCGGGCCGTCGAGGTGATACAGGCCGCGCAGCAACCCGTCGACGTCGAGCCCCTCCGGCTCGGGCGGCTGCACCATCGGCTCGTTGTAGAGGGTCAGGTAGAAGAGCACGTCCTCGCCGTGGGGATGCCCGGGGGTCGACCCGTACATGCGCTCCAGCCCGCTGCGCACGATGTGCGCGACCTCGTAGGCGGTCGCCGGGTCGTAGTGCACGATCGCCGGATACGCGGCCGCCAGCAGCGGCGAGTGCCCGTCGGCGTGTTGCAGGCCCTCGCCCGTCAGGGTCGTGCGCCCGGCCGTGGCGCCGAGCAGGAAGCCCCGCGCGAGCTGGTCTGTCATGGCCCACATCGCGTCGCCGGTGCGCTGGAAGCCGAACATCGAATAGAAGATGTAGACGGGGATCATCGGCTCCCCGTGCGTCGCGTAGGAGGTGCCGGCCGCCGTGGCCGACGCGACCGCCCCGGCCTCGCAGATGCCCTCGTGCAGCATCTGTCCCTGCGGCGACTCCTTCCACGCCATGAGCTGCGCCCGGTCGACGGAGTGATAGGTCTGCCCCGCCGGGTGGTAGATCTTCGCGGTCGAGAACAGCGAGTCCATGCCGAACGTGCGGAACTCGTCCGGCGCGATCGGCACGATCCGCCGCCCTAGCTCGGGGACCTTCATGAGGTCCTTGAGCAGCCGCACGAACGCCATCGTCGTCGCGATCGCCTGCCGCCCCGACCCGGCCCGCAGCTCGGCATACACCGATTCACCCGGCAGCTCCAGCGCGCGGGGCCGCACCCGGCGCAGCGGCAGCGGTCCGCCGAGCGCCGCGCGCCGCTGCGTGAGGTAGCGCACCGGCTCGCTGTCGGCCCCGGGGTGGAAGTAGGGGGCGGTGCCGTCCGCGGCATACGACTCGTCGATCTGGGCGTCGGTGATCGGCAGGTCGAGCCGGTCGCGGAACACCTTCAGGGAGTCGGGGGTGAGCTTCTTCATCTGGTGGGTCGCGTTGCGTCCCTCCAGCGGCTCGATCATCCAGCCCTTGATCGTGTGCGTGAGGACGATCGTCGGCTGCCCGACGTGCTCGGTGGCGGCCCGGTAGGCGGCGTAGACCTTGCGGTAGTCGTGGCCGCCACGGGGCAGCGTGCGCAGCTGGTCGTCCGACAGGTGCGCGACCATCGCCCGCAGCCGCGGGTCGGGCCCGAAGAAGTGCTCGCGGATGAACGCCCCGCTCTCGACCGAGAACGTCTGGAACTCCCCGTCGGGCACCCGGTTCATCTGGTTGACGAGCACGCCGTCGACGTCCTGGGCGAGCAGTTCGTCCCAGCGCCCGCCCCAGACGACCTTGATGACATTCCACCCCGCGCCGCGGAAGAACGACTCCAGCTCCTGGATGATCTTGCCGTTGCCGCGCACCGGCCCGTCGAGCTGCTGCAGGTTGCAGTTGAGCACGACGGTGAGGTTGTCGAGGCCCTCGCGCGCGGCGAGCCCGATGGCGCCGAGCGTCTCGGGCTCACCGGTCTCGCCATCGCCGAGGAAGGCCCACACCCGCTGCTGCGAGGTGTCTCTGATGCCGCGGTGGTGCAGGTAGCGGTTGAACCGAGCCTGGTAGATCGCGTTGATCGCGCCGAGTCCCATCGAAACGGTCGGGAACTCCCAGAAGTCCGGCATGAGCCGCGGGTGCGGGTAGGACGACAGCCCGGCCCGCGGTCCGTGCTGCACTTCCTGCCGGAAGTTGCGCAGCTGCTCGACGCCGAGGCGTCCCGCGAGGAAGGCGTGGGCGTAGATGCCCGGGGAGGCGTGCCCCTGGAAGAACACCTGGTCACCGCCGCCGGGGTGATCCTTGCCGCGGAAGAAGTGGTTGTAGCCGACCTCGTAGAGGGTCGCCGCCGACGCGTACGTCGCGATGTGCCCGCCGACCCCGAGGCCCGGCCGGTTGGCGTTGGACACCATGACCGCGGCGTTCCAGCGGATGAGCCGGCGGATGCGCCGCTCGAGGTCCTCGTCGCCGGGGAAGTCGGGTTCGGCGCTCGTGGGGATCGTGTTGATGTAGTCGGTGCTGGTCAGCGAGGGCACGCCGACGCGGCGCTCGCGGGCCTGCTCGAGCAGCCGCAGCATGACGTAGCGAGCCCGGCCGCGCCCGCGGTCGCGGATCATCGCCTCGAACGACTCGACCCACTCGCGCGTCTCCTCGGGGTCGAGGTCGGGCAGCACGCTCGGAAGGCCCTCGTGGATGATGAGCCGCTCGACACTCGGGGCACGGGTGGGCGGGTCGTCGCCGGATGGGGCCGCGGCCGCGTCGTCGCGGGTCTGGACGCTGGTCATCGTCATCTCCTGGCCGATCGGCGCGCACGCGAACCGGCAGATTGCAAAGAACTCTGTGAATAATGGGGCTTGTGGATCGTCGTGGTCTCGGGGCAGCCTCGCGCGGGCAGCGGCCCGCCCCGACGACCGCACTCAGGACCTGCCACTCGGTGCGGTCGGCGCCGCGAGCGCCGGCACGCTGGAGCCTCCACCGTCGCCCACCAGGCACGACGCCGCCTTGACGGGCATCAAGGCCACCCGCCGGGGCGCCGTCAGGGGTGGGTGATCGTCGCACCCGCGAGCGCACGCAAGGCGCGGGCGTCGAGCAGGTCGACGACCCCGTGTTCGCCGACCTCGATGACTCCGCCGGCCGCCAGCCGGTGCAGTGCCCGGCTCAGGCTCTCGGGGGTCGTGCCGAGGTAGGAGGCGACATCCTTCTTGGCCATCGGCAGTCGGACCCGGTCGGTCTCGCGGCCGGCGCCGGACCCCTCGGCGAGGGCGAGCAGGTAGCCGGCGAGCCGCGCCGGCACCTGCGCTCCCGCGAGGTCGGCGAAGCGGCGCTCCGCGTCGTCGAGTCGCTCGGCCAGCGAGGCCAGCAGCCGCAGCGCGATCGAGGGATAGACGGTGATGAGCGGCCGCAGATCGGCGTGGTCGAAGACGCACAGCCGCGTGGGCCCCACGGCGAAGACCCACAGCGCCGGGGGGCGCCCGGTGAGGAACGGGTATTCCCCGACGACGTCCCCGGGGCCCGCGATGCGGATGAGCTGCTCGCGCCCCGAGTCGGTCACGCGCACGACCCGCACGCCGCCGCTGCGCACGACGAACAGCTGACCGACCTCGTCGCCGACCCCGTAGAGCCGCTCGCCGTCCTGCAACGTCGTCTCGTGGGCGTAGCGCGCGACGCTCCGCTGCTGCTGGGCCGTCAGGCCCGCGAAGAGCGAGACCCGGCTCACGCAGGCCAGGGCCTCGGCCGCCCGTTCCGGGCCGGGCGTGTCCGGGGGCCGGTCGGGTGCCGGCGTGGGGTCCATGACTCCTCGTCTCCGCCGCGAGTCGCTGTCCTCCCAGGATGGCACCTGGCGCGCGCCGGCGGCTCCCGGGTGAGCCACTCGCGGCCCGCCGCACCCGAACTCGCCGTCCGCGCTCGACATGCGCTCGCCGTCCGCACTCCTGAGGCGCAGATCGAGCGGTCGGCTCAGCCTCCAGGCGCGCCCGCCGAATGGAGGGCGACCGCGACGCCGCAACCGCCCAGGGGGACCCGCTGTGAAGACCCTGGCGCTGCTGACCGCGCTGGCCGCTCTCGTGCCGCAGGCGGCGGGTGCGGTAGGCCCGGCACCGCAGCCGAGTCCGCCGCAGGCGGGTCCGCACGTGCAGGTGCTGCCGGTGCCCGCCGATCTCGATGCCCTCGATGCCCTCGACCGTGCCGCGTCGGATCGCACGCCGGGCACCTCGTCGGCCGGCTCACCCGACTCGGCCGCGGCAGACGACCGCCTGCGGGTGGCCGCCCGGGTGCGGCCCTGCGCCGCGCAGCCGCCGGCGCCCGTGCGCGACGGCGAGCCGATCGTCGTGCAGCTGGCGCCGGGCACGCCGTTCACCATCGGCGCGATCGGCCGTGGCTTCTGGGACAAGCCGCAGGTCAGCGACCCCACGTGGCAGCTCTGGCTCTACAGCTTGCGGTGGATCGGCCCGCTCGTGCGCAGCGCCGTGGAGGGCAAGCAGGAGCAGGCCCGCGAGCGGCTCGTCGCGCAGGTGCTGCGCTTCTACCGCGACCATCCCGACTCCGGCCGTCCCACGTCGGGCTGGGACGAGGGGTCGTCGTTGCGCCGGCTGGAGACCCTCAACTGCCTCTATCGCATGACCACCGACCAGCGCCTCGTCGCCCCGATGACGACCGAGGTCACGCTGCTCTTCGGGCCGCGCTACTACGGGCCGCCCCACCACGCCGTGCACAATCACGGCCTCATGGCCAACCTGCGGATCGTCGAGGCCGGCCGGCTCGTCGGGCGCACCGACTGGGCCACGCGGGCCGGCGCGCGGATCCGCAGCGAGGCCGGGCTCGCGTTCACGCCGCTGGGCACGAGCTACGAGCAGTCCTCCGGCTATCAGGGCATCAACGCCCAGCTGTGGGACGACGCGGCCCGCACCTTGGCGGAGCTGGAGCCCGCCGACCCCGTCGTCGCCGCGATCACGCGCACGGTGGCCCGGGCCCGCGGCGTCGCCGAGTGGCTCACCGAGCCCGACGGGCGCATCGTGCAGATCGGCGACTCCGCCGCGAACCCCGGCTTCCAGGCGCCCCAGCGCACCGACGTGGGGCCGCTGCGGGACGACGTGGCCGGTCTCGTCGTGGGCCGCTGGTCGTGGAAAGACCCGGCGACGACCTACTACACCCTGCGTTACGGGCCGCCGCGGCGGGCGCACGGCCACCACGACAAGGCCTCGGTGACGTGGAGCACGGCGGGCACGCGGGTGCTCGTGGGGTCCGGCTACTTCGGCTACGAGGCCTCGGATCGGTTCGTGCAGTATCAGAAGACGCCGGAGTCGAGCAACGTGGCGCTGCCGGTCGGGGCGAAGCTGCGCACGACGCAGGGGGCGCGCGTCACGCGGTCGATCGTGCGCGGCACGAGACACCGGTGGTGGCTCTCCGACACGGTCTTCGGGCGATCCCACGGACGCAGCGTCGACGTCGACCAGGCCGCGCGCACGCTGACGGTCTCGGATGCCTTCGCCGGCAAGGGCGCGGCCGACCAGATCTGGCACCTCGACCCGGCGTGGCAGGCGGTCTCGGTGCCGGCGAAGGCCAAGGCCCTGGTCTTCCGGCATCGCGACGGGCGCGAGCTGCGGATCCGCACCACCGGCACCCTCGTCTCCGCCGTGAAGGGCGCGACCCAGCCCGTGGCCGGCTGGACCTTCCCGCAGCCGCGCTCGCGCGTCGCCGCCTGGCAGCTGCGCATCCGCTGGTCGGCGGGCACGGCGACGACGACGTTCACCGTGCGCTGAGCGCGGCCGCACGCGGGTCGGGGCGCGGTCAGGTGGCGGTCAGGGCGAAGAACGACTCCAGCGGCTCGCGCCAGCGCTCCTGGATCGCCGGCAGCTCCCGACGCACCTGAGCGACGAGCTGGGCCACCGGCGCCTCGTCGGCGGCCCGCGGGGCGAGCGGCTTGGTGTTGGCCCAGGTCTCGACGATCTCCGGGGTCACCTCGGGGTGGAACTGCATGCCCCACGCCCGCGGCGCGAACCGCACGAGGTGCGCAAACCCGTCGGGGTCGGTCGCGAGCACGGTGGCGCCGGTCGGCAGCTGGCTGACGACGTCGTGATTCCAGGCAACCGTGTGAGTTCCGGTGCTCAGGCCACCGAAGAGGGGATCGTCGGGCAGCGCCGCCGTGGCCGTCATCGCGACGACGCCGGCGGCCGGCCCGGTCGGACGCAGGCCCACCGCACCGCCCAGGGCGACGGCGGCGAGCTGATGACCCAGGCAGATGCCGAGGAAGGGCAGGTCGTGCAGCACGGCGTCGGCGATGAGTCGCTGGGTCGGTCCCAGCCACGGGAAGCGCGCCGAATCGTAGGCCCCCATGCCGCCGCCGAGCACGACGAGGCCGCTGTGGCGTGCGAGGGTGTCGGGGAGGGGGTCGCCGGCATACGGCCGGAGGATGTCGAGGGCGACGGGCCCGGCCTGCGCCCAGGTGGACACCAGAGCAGGCGGACAGTCGTCCTCGTGGGCAATGACAAGGACAGAGCGGGACACGCCGCAGACCGTAACCGACACGCGTGTGAATCGATGTACGTCCGTGCCCGGGAAGTCCGGCGATAAGACGTAACTTGTCGCCCGCCGGGTGTTCCTGTGAGGGCTTGCGGACCCGACCGGCCGTCGGCGGGGCCGCTCAGGCCCGGCGTCGCGACAGGAACCGTTCGATGCGCCCGACGGCGTCCTCGAGCACCTCGACGTAGGGGAGGGTCACGATGCGGAAGTGGTCGGGCCGTGGCCAGTTGAGCCCCGTGCCCTGCACGACGAGCACCTTCTCCTCGCGCAGCAGGTCGAGCGCGAACTGCTCGTCGTCGTCGATGGGATAGACCTTGGGGTCGATGCGCGGGAAGACGTAGAGAGCCCCCTTCGGGGTCGTCGTCGTCACGCCGGGGATCTGGTCGAGCAGCTCGACGACCGCGTTGCGCTGGGCGAGAAGCCGGCCACCGGGGAGCACGAGCTCGCGGATCGACTGGCGCCCCCCGAGGGCGGTCGCGATGACGTGCTGCGCCGGATGGTTGGCGCACAGCCGCATGTTGGCGAGCATCGCGATGCCGTCGAGGTAGCCGCGGGCGTGCTCCTTGGGGCCGGAGACCACGAGCCAGCCGGCGCGGAAACCCGCGACCCGATAGGCCTTCGACAACCCGTTGTAGGTGAGACACAGCAGGTCGGGGGCCACCGCGGCGAGGTGCACGTGCACCGCGTCGTCGTAGAGGATCTTGTCGTAGATCTCGTCGGCCAAGAGGATGAGGTCGTGCTCGCGGGCGATCTGGGCGATGCCCAGCAACACCTCGCGTGAGTAGACGGCACCGGTGGGGTTGTTGGGGTTGATGACGACGATCGCGCGGGTGCGGTCGGTGACCTTGCTGCGCAGGTCGTCGAGGTCCGGCGCCCAGTCGGACTGCTCGTCGCACAGGTAGTGCACCGGCCGCCCCCCGGCCAGCGACACCGACGCGGTCCACAGCGGGTAGTCCGGCGCCGGGATGAGCACCTCGTCACCGTTGTCGAGCAGCGCCTGCATCGAGATCGTGATGAGCTCGCTGACGCCGTTGCCGAGCCACACGTCCTCGACGTCGAGGCCGACGAATCCCCGCTGCTCGTAGTGCTGCACGACCGAGCGCCGGGCCGAGGGGATGCCCTTGGAGTCGGAGTAGCCCTGGGCGGTCGACAAGGCCGACTTGAAGTCGACGAGGATCTCGTCGGGCGCATCGAAACCGAAGGGCGCTGGGTTGCCGATGTTGAGCTTGAGGATGCGGTGCCCCTCGTCCTCCATCATCTTGGCCTGCGCCGGCACCGGTCCGCGGATCGCATAGTGGACGTCGGCGAGCTTGGCGGACTGGCTGATCGGGCGCATGAGGTCCATCGTCCCACCCACGCCCGAGCGGTGATTCGCGGCACGCGCGAGCACCCCGCGCGGAACGGGGCAAATCTCCTTGTGTTGCCCCGACCAGCGTCGATAGGGAACGCGGCGGGCGGCGGAGGAGGGGCCGCCGCCCGCCCTCGACTCCTGTGCGGTCGATGTGACAGTGTCACCTCGACCGGTGAGAGAGCTCATCGCTCGGGTCGCCCGCGGTCGCCGATCGTGGAGGCATGGACACCGCACTCGTCACCGTCACCGACCTCGTCCGCACCTACGGACCCAGGGGCCCGCAGGCGTTCCGCGCCGTCGACGGCGTGAGCTTCGAGGCCCACCGCGGGCAGCTCTTCGCCCTTCTCGGCACGAACGGCGCCGGCAAGACCTCGACGCTCGAGGTCGCCGAGGGCCTCGCGCGACCGGCGGCCGGGCAGGTGCGGGTCTGCGGGCTCGACCCCTACGCCGACCGCCGCCTCGTGCGCCCCCGCGTCGGCATCATGCTGCAGGAGGCGGGCTTCACCTCGGGCATGAGCGTGCGGGAGGCGGCCGCCATGTGGGCGGGCACGATGGCCGCCCCCCGCGCCCTCGACGAGGCCCTCGCCCTGGCCGATCTGGGCCACCGCGCGGGGGTGCAGGTGCAGAACCTCTCCGGCGGCGAGCGCCGCCGCCTCGATCTGGCGCTGGCGATCATGGGCCGGCCCGAGGTGCTCTTCCTCGACGAGCCGACGACCGGGCTGGACCCCGAGAGCCGCGCCAACGCCTGGGAGGTCGTCCGCGGCCTGCTCGCCGGGGGCACGTGCGTCGTGCTGACGACCCACTACCTGGAGGAGGCCGAGCAGCTTGCCGACACGATCGCGATCATGCACCGCGGCACGATCCGGCGGCACGGCACGCTCGCGCAGGTCGTCGAGGGGGAGCCGGGACGCATCGAGTTCGTCGCGCAGACTCCGCTGCTCGACCGCCTCGGGTCGCTCCCCGACCTCGACGGCGCGCAGGTGCGGCGCACGGGGGAGCGGCTCGTCGTCTCGACGCACGCCCTGCAGCGCGACCTCGCGCGCCTGCTGGCCTGGGCGCAGGGCGTCGAGCTTCCCGGCCTGCGCGCCAGCGCCGCATCGCTGGAGCAGGTGTTCCTCTCGATCGCGCACGAGGACGGTGTCGGCGCGGCCGCGGGCGACCTCGCCGCGTGAACCCGCTGCGGCTGCCACGAGGGCAGCCCGACCATCCCAGGGAGCATCGATTCGCCATCGACTCGCCATCGACTCGCCCGTCCCACGACAACCACGACACCTCAGGAGAGGTCATGACCAGCACCACGCACACCCCGAGCCCCGACACCGACGCGCCGCGCTCGTGGCCCGACCTGCGCCCCGCCGCCGGCACCGCCCCGGCGCCGCGGCGGCGTCAGCTGCGCGCCCTGGCCGCAGCCGAATGGCGCGAGCTGCTGCGCAACAAGGTCGCGCTCTTCAACAGCGTCGGGTTGCCGCTCGTGCTCGGGATGCTCGTGCTCGGCATCGATGGCCAGGCCGTGCCCCTCGGGGTGTTCTTCGCGACGATGGTGACGGGAACGGCGATCCTGTTCGTCGTGTACTACACGCTCGTCACCGCCGTCGTCGCCCGCCGAGAGGCACTGCTGCTCAAGCGACTCCGCTCGGGCGAGGCGGGCGACGGCACGATCCTCGCCGGCATCGCGGCGCCCTTCGTCGCCGTGACGCTCGCCCAGTTCGTCATGGCCGCGGCGCTGTCGCGGGTGCTCTTCGGCACGAGCCTGTCGCCGCTGACCCTCGTCGCGCTCGTCGGCGTGCTGCTCGCGGCGGTCGCGTTCGCGGCGCTCGCGGTGGCCTCGACGCCCTTCACCCGCACCGTCGAGCACGCCCAGATCACGACGCTGCCGATCATCGTCATCCCGCTGCTGCTCTCGGGCATGGCCGTGCCGCTCGCGGTGATGCCCGAGCCGATGCGTCTCGTGGCGCAGGTGCTGCCGCTGACGCCCGTCGTCGAACTCATCGCGCTGGGGCTGGGCTCGGTCACCGTGACCGGTGCCCCCGTCGACCTGGCGCAGGGTCTCGTCGAGGCGGTGCGGCCGCTGCTCGTGCTCCTCGCCTGGACGGGGATCGCCCTGTGGATCGCCCGCGCGACGATGGTGTGGGAGCCGCGCTCGTGAGCGAGCCGTCGCCAGCACGCCCCGATTCGCAGCCGCCTGGCCACGGCGCCGCGACGGGCCTGCGTCGGTCGCGGCGCCGCCTCGAGCTCTACACCGTGTATTCGTACGACGCGACGCTGGTGCTCGTCCTGCTCTCCGCCGTGCTGGCCGTGTGGGCGCGGCCCGAGCCATGGGGGTGGACCCAGCCGCTGGCGAGCGTCGCCCTGCTGGCGCAGGCCCTCGCCGCGATCGTCGTCGTGCACCGCTGGCTGGCGGGGTCGCCGGTCCGCAGGCGCGTGGTGGCCGGGCAGAGCGCGGTCGCCGCCCTGGCGACCGGCGGCCTCGTGCTGCAGGTCGAGCCCGCGGCGCTCTACGACCGGGGGGCCGGCACCTACTTCGTCACGATGGTGCCGCTGCTGTGCCTCTCCGCCGTGCTTGGCCTGCGGACGCCGTGGCGCCGCCTCGCGCCCTGGGTGGTCGCGGGCGGGGTCGGCGTCGGGGTGGCGTTGGCGCTGCGCGGTGTGGCGACGATCGGGGCCGTCGTCGTCGCCGTCTACGGGGTGGGGGCTGCCGCGGCGGGTGTCGCCCTGGGAGCTCTGACGTGGTGGATGATCGACATCCTGCGCCAGCTCGACGAGGCGCGGGGGACGGCCGCGCGGCTCGCGGTCGCCGAGGAGCGGCTGCGGTTCGCGCGCGACTTGCACGACGTCTACGGGCGCACCCTCGGGGTCATCGCGGTGAAGTCCGACCTGGCCGCCGAGCTCGCGCGGCGCGGCGACGAGCGGGCCGTCGACCAGATGCTCGCCGTCCACCAGCTGTCGCAGGAGTCGTTGGCGTCGCTGCGCGACCTCGTCTCCGGCTACCGCGAGATCTCGCTGGCGACCGAGGTGGCCGGGGCGGAGTCGATCCTGCGCTCGGCCGGGGCGCGGCTGTCGGTCCGCGGCCTCGACGACGCCACCGCGATCCTCGCCCCGTCGGCGCGGACGGCCCTGGCGTGGGCGGTGCGCGAGGGGATCACCAACGTCATCCGACACAGCGACGCCCGGGAGGTGGCGCTGCACGCCCGGCTCGGGCCGGACGTCGTGGTCGTGACCATCGCGAACGACGGGGTCGGCGAGGAGCAGGGCCCGCCGGGCAACGGCCTGCGCGGCCTGCGTGAACGACTGGCGGCGGTCGCCGGTAGCGTCGAGCACGAGTGTGCCGGCGGGCGTTTCGTGCTCACGGTGCGGCTGCCCGTCGATCGGTGAACCTGGCAGGTGAGCCCGGCCACCGAACACGGCCGCCCCAACCCGGCCGTGAGCACGGGGCCGGGGCGCATCCGCGGGGCGCACCCGACCGCAGCAACGCGCGAGGAGGACGTTCGATGGGCGTGGACGCAGGTCACGACCGGCACACCGGCGAGGGCCCGATCCGGTTGCTGCTCGCCGACGACGAGAACCTCTTCCGCGATGCGCTCGCCATCCTGCTCGACCTGCAGGACGACCTGGAGATCGTCGCCCAGGCCGCCTCGGGACCGGAGGCCCTCGCGATGGCGCGCGCCACGACTCCCGACGTCGCGGTGCTCGACCTGCAGATGCCCGGGGCCGACGGCATCGACGTCGCCCGCGAGCTGCTACGGGACCTGCCCGAGCTGGGGTGCCTCATCGTCACGAGCCACGGCCGACCCGGCTATCTCAAGCGGGCCCTGGAGGTCGGGGTGCGGGGCTTCCTGCCCAAGACCGCCTCGGGGGCGGTGCTCGCCGAGGCGGTGCGAGCAGTGCATCGCGGCGGCCGTTATGTCGACCCCGAGCTGGCCGCTGACGCGATCGCCGCAGGAGCCAGCCCGCTGTCCGCCCGCGAGGCGGACGTGCTCGAACTGGCCGCGGACGGGGCCGGCACGCTCGAGATCGCCCGGCGCGTCAGCCTCTCCGGCGGCACCGTGCGCAACTACCTGTCGTCGGCGACCGCGAAGATCGGAGCCGCCGACAAACACGAGGCGGCCCGGATCGCGCGGGACAACGGGTGGATTCGGTGAGCCTGGACGCTGGAGCCTGGACGCGGGAGCTTCGACGTGAAAGACCGGACGGGGTGACCTCGCGCGCGGCCAGGCGCGGGCGGCCTACTGGTGGATGTATTCGACGAGGTGGTCGCGCTCGGCCTGCAGCTGCTGAATGCGGAACTTCACGACGTCGCCGATGCTGACGATCGAATAGAGCGCCGCCTCGCGCACGACCGGCAGGTGTCGCACCCGCTGCTGGGTCATGAGGATGGCGATCTCCTCGATCTGCTGGTCGTCGCTGCAGGTGTGCACCTGCTTGGTCATGATGTCGCTCACGGGGCCGTCGAGCACCTGCGGGCCGATCTCGTGCAGCTTGCGCACGACGTCACGCTCGCTGACGATGCCGTCGACGGCCTTGCCGTCGGAACTGACGACCACGGCGCCGATGCGGTGCTCGGCAAGGACCCGCAAGAGGTCGGTGACTGTGTCGGCGGGGGTCACGGTGACGACCTCCGTGGTGCCTCGGCTGCGCATGACATCGGCGATCTTCATGTCCGAACGGTAGTCAATTCCGGCGCCGGATGGCAGACCTCGGCGCATCGGGTGTGGACAACGCGGGCCGTGCGGCGCGTTGAAACGTCACAGACCGGCGGAATCGTCCACGGACGGGTCGGCAGGGCCCGGTGGCGGCGGCACGTGGCCGTCGGCCGCCTCCCGCGGGCGCACACTGGGGCGATGCCCCAGACCGAGCCCAGCACCGAGTCAAGCCCCTTGAGGCCCGACCCGGCCCGCCCGCGGGTCGATGTCGTCGGCGCCGCGATCGTCGACGACCTCGACCGGCCGCGGGCGCTGTTGTCCGCGCGCCGGGTCGAACCCGAACACCTCGCCGGCTCGTGGGAACTGCCCGGCGGCAAGGTCGAGCCCGGCGAGACCTGGGAGCAGGCGTTGCACCGGGAGATCGCCGAGGAGCTCGGCGTGCGCATCCGCCTCGGCGAGTGTGTGCGCGGTCCGCTGCCCGACGGGCGTTGGCAGCTGTCGCCGCGTCACGTCATCGCGGTCTGGCTCGCCGAGATCGTCGACGGCGAGCCGCGGCCGCTGGACGAGCACGACGCCCTGCGCTGGCTGCCGCGGCAGCGCGTCGGCGAGGTCGCCTGGCTCGAGGGCGACCGCCCCATCATCGAGGCGATCGTCGCCGACTGGTAGGCCGACGGCGCCGCTGCCCCCTAGGCGGCGTCGCCCAGGGTGGGCGTCCAGGAGAGCGCCGACCCGCGGCGCGGTCGGGGGGACCCGCGCGGGATGAGAAGATCGTCATCATGCCCGAGCAGACCTCGACCACCACCACGCTCGACGCGCCCACCACGCGCGAGACTCGCGGTGACGTGCGCAACGTCGCCATCGTCGCCCACGTCGACCACGGCAAGACCACCCTCGTCGACAAGATGCTCTGGCAGGGCGGGGCGTTCGGTGCGCACGACCATGTCGCCGAGCGCGCGATGGACTCCGGTGATCTCGAGCGCGAGAAGGGCATCACGATCCTCGCGAAGAACACCGCGATCCACTACAACGGGCCCTCCGCCCGCGAGTTCGCCGACGGCGTGACGATCAACATCATCGACACCCCGGGCCACGCCGACTTCGGCGGCGAGGTGGAGCGCGGCCTGTCGATGGTCGACGGCGTCGTCCTCCTCGTCGACGCCTCCGAGGGCCCGCTGCCGCAGACCCGCTTCGTGCTCCGCAAGGCGCTCGCGGCGAAGATGCCGGTCGTCCTGTGCATCAACAAGGTCGACCGCCCCGACTCCCGGATCGGCGAGGTCGTCGACGAGGTCTATGAGCTCTTCATGGACCTCGACGCCGACGAGAGCCAGATCGAGTTCCCCATCGTCTACGCCTCGGCCAAGGCCGGCCTCGCGTCGCTGACGCGCCCCGCCGACGGCACGCTGCCGGACAGCACCGACCTCGAGCCGCTCTTCAAGACGATCATGGAGACGATCCCGGCCCCGACCTACGTCGCGGGCGCGCCGCTGCAGGCCCACGTCACCAACCTCGACTCGAGCAACTTCCTCGGCCGCCTCGCGCTCCTGCGCGTCTTCAACGGCGAGATCGCCAAGGGGCAGCAGGTCATGTGGTGCCGCCACGACGGCAGCCAGAAGCCGGTGAAGATCACCGAGTTGCTCGTCACCGAGGGCCTGGAGCGCAAGCCCGCCGAGAAGGCCGGGCCGGGCGACATCATCGCCATCGCGGGCATCGCCGACATCACCATCGGCGAGACCCTCGCCGACCTCGAGCACCCGGTGCCGCTGCCGCTCATCACGGTCGACGAGCCGGCGATCTCGATGACGATCGGCACCAACACGTCCCCGCTCGTCGGGCGCGTGCGCGGCGGCAAGGTGACGGCCCGCCTCGTCAAGGACCGCCTCGACCGCGAGCTCGTCGGCAACGTCTCGCTGCGGATCCTGCCGACCGAGCGACCCGACGCGTGGGAGGTGCAGGGGCGTGGGGAGCTGGCCCTGGCGATCCTCGTCGAGCAGATGCGCCGCGAGGGCTTCGAGCTGACCGTCGGCAAGCCGCAGGTCGTCACGCGCACCATCGACGGCAAGCTCCACGAGCCGGTCGAGCGCCTCACGATCGACACCCCCGAGGAGTTCCTCGGCACGATCACCCAGCTCATGGCGGCCCGCAAGGGGCGCATGGAGCAGATGACGAACCACGGCACGGGCTGGGTGCGGATGGAGTTCCTCGTGCCCTCGCGCGGACTCATCGGCTTCCGCACCGAGTTCCTCACCGAGACCCGCGGCGCCGGCATCGCCCACCACGTCTTCGAGAGCTACGAGCCGTGGTTCGGCGCGATCTCGACGCGGCAGTCCGGCTCGCTCGTCGCCGACCGGTCCGGGGTCGTCACCGCCTACGCGATGGTCAACCTGCAGGAGCGCGGGGCGCTCTTCGTCGAGCCGACGACCGAGGTCTACGAGGGCATGATCGTCGGCGAGAACTCCCGCGCCGACGACATGGACGTCAACATCACCAAGGAGAAGAAGCTCACCAACGTGCGCGCCTCCTCGGCCGACAACTTCGAGAAGGTCGTGCCGCCGCGCAAGCTGAGCCTCGAGCAGAGCCTGGAGTTCTGCCGCGAGGACGAGTGCGTCGAGGTGACGCCGGAGGCCGTGCGCATCCGCAAGGTCGAGCTCGACGCCACCGTGCGCGCGCGGACCGCCGCCCGCGCGCGCAGCGAGGCCCGCCGCGACGGGTGAGTCGGTCGCGGCGGGTGAGTCGCGGGCGGCGTCGCCTCCTTGGCCGGGTCGCCCGCATGGCCGGGTCGCCTCCATGGCCATCCGTGACGATCCGCCGGTGTCGGCCGGTGGCAGGCGGCCGCGGGTGGGCCGAGACGGCCAGGGCCGGTCCGGTCAGGACTCGGCGGCGTCGGGCTCGAGCCGGTCGAAGAGCCACGTCAGCGCGAGCAGGTCCGCGCTGCCGCCGGGGCTGAGCCGGCGCGCGACGAAGCCGTCCTCGGCGGCAGCCATGGCGGCGAGGAGCCCGGCCGGCCCCGGCCCGTCCGCCATCAGGTCACGCGCCCACTCCTGGGCGTAGGCGAGCCCCTCCGGGCCACCGCGGTGCACGAGGTTGGTGTCGGCGTTGGCGGCCATGAGTGCGACAAGTGCCCAGAGCAGCGCATCATCGATGTCGCCGGTGCGGGCCAGTCGCGCGCGGTAGGCGGGCAGGCCCACGTCGGCGACGGTCGCGAAGCCCGACGCCGCTTCGCCGCGGGCTCCGGTGACACCGATGGCCCGTAGGGCCGCCGCGCCGTGCGACGGTGCCGGGTCGACGTCGCCGGGCACGCGGCCCCCGTCGTGCGCCGGCCCCTGCGCGGCGAGCCAGTCCGTCAGGAGCGGCGCGGCCAGGTCGGCGACGCGCGCCCGCACGCGCGGCAGGGTGCGGTCGCCTACCGGGTGGGGGGCAGCTGTCCGCACACCGATCTGTGCGACGGAGTCGGCCCCCAGGGCGCCCATGACCAGCCCGATCGCGAAGAGCGCTCCGCGGTGGGTGTTGACGCCCCCGGTGACGGCGCCGAGCGCGGCCTCCGCTGCCACGCCCAGGTCGACCAGCGGACCGACCTGCCCGGGCCGAGCGGCTCCGGCCAGCCAGCACGCCGCGAACCACGGCCGCAGCGCGTGTGCGCTGCGTTCGAGCAGCGCGAGGTCCATGTCGTCGTGAGCGCCGTTCGAGGCGCTGTCGACGAGCCCGGGCTTGGGGGTGAGCCGCGCCTCCGCGAGCAGGGCCTGCACGCCGAGGTCGGCAGCGCGCGCGGCCTGCAGGCTCACCTCGGAGCTCGCAGCGTGGCCGGTCGAGCCCGGCACGCGTATGCGGCTCACGCAGCGCCGCGCGGCGAGCGCCTCCCGCGCCGCCCGCACCAGCGGTAGCGGGTGGCGCGCGCTACGGCCGCACGCGGCCGCGGCCTCGGCGCAGACCAGGCACCGTCGGGGCCCGTGGCCGATGGCGCGGCGGCCGAGCACGATGGGCAGCCCGTCGGGCCCCGGGCCGGTGAGCACGTCGAGGTCCCAGAGCCGCCCGAGCGGTGTGTCGTCCTCCAGGGCCACGAGGGCCCGCTTGAGCTCGGCGGGCGGCGCGTCGACGGCCACGAGGTGCTCGGGCCCGGTGTTCGCCGTCACCGCGTGCCGCGCTGGGGCACGCCATCCCCGGGCGCGCAGCGCCTCGTCGAGCGCGTCGACGGCGACCGCGCACGCGTGCCGGGCGGTCTCGTCGTCCTTGTCCGGGCCCGGCGACACGATCGTCAGGCTGACGACCGGGTGTCCCAGGCGCAGCAGCCGCAGCTGCTCGGCCTGGCGCTGCTCGCGACGCGCGAGGATCTGGGCGAGGGCGGCCATCAGTCGCTCACCGCCCGCACGACGTCGATGACGCTGCCGTCGCGGTAGCGCACGGCCCCGACGATCTCGTCGGTCGTCACCACCGGGCGGGGTCGGCCGCAGATCTCCAGCGCCCGCGCATGCAGCTTCTCGATGGTGGTCGTGGCGATGCCGGCGTCGGAGAGGCGGGCCGTGATCTCGGGACGGCGCGGGTTGACGGCGATGCCGTACTCGGTGACGAGCACGTCGACGCATCCGCCCGGTGTCACGAGGGTCTGCACGCGCTCGGTTACAGTGGGGATGCGGGTGCGGATGAGCGGCGCGGCGACGATGACGAGCTTGGCTCCGGCGGCCGTGTCGCAGTGGCCGCCGGAGGCGCCCATCATGAGCCCGTCGCTGCCGGTCAGCACGTTGACGTTGAAGTCGAGGTCGATCTCCAGCGCAGAGAGGACGACCATGTCGAGCTCGTCGACGCAGGCCGCCTTGGCCAGCGGCGAGGCGTATTCGGCGGCGGAGATCACGGTGTGGTGCGGGTTCTTCGACAGCGACGAAGCGGCGATCGAGTCGAAGCTTTGCACGTCCAGGAGCGAGGCGATGAGCCCCTGTTCGTGCAACGCGACCATGCCGGCGGTGATGCCCCCGAGCGCCCACCGGGCGGTGACGCCCTGCCGCTGCATCCGCTCGCCGAGGTAGTTGGTCGTCGCGGTCGCGGCGCCGCCCGATCCGGTCTGGATCGAGAAGCCGTCGGTGAAGTAGCCGGCGTGCTCGACGACGTCGGCGACGCGCCGGGCGATGAGCAGGTCGCGCGGGTTGTTCGTGATGCGCGTGGCGCCGACGTTGATGCGGTCGGGGTCGCCGACCGTGTCGACCTTCACGACATAGTCGACGCGGTCCTGGCGGATGACCGCGGGCGTGTTGGGGAAGGGCACGATCTCCTCGGTGACGAGCACGACGCGCTGCGCGTAGGTCGCGTCGACGAGCGCGTATCCCAGCGCGCCGCACCGGCTCCGGCCGCTCGTGCCGTTGGCGTTGCCGTATTCGTCGCACGCGGAGACCCCGAGGAAGGCCACGGTGGGCCGCAGCTCACCGGATGCCATGAGGGCCGCCCGGCCGCCGTGGCTGTGGATCTGCACCGGGTGCTCGAGCACCCCGCCGCGACTGATGCGGGCGGCGAGCCGGCCGCGCATGCCGGAGGTGTAGATGCGGCTGATGACGCCTTTCTCGATGTAGCCGAGCACGCCCTCGTGGCACTCGTTGAGCGAGGAGCCGGCGAGGGTGAGATCGCGGATGCCGAGCGCGGCGACCGCGGCGAGCACCTGCAGCAGCACGGTGTCGCCCTCGCGGAAGTGATGGTGGAACGAGATCGTGTCGCCGTCGGTGAGGCCGGAGCGGATGATCGCCTCGCGCAGCGATCCGACGACCTTGCGGCGCCGCTTGGCCTGCTCGTCACGCAGGTGGGGGGTGGCCGCCGCCCAGTCGGTGAAGGGCCGCAGGTGCGCGAGCTGCGGTGCGTCGGCGGGCACGCGCGAGGGCGCGGATTCGACGACGGGCAGTGAGCCGGTGACGGGGGTCGTGGACAGGTCGGTGGTGTTCATGATTGTCCTCTCAGAGCCTGGCGCCCGAGACCCGGGCGAGTCGCAGGGTGCGCTGGGCGGCGGCGATGATCGGAGCGTCGACCATCTTGCCGTCGAGCGACACGACGCCCAGGCCGATCTTCTCGGCGTCCGCGGCGGCGTCGATGACGCGACGGGCGTGGGTGACCTCGGCGTCGGTCGGGGCGAGCGCGTGGTGCAGCGGCTCGATCTGCCGGGGGCTGACGAGCGACTTGCCGTCGAAGCCGAGGCGCTTGATGACCTCGACCTCGCGCAGGAAGCCCGCGGTGTCGTTGACGTCGGAGAAGACGACGTCGTAGCAGTGGATCTTGGCGACCCGGGCGGCGTGCAGGATCGCGCAACGCGCGTAGAAGAGCTGCGACTCGTCGGCGACCGCGTCGTGCACCGTGTGCATGTCCATGACGTAGTCGTAGGCGGCCAGGGCGATGCCCATCATCCGCGGCGAGGCGGTCGCGATGCTCACGGCGTTGACGACGCCGGACGCGGACTCGACGGCGGCGAGGATCTGGGTCGTGCCGCGCTCGACGCCATACCTCGCCTCGAGGCGGGTGAGCTCGGCGTCGAGGTTCTCGATCATCGCCGCGTCGCGCACCATCGGCAGCCGCACGATGGCGACGCCGGCGCTGACGACGGCCTCGAGGTCCGCCTCGAAGAAGGGGGTGTCGATCCCGTTGACCCGCACGGCGACCGGCTTGTCGCGCCAGATCGGGCTCGTGATCGCCCGGTGCACGAGGAGGCGCGCGGTGTCCTTCTCGCGCAGCGAGACCGAGTCCTCGAGGTCGAACATGACGTACTCGGCGCCGTAGACGTGCACGGTCGACAGCCACGCGGCGTTGGACCCGGGCACGAAGAGCATAGAGCGGCTGGGCCGCTCGTCGGGGATGGAGCGGCTGGGCCGCTCGTCCTGCGTCGTGCGGCGGGGCCGTTCAGCGGAGGCGGTCATGACCACACCTGCGGGCTCGTCGGGTGCGCCGGGGT
>JBDIAP010000054.1:0-21306 GCA_039812485.1 Kineosphaera sp.
GAGGTCGTCCGCCTCGGCGCGCACCGCGCGGGCCAGCGCCTGCGCGAAGTCGGCGTCGGCGGCCAGGCCGGCCGCGGTCGTGTCCTGCGAGTCGGCGCGGCGGCGCAGGGTCGCCGCGTCCTCCCGGCCTCGCTCGCGGGCCTTGGCCCGGCCGCGCAGCAGCACGGCCACCAGCGCCACCACCACGACCAGCACGATGACGATCCACATCACGGTGTCCACGGTCCTCCACCTACCCCTCGGGGCTCGAGTCGACACCGCCCGCGCGGGGCGGTCGTCCGGGCAAGATACGCCGACCCACGCGCCCCGCGCCGCTCGGCGACCCGCCCCCGGCTCGTCGGCCCACGGCCTGCCCGGCGAATTCGGCTCTATGTCATCGGCCCCCGGGCCCGCGGAGGGCGCGGGACCGCCTCCACTCCTCCTACCGGAGGGCTGACCACCCGAGCGCCCCGTGGTTAGGCTGACCGCAACCGACCCAAGGAGAGCGCCATGACCACCTCCGCTCGCGTCGAGCTGGACGGCACGACCTTCGAGCTGCCGATCGTCGAGGGCACTGAGCACGAGAAGGCCATCGACATCACCAAACTGCGCTCGGAGACCGGTTACATCACGCTGGACGACGGCTACGGCAACACCGGCTCGTGCACCTCGGCGATCACGTTCATCGACGGCGACGCCGGCATCCTGCGCTACCGCGGCATCCCCATCGAGGAGATCGCCGGGCGCAGCTCGTTCGTCGAGGTGGCCTGGCTCATCATCTTCGGGCGACTGCCCACCGTCGAGGACCGCGATCGGTTCAGCTCGCTGCTCACCGAGAACTCGATGCTCAACGAGAACATGCGCAAGCACTTCGACGGGTTCCCGACGAAGGCGCCGCCGATGGCGATCCTCTCGGCGATGATCAACGCCCTGTCGGCGCACGAGAAGGACGTCTGGAACACGACGGACGACGCGCACATCGAGAAGGCCGCGGCGGTGCTGCTCAGCAAGGCGCGCACGATCGCGGCGGCGGCGTACAAGTCATCGATCGGGGAGCCGATCGTCTACCCGCGCTACGACCTCAAATATGTGGAGAACTTCCTGCACATGATGTTCTCGGTGCCTTACCGCGACTACCAGCCGAGCGACACGGCGGTCAAGGCGCTCAACCTCTTCCTGCTCCTGCACGCCGACCACGAGCAGAACTGCTCGACGTCGACCGTGCGGATGGTGGCGTCGTCGCAGGCCAACATGTTCGCCTCGTGCTCCGCCGGCGTGTGCGCGCTGTGGGGACCGCTGCACGGCGGGGCCAACGTCGCGGTCATCGAGATGCTGCAGCGCATCCAGGAGTCGGGCATGGACGTCAAGGAATACGTCCGCAAGGTCAAGAACCGCGAGGACGGCGTCAAGCTCATGGGCTTCGGGCACCGCGTCTATCGCAACTTCGACCCGCGCAGCAAGATCCTGCGGGAGGCCGCGCAGAACCTGCTCGACGAGATGCACATCACCGATCCCCTGCTCGACCTCGCGCAGGGGCTGGCGGACGCCGCGTTGTCGGACGACTACTTCATCGAGCGCAAGCTCTACCCCAACGTCGACTTCTACTCGGGCGTCATCCTCCGGGCGATCGGCATCCCCGTCGACATGTTCACCGTGATGTTCGCCATCGGCCGCATGCCCGGGTGGATCGCGAACTGGAAGGAGATCCACGACGACCCCAAGGGTCGGATCTACCGACCGCGGCAGATCTACATCGGTCCGACTGATGTCCAGTGGAAGCCTCGCGACCAGCGCTGACGTCGGCCCCCCGACAGGCCGTCACGGGCGGTCCGCGAGCCGCCGCCCCGTCTGTGACGGTTTGTCACGGTATGCCCCGCTGACCTGCGGCGGGTCCGCGTCGGCCGTCCGTGGGTCGGCCAGAGCGCCCCGCCGCGGAGTCGGCCGCCGCGGCATGTCCGATTATGACGATCCATTCGTCCGACTTTGTGCGAACCTGTCCCCTGTGAACGACCGCGTGAAGGCTGCAGACGTGGCAAGACTCGCCGGCGTCTCACGCACCGCGGTGTCCTTCGTGCTCAACGGGCGCGCTGAGGGCAACATCGCCCCGGCCACCGCCGAACGCGTCCGAGCCGCGGCCCAGGAGCTGGGCTACTCGCCCGATCGTGTGGCCCAGAGCCTGCGCCTCCAACGCACCCACGTCGTCGGACTCGTCACCGACGAGATCGCGTCGTCGCCGTTCGCCGGTCGGCTGCTCTCGGGCGCCGTCGACCGGGCGGCCGAATCGGGCTACGTGCTCGTGCTCTTCGACAGCCAGGGCCGCGTCGAGCGCGAGCAGGAGGCCATCGAGGAGTTCTCGCGGCGCCGGGTCGACGGACTCGTCTACGCCGCGATGCACCTGCGTGAGGCCACGCACCTGCCGACGACCACGCTGCCCCTCGTGCTCGCCAACTGTCTCGACCCCACGGGACGGCACTCCAGCACGACCCCCGACAACGTCGGCGCCGGCGCGCAGGCCGCGCGACACCTACTGGGTCTCGGTCACCGGCGGATCCTCATGCTCGGCGGTCCCGACGACATCGCGGGCGAGCAGCGTCGCGACGGCTTCCGATCCGCCGCCCTCGAGGTCGGGCTGGGCGCCGAGCAGGCTCCGGTGATCAACCTGGGCCGGGTGTGGACGATCGACGTCGGCTACGCGGGCGCCATGAGCGTCTTCACCGACGAGCGGGGCGAGGTGCTGCCGGCGGACGAGCGGCCGACCGGTGTCTTCGCCGTCAACGACCGCGTCGCGCTGGGGGCGTTGCTCGCCCTATGCCGCCTCGGGCTCGACGTGCCGCGGGACGTGTCGATCGTCGGCTTCGACGACCAGGAGCAGCTCGCCGCGCACGTCGTGCCGGCGCTGACGACGTTCGCCCTGCCGCACCGCCAGATGGGCGAGACCGCCGTCGACCGGCTGCTCGCCCGCCTCATCCGCAGCCGCGAGCCCGCCCGCGAGGGCACGCTGCTGCTGCCCTGCGCCTTCGTGGAGCGCGAGTCGACCGCGCCGCCGCACCACTGAGGCGGTGGCCGCCGCGCCACTGAGGCGGTGGACGCCGCGCCACTGAGGCGGTGGACGGCGGCCGGGAGGGCATCGACGCATCTCGCGGCCCTCTCTGGCGCCCCTGGCCGCCCACCCCCTGCGTTGCGTCTGCCGACGCGTCACACTGAACGAGTGACCGGAGCCACCCCGCGTGATGCGCACGCCGATCCCCGGCCCGCTGCGCCCGCCGACACCCGGCCCGACGACGCTCCTGGAGTCGGCCCTGACGCCGACCGTGACGCCGGGACTGGTGCCCGGCCGGGCTCCCACCAGGGGGGCTCTGAGGCGGCGAACCGCCACGAACGAGGCGCGACCGAGGCGGAGCCCGGCGGCGAGGAGACAGGCGCTGAGGAGACAGGCGCTGAGGAGACAGGCGCTCAGGAGACAGGCGGCGAGCAGGCAGGCGGGGCGGAGCCGGTCGCCGGCGCCGGCAGCTCGAAGGACACCACCTCTGCCCACACCACCTCTGCCGACGCCCCCTCTGCCCACGCCTCGCTCGTCGACCGTCTCGACTCGCCCAAGCCCGCCGACCAGCCGCATGCGGTCGAGCTGAGCCGCAGCGGCCAGCACGACGACGAGGTGCCGATCTCGTCGCGGCCCGGCACGATCCCGCGGGCCGGCATCGTGCTGCTCGTCATCGCCGCCGGCTGGCTCTCGGTGACGGCCGTGCGCAACCTGCAGGGCATCGTCGGGCCGCTGCTGCTGACCCTCAACCTCGTCATCGTCGCCTACCCGGTGCAGGCCAAGCTCAACCGGCTGGGCGTGCCGCGCGTGCTCGGCGCGTGCGTGTCGGCGCTCATCGTCTTCGCGATCGTCATCGCCTTCTTCAGCGCGCTGGGCTGGTCGATGGCGATGCTCGTGCAGGAGATCCCTGGATACCAGCAGCAGTTCTCGGCCCTCTACCAGTCAGGGCTGGAGCAGCTGGCGCGCATCGGGGTCAGCGAGACCCAGGCGATGGCGCAGCTGCAGGCCCAGCTCAACCCCTCACGCGTCGTCGGCTTCGCCACCTCGACGCTGTCGGGACTCACCGGCGCCCTGTCGATGCTGCTGGTCACCGTGACGATCATCTTCGTCGTGCTCATCGACTCGATGCAGCTGGGCACCCGGCTGCAGGTGGCCGCCCGCTCTCACGACGACATCGTCGCCGCGCTGCTCGGCTTCGCCCGCGGAGTGCGCCGCTACTGGATCGTGTCGAGCATCTTCGGCGCCATCGTCGCCGCCCTCGACGTCGTGGCGCTGCTCCAGCTCGGCGTGCCGCTGGCGTTCGTGTGGGGGCTGCTGTCGTTCCTCACCAACTACATCCCCAACATCGGCTTCGTGCTCGGCATCGTGCCGCCGGCGCTCATGGCGCTCATGGCCAACGGCCCGCAGACGGCGCTCTTCGTCGTCATCGCCTACTGCGTCATCAACTTCGTCATCCAGTCGATCATCATGCCCAAATACCTCGGCGACGCCGTCGGCGTCACGGCCACGGTGTCGCTGCTCTCGCTGCTCTTCTGGGCGTGGGTGCTCGGGCCGCTCGGCGCGCTGCTCGCCCTGCCGGCCACGCTGCTGTGCAAGGCGCTGCTCGTCGACCTCGACCCGCGCCTGCGCTGGCTGGACGCGTTCATCTCCAGCCATCCCGAGGACAGCAACCAGCTGACCCCGAAGCCCGAGGGCGCGTAGGCGATCCGCCCAGCCCTCGCCGGTCAGGCCTGACCCGCGAGCCAGGTCATGCCCGACCCCCAGTGCGTCCGCGAGTAGGCCGTGGTGTGGCCGCCGGCATCGAATGTCGTCACCGCCCGCGGCAGCTTGCGCGCCAGAGCGACGTTGCCCGGATAGAAGCGGTCGCTCGTGCCGCACGCCATCCACAGGGGGATGCGCCGCAGCGCATCGACGCGCCCGAAGATCGAGCAGCGCGCGAAGTCGTCGGCGTCGTCGAACGCCCCCGCCGACGTGCCCGCGAACGTGTGCCGCAGCGCCGCGCTCATCGTCACGACCCCCGTGACCCGTTGCGGCCCGAGCTCGCTCGCCAGGTAGAGCGCCCCGAAACCGCCCATCGACACGCCGGTGAGGCCGATGCGGTCGGTCGGCAGGCCCTTCTTCGCGAGCAGCGGCAGGAACTCCCGCGTCAGCATCGCGGGGGCGTCCGAATCGGCCCGCGGGTGCCAGTAGGTGAGCCGCCCGTCGATCGCGGCGATCGCCAGCCCGGTCTCGCGCGCGATGCGCGCGGCGTCGAGCGCCGTGAACCACATGCTCGCCCCGGCGCCCTTGCCGTGCAACGCGATGACGAGGCCACGGGCGTCGCGCGGCACGGCCAACCGCCACGCCAGCGCCTCCCCCGGCACGTAGGCCGACTCCAGCCGCCCCCGGCTCGTCGCCACGCCGGAGGCGAGCAGCACGCTCTCGGCGGGGCTGCCGACGGCGCTCAGCGCCCCGAGGAACGCGGCCGATCGCAGCACCGTGCGGCGATCGAGACGAGCGGCGAGCACGCGCGACAGCGGGGTCTGGCGGGTGGACAGGCGGGCGCGCGCGGGCACCGGCATCATGCCGGCAGCCGCGCTGCGGTCGCTGCTGTCGTCAGCGACCGTGCGAGCGGACACCCCCTGCACCCCTTCCACACCGCCACTATCGACGCTTCGGGCGCACCCACACACGAGTCGATATCCAATCGTTGGCAATCCGTCCTGGCAGGCGGCGTGGGCGGCGGGCCGGCGGGCGACGAGAAGCCGAGCGCGGACGGCGGGCGGCGCGCGCCGGCGGGCGGCGCCCGCGGCGACTCTTCTCCTGCCCTGCCCGGAGGCGCCCAGGTGCGCCGCGCGCGGCTGCCCTCCGACGTCGGCGTGAGTGCGGCGCACCCTGCGCACCCGCCGCGGGCGGGCGGTCCGCCTACGCTGCGGGCATGGACTTCGCCAACGCCTACGCGCAGGGCTTCGCCCGGGTCGCCGCGTGCACGATGCCGATCGCCATCGCCGACCCGGTGCGCAACGTCGAGACGATCACGCGCATCGCGCGCGAGGTGCACGAGGAGGGCGCGGCGCTCGCGCTGTTTCCCGAGCTGTGCGTGTCGGGCTACGCGCTGGAGGACCTGCTGCTGCAGGATCCGCTGCTCGACGCGGTCGAGCGCGGGCTCGCGCAGCTTGCGACGGCGACCGCGGGGCTCATCCCGGTGCTCGTCGTCGGGGCGCCGCTGCGGCACGGCAACCGGCTCTTCAACTGCGCGGTCGTGCTGCATCGGGGGCGGATCCTCGGGGTCGCGCCGAAGTCGTCCCTGCCCAACTACCGCGAGTTCTACGAGAAGCGGCACTTCGCGCCCGGCGACGACCAGGCCGGCGCGACGCTGCGGCTCGGGGGCCCGCTCGCGGGCACGCAGGTGCCGTTCGGGCCGGACCTGCTCTTCCGGGCGCTCGACGTGCCAGGCTTCACGCTGCACGTCGAGGTCTGCGAGGACGCGTGGGTGCCGGTGCCGCCGAGCGCCCGGGCCGCGCTGGCGGGGGCCACGATCCTCGCCAACCCCTCCGGGAGCCCCATCACCGTGACGAAGGCCGACACCCGTCACCTCGTGTGCCGCTCGGCGAGCGCGCGGTGCCTGGCCGCCTACGTCTACGCCGCCGCCGGCGAGGGTGAGTCGAGCACCGACCTGTCCTGGGACGGGCAGACGATGATCTACGAGTGCGGCGAGCTGCTCGCGCAGACCGAGCGCTTCCCCGCCGGGCCGCGGCGCAGCGTCGCCGACATCGACCTCGACCTGCTGCGCCAGGAGCGGGCGCGCCAGGGCAGCTTCGACGACAACCGCCGCACGATGGCCGACCTGGGCGAGATTCCTTTTCGCACCGTGGAGTTCACGCTCGACCCGCCGTCAGGGGACCTCGGGCTGCGGCGGGCCGTCGACCGTTTCCCGTTCGTGCCCAACGACCCGTCGCGGCTGGAGCAGGACTGCTACGAGGCGTATGCGATCCAGGTCAGCGGGCTGGAGCAGCGGCTGCGCGCGATCGGCAACCCCAAGATCGTCATCGGCGTCAGCGGCGGCCTGGACTCGACGCACGCGCTCATCGTCGCGGCCAAGGCCATGGACCGGCTGGGGCGGCCGCGCAGCGACATCCTCGCCTACACGATGCCGGGCTTCGCGACCGGCGATCACACGAAGAACAACGCGCTCGCGCTGTGCGAGTCGCTCGGGGTGCCGTGCGAGGTGCTCGACATCCGGCCCACCGCGACGCAGATGCTGCGCGACATGGGGCACCCGTTCGGAGTGTCCAACGGGCGTGAGGAGGTCTACGACGTCACGTTCGAGAACGTGCAGGCGGGGCTGCGCACCGACTACCTCTTCCGGCTCGCGAACCACCTCGGCGGCATCGTGCTCGGCACCGGCGACCTGTCGGAGCTGGCGCTCGGCTGGTGCACGTACGGCGTCGGCGACCAGATGAGCCACTACGCCGTCAACACCGGCGTGCCGAAGACGCTCATCCAGCACCTCATCCGGTGGGTCGTGTCGTCGAGGCAGTTCGAGCCGCAGGTCGGGCAGGTGCTGCTGTCGATCCTCGCGACCGAGATCACGCCCGAACTCGTCCCGACGAGGGACGGCGAGGTGCCGCAGAGCACGGAGGCGAGCATCGGCCCCTACAACCTGCAGGACTTCACGCTGTTCCACGTGCTGCGGCACGGGATGCGCCCGAGCCGGATCGCGTTTCTCGCCTGGCACGCGTGGCACGACGCGGAGCTCGGCGAGTGGCCGGCGGGCGTCGAGGGCAGCAAGCGGGTCGCCTACGACCTGGGGGTGATTCGGCGGTGGATGGAGGTCTTCCTCAAGCGCTACTTCGCGTTCAGCCAGTTCAAGCGGTCGGCGCTGCCGAACGGGCCGAAGGTGTTGGCCGGCGGCTCGCTGTCGCCGCGCGGCGACTGGCGCGCGCCGAGCGACGGCAACGCCGCGGTGTGGCTGGCGGACTGGGAGCGGGTGCCGGAGCTCTGGCCGGGCGCGTCGGGCTGACGGGCGCACCGAGGGCTGGGTCTCCGGCAGCCCTCCAGGCCCAGGGCTGGGGTTCTGGCCGAAGCGCAGCGCTACGGCTCTTGCCCTGGGCCCAAACCTCAGCCCTCGACGACCGCCGCGCGGCGCTCGGGGTCCGGCGCTCCCGGCGCGACAATGGGCCGATGCGGGCGAGGCTGGGCGCGGTGGCGTTGGTGGGTGCAGCCGTCGCGGCGCTGGCCATCGCGGCGCGGCAGGCGCTGCGCACCGGCTACGGGCTGGATCGCACCGATGAGGGGCTGTACCTGCTCGCCATGGCCCGCCCCGGCGACGACCCGGCGACCGTCTACCTCTTCGGGCACCTGCTTGCGCCCCTCTATCGGCTGCTCGGCGGCGACGTGACCGGCCTGCGGCTCGCGGGTGGTGCGGCGGTGGCCGTCCTCTCGGCCTGGCTGCTGCACGCGGCCGCGGAGGTAGGCGGTGCGCGTCGCTGGGAGCGCGCCCTCGCCGCCGTCGTCGGAGGTGGCGCAGCGGCGGTCGCCTTCGCGTGGTTCCCGATGACGCCGAGCTACAACACCGTCGCCCTGTGCGGGTGCCTGCTCGTCGGGATCGCGCTCGCCGGGGCGGCACGTCCCTCGACCGCTCCAGCGTCCACCACCGCCCCCAACCCCGTGCCGCCCGACGCGACAGCTCGCGCCGACCTGCGCCGGGCACCCCGCCCGACCCCGCTCGAGCGTGGAGCGACCGACGCGCCAGCGCCCACGCGAGCTGCTGGCCCTCGACCCGGTGCGCGGCGTGGGCCCGGAGCCGGTCCAGCACAGGGCACCGCCGTCCGGCACCTCGCGCGGACATGGGGCCTGGCCGGCGTCGGCGTCGCGATGGCCGGGCTCGGCAAACCGACGAGCGCCCTCGCCGCACTGCTCGTCGTGCTGCTCGCGCTGCTGGCCCTCGGCCCGGCCAGGCGCGTGACCACCGCGCTGCTCGCGGTCGGGGTGGGCGTCACGACGACGGCTGCGGCCTTCGTCGTCATCGCCGGGCGCGCCCCGGCCGACCTGTCGGCGACACTGCTCGCCGGCTCCCGCGGCGTGCGGCTGCTCGGCGGGCACGAGCAGCTCGTGCGCCTCGACGCGCTCGTGCCGTCGTCGTGGCCGGCTGCGTTGGGGTTCGGGGAGCCCGGCGCCTGGACGCCGACGACACTTCAGGTGCTGCTCGTGCTGCCACTCGCCGCGTTGGTCGCGCTCCTCCTCCGACTGCCGGCTCGCGCGCAGTTCGGCCGGTGGCGGGCGACCTGGCGGCCGACCACGAGCTCGTCGCTGAGCCGCGCCGTCGTCGTCGTGACGCTGGCGCTGCTGGCGCTGCCCTTCGCCTACGTCTTCGGCACCAATACCAACCTGTGGTCCGGCGCCGGCCGAGGCGCCCCCCCTCTGGCTCGCGGCGCTCGCGGTCGCCACGGGCGCCGGCACGACTCGGCGTCGAGCTCACCACAGCGCGTCCCGCGCACCACGGCCCGAGGTCGCCGCCGACGCCATCGATGAGCACGCCGATGAAGCCGCCACCACGCCGACACGCACCAGCGTGTCCGCGGCGTCACGCACGACCCCTCGGGCGAGCACACCGATTCCCACGCCGGAGCCCCAGGAACCCGCAGCGGTAGCCGGGACGGCGCGCCCGGGCCGGGCAGACCCGCCGCCGGCTCTGCCGCCGTCGCCGCCCGGCGACACGACCTGGCGCGCGGCACCACCCTGGGCCGCCCGCGCCGGCCTCCCGCTGCTCGCCGCCACCGCCCTCGTCGGCGGGTGACGACCGCGGCGGCCGACTCCTACTACCGCTATCCCATGCCGGGCCCCGGCACGGTCACCGGCGTCGTCGACGCAGCCGGGCATCGCCTGCGCCTCACCCCGCGCGACGCCCGCGACTCCAGCGCCCTCGCTGCCGCAGCCACGAAGGGGGCCGAAGCCCCCGACGGCACCCGCGTCGACGTCGCCGGTCGCGACGTCCTCGACACGACGGGTGCCTCACCCGGCTACATCTGGCAGCTCGGCGGGCGGGCGCTCGGCAGCGACTGGCTCATCGGCGGCTACCGGGGCAGCGACGCCGCCGCCGCGCATGCGCTGAGTCTCGTCGGCTGCGAGCGCATCTCACAGGCGCTCGTGCTCGACGCCCCCGACTCGCCACGCCGCATCGACGGCCTGCGGACCCTGCTGCGCCGCGACCCCGAGCGCGACTACCGCCCGATCCTCACGTGGCGCCACCAGCTCGGCTACGAGGTCCGCCTGCTGGCGCCCACCCCCGACGCACCCGCCGTGAGCTGCCCCACCGGCTGAGCCAGCCCGCTCGTCGGACCCTCCCAGGACGACCCGAAGGACACGAGCGGCCAGGACCCCACCGACACGAAAGGCACCAACGCCGTACATCAACCGGCGGTTGAACCTTGTCGGCGCGGCAAACCCGCAGGTCACGTGAGATGTCGACACCTCGACCAGCGGTTGATGTACGACGTTATGGTCTCTGACCGTCTCGACGGCCGCGTCGGCTGCGCTCGCGTCGTGAGGGCCGGGCCCGGCCGACCCGGCCGCACGCCGCGGACCAGCGGCACGCCCTCGCCGGTCGCGGCCTGCTGGAGCAGTCGGCCCAGGCCCCCGAGCCGCTGTTCTCGAAGCCGACCTCGCCCTGGGAGGCGACCATCGATCCCGCCTTCGCGTCGCTGCCGGTGAGATCGGGGCGTCGCCGCGGACGCCGCGAAGGACACGAACGCCCGGACCCGATCGACCGAGCCGAAGCGTCAGACGCCCCCCTCGGCCGAGGCGACCGACGCTGCCGCACCCCCGGCGCCGCCCGCCCCGAACTGCGTGCGATACAGCTCCGCATACCGCCCGTCGAGGGCGAGCAGCTGCTCGTGCGTGCCGCGTTCGACGATGCGCCCGGCCTCCATGACGAGGATCTCGTCGGCGGCCCGCACGGTAGAGAGCCGGTGGGCGATGACGAGCGCGGTGCGCCCCGCCAGCGCCGACGCCAGAGCCTCCTGCACTGCGGCCTCCGAGCGGGAGTCCAGGTGCGCGGTCGCCTCGTCGAGGATGACGACCCGCGGCGCCGCGAGCAGCAGCCGCGCGATCGTCACGCGCTGCCGTTCGCCGCCGGAGAGCCGGTAGCCGCGTTCGCCGACGACGGTGTCGAGCCCGTCGGGCATCGCGGCGACGACGTGTTCGAGCCGCGCGGCCCGCAGCGCCGCCCACAGCTGCCCGTCGGTCGCCTCGGGCCGGGCCAGGCGCAGGTTCGCGCCGAGGGTGTCGTGGAAGAGGTGCCCGTCCTGGGTGACGACCCCGACGCCCGTGCGGATCGAGCGCGCGGCGAGCTCGCGCACGTCGACCCCGCCGAGCCGCACGACCCCGGAATCGACGTCGTAGAGCCGCGACACGAGCTGCGCCGTCGTCGACTTGCCCGCCCCCGACGACCCGACGAGCGCGACGAGCCGCCCGGCCGGGATCTCGAAGCTCACGTCGTGCAACACCTGCTGCCCGGCCCGCGGGTCGAGGGTCGCGACCTCCTCCAGCGACGCGAGGCTCACCTTGTCGGCGGCCGGGTAGCCGAAGTCGACCCCCTCGAAGGAGACCGCCAGCGGCCCGTCGGGCAGCGCGGTCGGCACGGCGGGCTCGGTGATGAGCGGCTCCAGGTCGAGCACCTCGAAGACCCGCTCGAAGCTGACGAACGCGCTCATGACGTCGACCCGCGCGCTGGCCAGCGCCGTCAGCGGCGCGTAGAGCTGGGTGAGCAGCAGCGCGAGGGCGACGACCGTGCCGGCCTGCAGGCTCCCCGCGAGCGCGAACCACCCGCCGAGCCCGTAGACGAGCGCGAGCGCCAGCGCCGAGACGAGCGTCAGCGCGGTCACGAAAATCATCTGCAGCATCGCGGTGCGCACGCCGATGTCGCGCACCCGCTCGGCGCGCGCGGCGAACTCGGCCGATTCGGTAGCAGGTTCGGCGAAGAGCTTGACGAGCGTCGCCCCGGGCGCGCTGAACCGCTCGGTCATCTGCGTCGTCATCACCGCGTTGTGGTTGGCCGCCTCGCGCTGCAGCGCCGCGAGCCGGCTGCCCATGCGCCGCGCCGGCACGACGAAGACCGGCAGCAGCACGAGCGCCAGCAGCGTGATCTGCCACGACAGCGTCAGCATGACCGCCAGGGTCAGCACGACCGAGACGATGTTGGTGACGACCCCCGACAGGGTCGTGCTGAAGGCTCGCTGCGCGCCGATGACGTCGTGGTTGAGGCGGCTGACGAGGGCTCCGGTGCGGGTGCGCGCGAAGAACGCGATCGGCATGCGTTGCACGTGGTCGAAGACCTCGCGCCGCAGGTCGTAGATGAGCCCCTCCCCGATGAGCGCCGACAGCTTGCGGGTCCACAGCCCCAGCGCCGCGACCGCGACCGCGATGGCGGCGATGGCCAGGGCGAGCCGCAGCACGACCGAGAACGGCTCGGCCTGCGTGATCGCGTCGATGACCCGCCCCGCGAGCAGCGGCGTCGCCACCCCGAGCAGCGCGATCGCCACGCTGCCGACGAGGAAGAGGGCCAGCTCGCGCCCGTGGGGCCGCGCGAACCCCCAGATGCGGCGCATCGTCGCGCGGGTGAACGGCCGCTGGTCGGACTGCGCGTGCATCGCCCCGTAGAGCGATTGCCAGGCCGTGACTTCCATGCTCATGACGTCGAGGCTAAGACGTCGAGTGCGCTTGAGATCAAACCCGCAGACCGCCCGGCCCGCCCCCGGGGGGCGACCCGCCTACGCACGTGGGGACGCCGGCCGATGGGGCAGGGGGTCCGACTGGTGACCCCGATGCCCGCGCGGGCCGCCCTCCTGACCACAATGGGCGGCCGAACGACGTTGGACGACAACACATGGGTAGGCCCAGAGGAGGTGGCAGGTGCCGGTCAACATCCCGCGGGAGCTCCCCGCACGCGGCGTCCTGGAAGACGAGAACGTCTTCGTCATGTCCACCGACCGGGCCGTCCACCAGGACATCCGGCCGCTGCGCATCGCGATCCTCAACCTCATGCCGACGAAGATCGCCACCGAGACGCACCTGCTGCGCCTGCTCGGCAACTCCCCGATCCAGGTCGAGGTGACGCTGCTGCACATGGGCAGCCACTCCTCGCGCAACACCCCTCCGGAGCACCTCGAGGCGTTCTACACGACGTTCGACCAGGTGCGGCACCGGCGCTTCGACGGGCTCGTCATCACGGGCGCCCCCGTCGAGCAGCTGCGGTTCGAGGACGTCGACTACTGGGACGAGCTCGTCGAGCTGCTCGACTGGAGCCGCGAGCACGTCTACTCCACGATGCACGTCTGTTGGGGGGCGCAGGCGGCGCTCTACCGCCACTACGGAGTGCCGAAGTATCAGCTGCCGACGAAGATGTTCGGGGTCTTCGACCACGACGTGCTCGACGCGCGCACGCCGATCCTGTCGGGCTTCGACGAGGTCTTCCCCGCGCCGCACAGCAGGCACACCGAGATCCGCGCCGACGACATCCTCGCCGTGCCGCAGCTGCGGCTGCTCGCGACGTCGCCCGAGGCCGGGGTCTACCTCGTCGGCAACGAGGACGGGCGGGAGTTCTACGTCACGGGCCACCCCGAATACGAGCGGGACACGCTCAAGCTCGAATACGACCGGGACGTCGCGCGCCACCTGCCGATCGCGGTGCCGCACCACTACTACCCCGGCGACGACCCGAGCCGTCCGCCGCGGGTGACGTGGCGCTCGCACGCGTTCCTGCTCTATGCCAACTGGCTCAACCACTGCGTCTACCAGGGCACTCCCTACGACATCGACGCTCCGATGGGCGACGGGCACTGGGTGCAGATCTGAGCTGCGGGTACGCCGGATCCCGTTGACTCCCCGTTCACCCGGAGCGGGGGCGCCTGCACGAGACTGGACCCTCGTCAGACGACCCGAGCAAAGGGGAATGCAGATGGCTTCCACGAGCTGGCCGACTCGCACGCAGGCCGGCGCCAAGACGCTCGCCACCGCCGATGTCGAGCGCATCGACGCCTGGTGGCGCGCCGCCAACTACCTGTCCGTCGGCCAGATCTATCTGCTCGACAACCCGCTGCTGCGGGTGCCGCTGCAGCGCGACCACGTCAAGCCGCGACTGCTCGGCCACTGGGGCACGACGCCGGGGCTGAACTTCCTCTACGCCCACCTCAACCGGGTCATCGCCGAGCGCGAGCAGCCGACCCTCTACATCACCGGGCCGGGGCACGGCGGGCCGGGCCTCGTCGCCAACACCTACCTCGAGGGCACCTACACCGAGCACTACCACGACATCACCCAGGACGAGGCGGGCCTGCAGAAGCTGTTCAAGCAGTTCAGCTTCCCCGGCGGCATCCCGAGCCACGTCGCGCCCGAGACGCCCGGCTCGATCCACGAGGGCGGCGAGCTGGGCTACGCGCTGAGCCACGCCTACGGGGCGGCGTTCGACAACCCCGACCTGCTCGTCTTCGCCGTCGTCGGCGACGGGGAGGCCGAGACTGGGCCGCTGGCGACGAGCTGGCACTCCAACAAGTTCCTCAACCCCGTGACCGACGGGGTCGTGCTGCCGGTGCTGCACCTCAACGGCTACAAGATCGCCAACCCGACGGTGTTGGCGCGGATCGGCGACGACGAGCTCGAGGCGCTCATGCGCGGCTACGGGCACACCCCGCACGTCTTCACGGCCGGCTTCGACGACGAGTCGCACGCCGACATCCACGCGCGGTTCGCGTCGCTGCTCGACGAGGTCATGGACGAGATCGCCGCCCTCAAGGCGAAGGCCGCGAAGCAGGGCGCCGACCAGGCGGAACGCCCGCTGTGGCCGATGATCGTGCTGCGCACACCCAAGGGCTGGACCGGGCCGAAGACCATCGACGGCAAGCCCACCGAGGGGCATTGGCGCAGTCATCAGGTGCCGCTGGCCAACGCGCGCGACACCGACGAGCACCTGCAGGACCTCGCTGCGTGGCTGGAGTCCTACAAGGCGGAGGAGCTCTTCGACGACGAGGGGCGGCTGCGGGAGGACATCGCGAGCCTGGCGCCCGCGGGCGACCTGCGCATGGGCGCCAACCCGCACGCCAACGGCGGCCTGCTGCGCCAGGCGCTGCGCATGCCGGACTGGCGGGCGTGCGGGGTCGACGTGCCGGCGCCGGGCGTGCCGGTGCGCGAGTCCACGCGCGTGCTCGGCGAATTCCTCGCCGACGTCATGCGGCTCAACCCCGACAACTTCCGCGTGTTCGGCCCCGACGAGACGGCGTCGAACCGGCTGCAGGCGCTCTATGAGGTGACCGACAAGCAGTGGGTCGCCGACTACGAGCCGTTCGACGAGGCCGACCCGATGGGCCGCGTCGGCAAGGTCATGGAGATGCTGTCGGAACACCAGTGCCAGGGCTGGCTCGAGGGCTACCTGCTCACCGGGCGGCACGGCCTCATGAGCAGCTACGAGGCGTTCATCCACCTCGTCGACTCGATGTTCAACCAGCACGCCAAGTGGCTCAAGGTGACCAACGACATCGAGTGGCGCCGCCCGATCTCGTCGCTGAACTACCTGCTCTCCAGCCACGTCTGGCGCCAGGACCACAACGGCTTCAGCCACCAGGACCCGGGCTTCATCGACCACGTGGTCAACAAGAAGGCCGAGATCGTGCGGGTCTATCTGCCGCCGGACGCCAACACGCTGCTGTGCACGTGGGACCACATCCTGCGCACGCGGCAATACGTCAACGTCGTCGTCGCCGGCAAGCAGCCCAACCCGGTGTGGCTCACCGTCGAGGAGGCCGCCAAGCACTGCGCCCGCGGGCTGGGGATCTGGGACTGGGCGGGCACCGAGGTCGAGGGCACCGACCCGGACGTCGTGCTCGGCTGCGCCGGCGACATCCCGACCATCGAGGTGCTCGCCGCGGCCAAGCTGCTGCGGCAGGAGCTGCCCGACCTCAAGGTGCGCGTCGTCAACGTCGTCGACCTCATGCGGCTGCAGGACGAGAAGGAGCACCCGCACGGTCTCAGCAACCGCGACTTCGACACGATCTTCACCTCCGACCGCCCAGTGATCTTTGCGTATCACGGGTATCCGTGGCTCATCCACCGCCTCACCTACCGGCGGCAGGGCCACAGCAACATCCACGTGCGCGGCTACAAGGAAGAGGGCACGACGACGACGCCGTTCGACATGGTCATGCTCAACGACCTCGACCGCTACCACCTGGTCATGGACGTCATCGACCGCGTGCCCGGCCTCGGCTCGCGCGCGGCCGGCCTGCGGCAGCGCATGTCCGACGCCCGCCTGGAGGCGCGCATGTATGCCCGCGAGCACGGCGAGGACATCCCCGCCGTCGAGAGGTGGGTCTGGTCGGACTCCGGCGACACCGGCACGGACATCGGCGGCCCTCAGGCCAATGCCGTGGCCGCTACCGGCGGCGACAACGAGTAGTCAGCCGCGACCAGCGCGAGGGCCGGGCGACCTGGGTGTCGCCCGGCCCTCGCCGGTCTCGGGCGGGCGTCGGCTGGTCGACGCGGACGGCGATCTCGGCGCCGAGCACCCAGCCGGGGGCGAGGGCGAGGCGGTCGCCGCTCCAGAAGCGGCCCGGGTCATACCAGTTCGCGGGTCGGTCGGGGGCGAGGATGCCCATCGCCTCGTACGTGACGGCGACGACCTCGGCGCAGTAGGCGGCCGCGGGGCGCGGCTCCTCGGCCGCCGAACTTGTCTCAGGCGATGACGTCATCGCCTCCTGTGTGTCAGATGAGCGCCACATGTGACGCCGCTTCGGCGGCGATGGCAGCGACCACCGCCGACCCCGCACCCAGCGCCATCCGAGCGTGGTGGTCGACGGAAACGACGTGCCGTCCCAGCGGGCGATCGTGCGCAGCACGGCGTCCTCCTGCTCGCGCCCGACGTCCGGGGTGAGCTGCCGCATCCACGCCTGCTGCCGATAGGGCCCGGTCCAGCGCTGCACCGCCGCCCGGAGGTCGTGCAGCTGCACCCCACGGTGATGATCGCCGGTCCACATGTCGGTCAACGACCGTCCGAGCTCGGCGTGCCACATCATCGGCGGCAGATCGTCGAGCACGACGGCCATCCCGACGTGATTCACCGGCGCATTGGTCGCGAGCCGGATCGCCCGGTCGGCATGGGAGCGCCCCCTGAAGATCCACACGTCACCCGTGCGGGCGGCGTCCACCGCGGCGTCCAGGGTGACCTCATGATGGGCGGCCGACGGCGCAGCTCCGCGTTGCATGCGGGCCAGTCTGCCTGGTGGCGACGCGGCATAGCGCCTTGCCCGCCCTGCCTGCCGCGCATCGTTAACCTGGCCGGATGGCCAGGTGGTGGAAGGTGCTCGGCGCGGCCGGGCTCGTCGGGGTCGCGGCGACCGGGGTGCTCGTGGCGCGGCAGGAGCGAACTCGGCGGGCCTACACGCCGCAGGAGGTGCGCTCCCGCCTGCACGAGCGCTATGCGCAGATCAACCAGGAGCGCGACGCGCAGAAGGCGGCGACTCAGAAGGCGGCGACTCAGAAGACCGCGACTCAGAAGACGGAGTAGCCGCCGTCGGCGGTGAGCACCGATCCGGTGACGAAGCTCGATGCGTCGGAGGCGAGGAAGACGATCGCGCCGCCGAGCTCTTCGGGCTGGCCGCAGCGCTCCATCGGGGCGTCCTCGATCCACATGCGGCGGAAGCGGGGGTCGTCGACCGGCGACATCGCCGTCTGGATGTAGCCCGGCGCCAGGGCGTTGACGCGCACCCCGTGCGGGGCCCACTCGGCGGCCAGGCTGCGCGTCAGGTGGTGCACCGCGGCCTTGCTCGCGTTGTAGGCGGGCTGCCACTGCGGGCGGTTGACGATGGCCCCCGACATCGAGCCGATGTTGACGATGCTGCCCCGGCCGCGCTCGACCATGTGGGCCCCGACGATCTGGGCCATGAGCCACACCGCGTCGACGTTGACCGACATGACGTGGCGCCACTCGTCGTCGGTGACCTCCAGTGAGGGGCGGTGGACGCACGCCCCGGCGTTGTTGACGAGCACGTCGATGTGCCCGAACGCTTCGACGGCGGCGTCGGTGAGGGCCTGCGCCTGCGCGCGCTCGGTGATGTCGCCGAGGTGCACAGCGGCCCGCCGGCCCCGCTCCTCGATCTCGGACTTGACCTGCGCGGCGCCGGCCTCGTCGCGGCCGCCGATGACGATGTCGGCGCCCGCCTCGGCGAGCGCGTGCGCGAACGCCCGCCCCAGGCCCTTGGTCGCTCCGGTGACGAGCGCCACGCGCCCGGTGAGATCGAACGTGTCGAGGACTGTCATAGGGCCAGTCAAGCATCGGGAGGGCCCGCGACGCCGTGCCGGCATCCGGCGGCCGTTCCGTCGGGCGCCCCGGCGCCTGCCGAGGCCCGCCTGGCCACAACGACGCGCCGAGGGCCGTCTGGCCGACCGTGCGCAAGACGCGATCGCCCCCGCGACGCGCTCGCCTCGGCCGAGGTCCGCCCGGCGAACGGCGACCACTGCCCGGCGCCGACGCGGACATGACAAGGTGACCCCTGTGACCGTGACCGTGCAGGCCCTGACCGATCCCGACGAGTTCGCCGCGCAGGCCGAGGCCGCGCTCGCACAGGATCCTGTGCGTTATAGCATCATCGCGACGGCGCTGCGCCGAGCGCGGGCCGGCGGGTCGCCGGGGCCGTCGCGCTGGTGGATCGCCCGCGACGACGACGGCCGCACGGTGGGCCTGGCGCTCTACACCCGCAGCGGCCGTCCCTATCTCGTCGCCGGCAGCGAGCACGGCCAGGCGTTCGGCGCCGCGGTCGCCGCCGACCTCGCCACCGACCGTGCCGTGGGCCCCCTCGCCGACGGGGTGACCGGCGTCAACGGCTTCATCGCCGCCGCTCGCGGCTTCGCCCAGGAGTGGGTGCGCCGACGTCCCGGCCACGTCGTGCGCGCCGGACGCGAGGACCTGCTCTACGAACTGCCCGGCCCGGTGCGGATGCCGCACGGCGTGCCCGGCCGGGCGCGCGTCGCCACCGAGGCCGACCGGGCCTGGCTCGACGACTGGGGGCGGGCGTTCATCCGGGAGATCGGCGACCCGCCCGACCCGACCGTCACGATGGAGCAGCCGCTCACCGAGGGCCGCGTCATCGTCTGGGAGCTGCCGCGCGACTCTGAGCTGCCCGCCGACGCGACGACCGACCGCGCCGAGGACGCCCGAGCGCAGAGCGTCCCGACGACCGGCTCGCTGCCGGTGCTCACGCCGCTCTCCGACCGGGGTGCCGCGGCGATCGCGGCCCTGCCGGCCGAGCCCGTCGCCATGACGTATGCGACCGCACCTCTCTACGGCCACACGCGGCTCTCGTGGGTGTGGACGAGCCCGGAGCACCGGCGGCGCGGCTTCGGCGCCGCCGTCACGGCAGCGGTGAGCCACGACGCCGAATCCGATGGCGTGCGCTGCCTCCTCGTCGCCGACGCCGCCGATGCCGCGAGCAACGCGCTCTATCGGCGACTGGGCTACCAGAGCGTCGACGAGGCCTGCCACCTGCACTTCGTGCGCGCGCCGGCGTAGGCGCCCTCACTCCCGACGGGGGCGCACCCCGATCGCCAGGATCGCCTCGCAGACGAGCTCACCGCGGTCGGCGGTGAGGCGGTCGTAGGCGCGTTTGGCGCGCTCGACGGTCGCAGCGTGCTGGCCGGCCAAGAGGCGGCCGAGCTCACCGATGCCTGCTGCGGGCGCGGCCCACAGGTCCTGTGCGTCGACCTGCGCAAGCCACGCGACGGTGTGCACGTCGATGCGTTCCAGCCCGGCGCCGTCGAGCAGGCTCGCCAGGCCGGTGCCGGTGCGCGCGAAGTCGAACTGCTCGGGCATCCGCCGCACGCGCACCGGCTCGGCGTCGGACTCGGCCGCCACCTCCGACCACAGCCGCCCGAGGGCCGAGTCCGGCGCCCAGATCGTCACGGCCACGACCCCACCCGGCCGGGTCACCCGCACGAGGTCGGCCAGCGTGCCGCGCGGGTCACCCGCGTGCTCGAGCAGGAGGTGGCCGGTCGTGACGTCGATCGAGCCCTCGTCGAGCGGAAGGAGCGGAGCCGTGCCGTCGATCACCTCGGCCTCGGGGGCCGCGCGACGCGCCAGCTCACGCATGTCGGGAGCCGGGTCGACGGCGCTGACCCGCGCCCCGCGCTCGACCGCGGCGGCCGCGAGCAGCCCTGTGCCGCAGCCGATGTCGGCCAGTCGGGCGCCCTGCAACGGCACCCGCTCGCCGATGGTGTCGAGCACGAGGCCGATCGCGCCACCGTAGACGCCCGCCAGGCCCCGCGCGTAGGCGCCCGCCCGGCCGGTCCACTCCTCCGCCAGCCGCGTCGTCGCCTCGCTCGACTGCCGCTGCGGATCGACGACCTCCTCGACCCGCTCCAACGGCCAACCCTCGCCCGGCACGCCCGCATCGCTGGGGTCGTCGACGGCAGCGAACTTCTCATCCCCGAACACCATGCGGGTCATCGTCGCAAAACCACAGTTCACCCGGCCAGGCGCACCACCTGGCGGAACATATCGGATGATTCCGGCACAGTCCGGCCCGGAGCGTAGCCTGGCGCCCATGCCGCCCGCCGATTCAGGGTCCGATCGCCCACCGCACAGGCAACAACGCAGTACATCAACGGCCCCGCGCGGCGATGAGCCGCAGATCAGTGCAGGTCAGGAGGTCGACTCTCAGGCTGTGGCCGGTTGGTGTACGACGTTCCGGCCTGTGCCCCCGGCGAGCCCTCCGGCACAGGCGCCCGCGGAGGCCCGCGGGACGGTCGTCGAGGAGCTCGTCGACCTCTACGACGAGGCCGGGCGGGTCGTGGGCCGGGCCCCGCGCTCCCGCGTGCGCGCCGAGAACCTGCCGCACGCCGGCACCGGCGTCGTCGTGCGCAACAGCCGCGGCGAGATCTACGTGCACCGCCGCACCGACACCAAGGACGTCTTCCCCGGCTGCTACGACCTGGCGGCGGGGGGCGTCGTCGCCGCGGGCGAGGACCCCGACGACGCCGCAGTCCGCGAGGCCGCCGAGGAGCTCGGCGTGCGCGGCGTGCCGCTGCGCCCGCTGGGGGTCACCCGCTACGCCGACGAGCGCACGACCTACGTGGCATTCCTCTACGAGACCGTCTATGACGGGCCGATCACGCACCAGAGCCAGGAGGTCGCCTGGGGCGCGTGGATGACGCCCGAGCAGGTGCTCGCGCGACTCGATGATCCCGCGTGGCCGTTCGTGCCCGACTCGCGCGCCCTGCTGGCCGACCGCGTGCGCGCCTGGGCGTGCGACCCGGCGGCGGGCTAG
>JBDIAP010000055.1:0-21296 GCA_039812485.1 Kineosphaera sp.
CCCCCGTACAACACCGGCAAGGACTTCGTCTACGACGATCGGTTCGCGGAGTCCACCGCCGAGTACCTAGAGCGTTCAGGTCAGGCTACCCCGGCTGGCGATCGGCTTGTTGCCAACCCCGAGTCGAAGGGTCGATTCCATTCCGATTGGCTCAGCATGATGTACCCCAGGCTCAAGCTCGCACGCTCCCTCCTGGCCGCTGACGGTGTGATTTTCGTGTCGATCGACGACCATGAAGTCGCCAACCTGCGGAAAATGCTGGATGAGATATTTGGGCAGAAGAACTTCGTCGAGAACTACATCTGGGAGAGCAACTTCCGTCCCGACAACAGTTCACGCGTTGAACGCGAGAATGCGCAACACATCCTCTGCTACTCACGCAACCGGGCATCCATCTCGGCTTTGGTGGGGTCGCAGAAGGCGACGGAAGGGCTGCCGTCTCTCACTAAGTCGTCGATGTCCCCCACCACGCTCACATTCAATCCTGAGTGGGTAGACCTTGGCCTGGCCGATGGGACCTACAGTCCGGGCGAGAGGGACTCAGGGTACACACTGGTAGACCCAGTTACAGTCGTTAGTGGTAGGGCGACCAACAGTTTCCGCCTGACGGGCCGTCTGATTTGGTCGCAGGCATACCTTGAGAGTCAGGTTGCCGAGGGGACACGCATCGTCATCAAGGGGCCGGGGTTTGTTCCCTACTCCAAGAAGGTGCAGACCGCTGCCCTCGCCCCTACGACACTCATCCCTAGGGACGTGGCGGGGGATGTCCTCGCGGGGAATGCCGAAATCAAGGCGCTCTTTGGGGCTCAAGTCTTCAACCATCCCAAGCCGACCGGGCTCCTGAAATACCTGATCGCTTCGGTAACGCATGAGTCCAAATCAGGTGTCGTGATGGACTTCTTTGCCGGTTCGGGTTCAACCGCCCACGCAGTTCTCTCGTTGAACGCTGAGGACGGCGGCAGCCGTTCGTTCCTCCTCGTTCAACTAGATGAATCACCCGGAGCGGACACGGAGGCCGCACGAGCTGGGTATGGGACGATCGCCGCACTCTCACGCGAGCGGGTTCGTCGTTCGGCAGCGGCGGTGGCTCAGTCCAATGGGTTCGGCGCGACATCGCTGGATACGGGCTTCCGTTCGTTCCGCGTCGACTCGTCGAACATGGCTGATACTCTCGCGACGGCTGATGCCCTCGAGCAACTCGAGCTCTCCAGCGCCGTAGGCAGTGTCAAGTCCGATCGCACCGACGAAGACCTGTTGTTCGAGGTCTTACTCGACTGGGGCCTCGACCTAGCCCAGCCGATTGCCGTCAAGGAAGTCGGGGGTCGACGAGTGCTCGCTATCGCGGAAGATGCCCTGATTGCTTGCTTTGCGGACGAGGTCACTGACGCCGTCGTGAAGGAGATCGCCGGCCGACGCCCGCTGCGCGCCGTGTTCCTTGACGCCGGGTTCGCCAGCGACTCCGCTCGCATCAATGCCGAGCAGATCTTCCGCGAGGTCTCACCCGAGACCGAGGTCAGGACGATCTGACCTATGAAGCTTCAGTTCAAGGTCCAGCAGTATCAGACCGAAGCGGTCGATGCTGTCGTCGATGTCTTTTCCGGCCAGCCCTACGTCGACGGGGTGAAGTACCGCATCGACCCGGGCAAAGACCGAGCGCTGACCCTGCTTGACGACGCCGGCCTGCGCAACGCCGAGATCGCTTTGACTCCGCCGCAGCTCCTGACGAACGTGCACAGCGTCCAGCGGGCGCGGGGTTTGGAACTGGCTAAGGACCTGAAGGATCCGGTCAGGAAGTCCGCGGCCCCGCTCAACCTCGACATCGAGATGGAGACCGGCACGGGGAAGACCTATGTCTACATCAAGACGATCATGGAGCTGCACAGGCGGT
This sequence comes from Kineosphaera sp., assembly GCA_039812485.1. GTDB lineage: Bacteria > Actinomycetota > Actinomycetes > Actinomycetales > Dermatophilaceae > Kineosphaera. The sequence continues at coordinate 1,889 of JBDIAP010000055.1, forward strand.
ACGGCTGGTCGAAGTACATCGTTGTCGTGCCGTCGATCGCGATCCGCGAGGGTGTGAAGAAGTCGTTCGACATCACCGCCGAGCACTTCCAGCAGCTGTACGGCACCAAACCGCGCACGTTCATCTACAACTCGTCGCGCCTGCACGATGTGGAGCGGTTCTCCTCCGACTCCGGCGTGCAGGTGATGATCATCAACATCCAGGCCTTCAACGCCACCGGCAAGGACGCCCGGCGCATCTACGAGGTGCTCGACGACTTCCAGTCCCGCAAGCCGATCGATGTGATCGCTGCGAACCGGCCGATCCTCATCATCGACGAGCCGCAGAAGATCGAGGGTGAGGCGAAGAAGCCCTCCAAGTCACTGGAGGCCCTCGGCCAGTTCAACGCCTTGTTCGCGCTGCGCTACTCAGCGACCCACAAGACCGAGCGCACCAAGGTGCATCGCCTCGACGCCATCGACGCCTACAACCAGAAGCTCGTGAAAAAGATCGCCGTGCGCGGCATCACCGTCAAGCACCTGGCCGGCAGCACGGCATACCTCTACGTCGACGGACTCGAGATCGGCAAAGGTGCCGACTTCCCCAAAGCCCGCGTCGAGCTGGAGGTACAGACCGCCCAGGGGATCAGGCGCCAGGTGAAGCGGCTGAGCCAGGGCATGAACCTGCATGACCTGTCCGGCGGCATCGAGGCGTACAAGGGTTTGTTCATCCGGGACGTCGATGCGAACCGGGACATCATCGAACTGAGCAACGGCGACGTGATCGGCGCCGGTGAGGTGACCGCGGACGTGGCCGAAGATCAGAAGCGCCGCATCCAGATCCGGGAAGTCATCCGCGCCCACTTGGACAAGGAGCGCGAGCTGTTCGGCCAGGGCATCAAGACGTTGTCCCTGTTCTTCATCGACGAGGTCGCCAAGTACCGCGACTACGACCGAGAAGACACCCTGGGCGAGTACGCCCGGGTCTTCGAGGAAGAGTACGAGGCTGTGCTCGCCGACCAACTCGGCCAGCTGGACCTCGACGAAGCGGCGGAGGGGTACCGCAAGCACGTCGAAGCGATCCCGGTCCGGAAGACGCACGAGGGCTACTTCTCGATCGACAAGAAGAGCGGCCGCTCTGTCGACGGCAAGATCGCCGCGCGCGGTGACTTCGCGGGCCAGTCGGACGACGTCGATGCCTACGACCTGATCCTGAGGGACAAGGAGCGGCTTCTGTCGTTTGAGGAGCCGGTGCGCTTCATCTGGTCGCACTCGGCGCTGCGCGAGGGCTGGGACAACCCGAACGTCTTCGTCATGGGCATGCTCAAGAAGAGCGACAACACCACCACAAGGCGACAGGAGATCGGCCGCGGCCTGCGCCTGTCGGTCGACCAGCATGGTGAGCGGATGGACAACCCCGTCACCGTGCACGACATCAACGAACTGACCGTCGTGACCGACGAGTCGTACACCGAGTTTGTCACGGCGCTCCAGAAGGAGATCATCGAGTCGCTGTCCGCTCGACCACGGACGGCGAGCCTAGAGTACTTCATCGGCAAGAAGATCACCCTCGCGGACGGCTCGACGAGTGTGGTGGAAAGGGCGGTCGCGCAGGCGCTCTTGTTCCACCTGATCCAGTGCGGCTACATCGACGAAACGGGTCTGGTCACTCAGGCGTACAAGGACGCCCGCGCCGACGGAACGCTCGGCGCACCCACCTCGGAGATGCTCAAGCCGGTCATCGACTTCGCGTGGCCGCTCGTCGATGCGCTCTACCTCGACATCCCCAAGCCGACCGACGGACGCAAGCCGAAGAAGATTCCGTTCAATGAGGCGAACTTCAAGAAGCGGGAGTTCCAGGAGTTGTGGGGCCGGATCAACCACAAGGCCGTCTACCAGGTCGAGTTCGACTCCGACGAGCTGATCAAGAACTGCGTCCGGACGCTTGACACGTCACTCAACGTCACGGTCATGCAGTACCTCGTCGAGGCCGGCAAGCAGGTCGTCGGGCTAGAGGTGGAGCAGCTCGAAGCGGGCACCGGCTTCAAGGTGTCCGAGACCAAGGTCGAGCACTCAGCCGTCTCGGCCGGCTCGACAGTGAAGTACGACCTGCTCGGCGAAATCGCGGAGAAGACCCAGCTCACCCGCCGCACCTGCGCCGCCATCCTCACCGGCATCCATCCGGGCACCTTCGCGAAGTTCAAGCAGAACCCCGAGCAGTTCATCACCGAGGCCTCCCGGCTCATCAACGAGCAGAAGGCGACCGTCATCGTCGAGCACCTGACATACGACCCCCTCGACAACCGCTACGACTCCTCGATCTTCACCGAGAATCAGACGGCCCAGGACCTGGCGAAGGCCGGTGAGAAGCTCAAGAAGAGCGTCTACGAATACGTCGTGACCGACTCCAAGGTCGAGCGGTCGTTCGTCGAGCACCTCGACGTCAGCGATGAGGTCGTCGTCTACTCCAGGCTGCCGCGCGGGTTCTCTATCCCGACCCCGGTGGGCGACTACAACCCTGACTGGGCCATCGCCTTCCGCGACGACACCACGAAGATCAAGCACGTCTACTTCGTCGCCGAGACCAAGGGCTCAATGTCCACCCTCCAGCTCAAGGGCGTCGAGAACGCCAAGATCGAATGCGCCCGCAAGTTCTTCGCCTCACTCGACAACCAGGCGGTCAAGTACGACGTCGTGAAGGACTACGACGCCCTCCTTCAACTCGTCACGGTTTAGGTGTGGCTGTGACCGACGCGACCGAGGGAGGTACCGGTGGCCTCAAAGACTTCGCGTCGGCGCCGTAGCGCACGGACGCGCAGGCCTCAGCTGGACGCGATGGATCCGCACGTCGAGGTCGCGCTGAGCAGCGCTCTCGACACGGCCACCCTGCTGTCGGAAGTTGTTCAGCTGAGCGACCCGGCTGGCGAGGTCGAAAGGCGCATTGATGAAGCCGCGACGCAGTTCGTCGAAGGACTCGCCGGCTATGAGTCGTTAGGGACGCTAGAGGCGATCCGCATGATGACCCTGCCTTTCGTCCCCGTAGGCAGCGTTATGCCTTCGGCTGGCGCGCAGAGCGGCCCCGCGGTCGCAGAGATCCTGACCGCTGCCTTGCTCTGCGCGGCGAGCGATGTAGAGGGCCGGGAGGTCACGAAACGAGTTGATCAGGCCCTCTGCGGTGTCATCAGCGAGACGTTGATGCCTCTTGCGCACGAGCTTCTCAACCTTGCCACCGTTCGCGATCTAGTAGGAGCCGAGGCACTCGATGATCTAGCGCAGGTGTCCGCAGCTGTCCGTGGCAACGGTCGCTGGATGCGTAACACCTCCTATCCAGACATGCAGGAGGAGGTGCTTCAAGGTCTTTTCGGTGAGCCGGCCGTCGACGCAGGAGTGCGCGAGATTCTCGGGTTTGGCGTGCAGGAGGCCGTCTCGTTCCTAACCGCCTGCCACGATCTGCAGATGGAGCAGTTCAACGTTCGGTCCCAGGGTCTCGCTAACGCATTCAACTCCATCGATATGAGACAGGAGCATCGACCGACGGACGAGGAGAAACAGAGAGCTATCAGGGGACTCATGGGTCTCTTCAACCCGTCTGCGCAGCAGGCGGCCGTCCCCACGGCCGCTGTTGCGGCCCGTGCGGGGATGTCGGTGAAAGTCGCCCAGATGGTGGTTCAGTTCTTCACAGCCACCATTCCTGACACCGACGCGGGGGACGTACTTCGTTGTTACCTAGACGGCAACTCACCCCTGCGCGCACACCCCATCCTCTCCAGGGACGGCCTAGTGATGGTCGTCCATCCCGCCCTGATCGCGGATGCGGTCAAGTCTGGCCTCGAAGACGCTCTGAAGTCGTCGGCCTTCTGGGACCTGTATACGGCGCATCGGGGCCACTATCTTGAAAGCCGAATAGCCGACCTCTTTGGAAGACTCGTACCTGGCATCTCAGCCCACCACGGCGTCGAATACCTGGTGCCCGCGAATGAGGCCGAGGCGAACGGTGGATCGGCGTCGTACACGAAGCTGGTGGAGGGCGATCACCTCTTTGTCCTCCACGATGTCGCTTTCATCGTCGAGGACAAGGCCGTCCCCTTGAGCGACCGGTCACGGACGGGCGAGCTGAATCCACTGCGTAGAAACCTTACGTCTGCCATTACAAAGGGAGCCGATCAGGCGGCGCGAATGAAGCGCCGAATCCTGGATGACCATGGTCTGCGCCTCCGCGATGGGACTTGGCTGGACTTGGCCGATGTTCGAGAGGTTCACACCGTCGTGACCAGTCTCGACGATATGCCCGGCATCGCCACCGCGACGGCCAAGTTGGTCGGTGCCGGCCTAATCTCAACGGACAACATCCCTTGGACCGTGTCGCTCAACGACTTGGAGCTCATCTCCAAGCTGGTTGATCGTCCCGCAGAGTTCTTGCTCTACGTTCGCCGAAGGACTGACCCGCGCGCAACTGAGATGTTCGTAGCTGTCGATGAGCTTGACCTCTTTCTTCTCTTCTTCCGGATGGGGCTATACGTCGAGCCGGACCCGGCGGTTGCTGCCCGCGAGATGCCCTGGCTCGGCCAGCCAAGGCCTGCGGACCTTCGTCGCTTTAAGAATCAAGTGCCGACCTTGGTCACTAGCCACACGGATCACCTCGACGCCTGGTACCACTCGCAGCGGCCTGGCAGCCGGAGGGGGACTGTCGACGCTGTGTCCAAGCCGTGCATGGTTCCCTCGCCCCTCGCACCCCTCATCGACTGGCTTGAAGACAACCGAACCTTTTGCTGGCTCAGCATCGGTGCCACACTCCTGGAGGGGTCGTCGAAGGCGCAGCAGCAACTGGCGAATTATCCCGTCACGCTGCTCAAGAGGCCGGATCCCAACGGCAAGCCGAGGAGCGCCGCCATCCCCTGGGGGCTCACGCAAGCGGAAAGTTGGCTTCTCGTGTGGATGACGCGGCCCAAGACTATGGACGGGGAAAGGGTCACGCGCCATGCCCACGCGTACATGGTGGCGAAGAAGCATCAACTGCGAGTCAGGCGCGGAGCATCCTTCGTCTACGACGAGGCAACCGGCGCACTTGTCGGCGCTTCGTATGACTCGGGCCAGACCGAAGTAGAACCGGACGTGTTGGCAGAGTTGGTGGCGTCGCTTCGCCCTGCCGGTGAGATGCAGACTCAGGCTCAGTTGACTCAGCGCCGGCGAGGCGCCCGGTCTTCGTCAAAGAAGAGGAAGAGGAAGAATCGTCGGTAGGTGCTCTCCTCGGTGCGTGCCAAACGCGCGACAGGAACTGTGCCAGCTCGATCCTTCGCCCAGCGTCGGTGCAGGTCAGCGACTTTCGTTGACCAGCCACCAAAGGGTAGTTCCCTGAACTACTTGATTCGATTCCCGAAACTCCCGGCCGGAGTCGATCCGGCCGGGAGTTTCGTCGTTTCGGGGGTCGTGCTTGTCGCGGATGCCTCCGCCGCCCTCGATTCGTATGCCGTGCGGCCGGCTCTGCTGTCTCTGGCCGGTTTCCGGGCAGACTGGCGCTGCCTTCGTGTGGGGTGAGTGGCTGGGGCTGGGCCGGTCAGTCGCTTCGGTGTCTGCCTCGGCCGCGGGTCCTGGTGGCGTTGTCGAGTGGTCGGTCGTCGAGAGGCTCCCCGAGGTGGACCTGCCACGGCTCGGGTCGCCCGCGTCTTGTGTGCCATGCGTGCAGGCTGACGAGGTTGTGACCGATGAGCGTGACGGCCAGCAGGAGGGCGGTCGCGACGAGCCCGGTCTGGCGGAAGAAGCCACGGTTGACGCTGAGACGTTGGTAGCGATTGGCGCCGATGAGTCCTTCGACGAGGGTGCGCCGGTTGAACGACAGCGCCCAGCGCGTGGGCTGCCAAGGGTGGTGCTGCCGGTCGCGTTCGAGCTCGCTGACGTGGATGGTGATGGTCTTCCCGCACCCGCACGGCTCGCCGGCGGCGCAGGTCGTGGTGGGGATGGTGTGCGGCATCCGCATCGACGCCGGGGTGTTGGGGCAGCGGACCTTGAAGGTATGCCCGTCGACTGCTGGGCGGCGGAAGCGCTGGGTGCCGCGGTTCTTGTCGCGCTTGGCATGCGGCACGAAGCGGTAGGGCTCGCCCGCGTCGAACGCCTCGATCTGGACACAACGACACCCGACGCTCCCATCCGGCGCGGTCTGTCCGCGAGCGAACACAAGGGGCGTCCGCTCGTGCATCGGACCACGCGGCGGATGCGGCGACCGTGGAGTCATGCCCACACCGGGCAGGCAGATCGCCTCAGACCTCACGCCGGCGAGAAGGGCCACGGGACGCGCGCAGCACCACGCCACGCCACCCCGCGCGTAGCCCGACCTCGCAGCCGACTCCGAGGCGGATGCACCCACGGGGCTCACGCCCCAGCTACAGAAGGAGGCGTGCCATGCGCGCACCCCAGCCCCTCCTGCGCCGGACCGTCACGCGCCGTCGAGGCGCGTGCGCCCTGGTCGGCGCGGTCCTCGCCCTCGGCTCCGGGCTGGCGACGGCCCCCGCTACGACCGCGGCCGCGACCACCGCACCGAGCGCCTCGACGCTATCGACCCGCACGTCGGCCCCGGCGCGGGCGGCCACGACCGCTCCGGCGGTGGTCGGGCGCTCCGTCGCGACCCCCGCCGCCCCGCGCGACCTGATCCGTCCGATCAAGCCGGGCCGACCGGTCGACATCGGTCCGATCGTCAGTCGCCTCTTCCACCGCTACGAGCTCGTCAACACCGCCAGCCACCTGCGCGCCGACGTCATGTGGGGCTCGACCGATCCGCTGACCGGCGTCTTTCTGTGGCCGGACAACGACAGCCGTTCGCAGGAGTTCACCAAGCTCGACACCAAGGACGGTTGGTTCCGGCTGCGGGCGCGGCACTCCGGGCAGTGCCTCATGCTCGACTGGCGCAAAGGCAGCTACCGCAACGGCACGAAGGTCATCCAGCACGGCTATTGCGGCGACGACTACGAGCCCGCGCAGTGGCAGTTCCGCACGCTCACCGACTACAGCAAGCCGTGCACGCAGGGGCCGCCCTATTACTGCGGCTTCCGCCTCACGGCGACCGTGCTCGTCAACCGGCGCACGGGCCGCTGCCTGGACGCCGAGAACGGTGCCCTGGGCACCCCGCCGGAGCGGGCGGTGCTGCAGCAATGGGACTGCTCGCGCTATGTCGACGACCCCAAGATCGGCAACCAGGGATGGGGTCTGAACGACCTCGACGCGCCCCCTCCGGTGCAGCCGCACTGACTCGCGCCACTGCCCGGCCTCTCGGGGCGAGGGGACCCTGCTCGGGGTGGGTCGCCACAGGGGGTCGACCCACCCCGAGCAGCGAAGCCGTGAGCCCGGCGAGGTGCCGTGGCAGGATCGGCGGATGACGCAGACCCTGGCCTGGCTGTCCGCCGACGAGGTCGAGCGCGCGCTGCCCTGGCGGTACGCCGTCGACGTCCTGGCACAGGCGCTCGTCGACGGCACGGCCCCGGGCAACAGCCCGGCCCGCGGCCACGTGCCGGTGGGTCAGGGCGAGCTGCTCCTCATGCCCGGCGAGGCGGGCGACGACATCGGGGTCAAGCTCGTCACGGTGCACGACGACGCGACGGTCGCGGGCGTGCCGCGCATCCAGGGGGTGCACGTCTGCTTCGACGGTCGCACGCTGACCCCGACAGCCGTGCTCGACGCAGCCGCCCTCACCCTGCGCCGCACCGCCGCCCTCGGCGCACTCGCGGTAGCGCGACTCGCACCTGACGAGAGCGCGAGCCTGCTCGTCTTCGGCACCGGACCGCAGGCTCACGCCCACGTGCCCGCGATCGATGCGGTCCGCCCGCTGCGTGAGGTCGTCGTCGTCGGCCGCCGCCGCCAGCCGACGAGCGACCTCGTGGCGCGCCTGCGCGACGAGGGCTTCGCCGCCCGCCGTGGTGAGCCGAGCGATGTGGCGGGGGTCGATCTCGTCGCGTGTTGCACGACCGCGACGGCCCCGCTCTTCGACTCCGCGCTGCTGCGCGGCACGGCCACGGTCGTCGCGATGGGCTCCCACAGCCCCGACGCCCGCGAGGTCGACACCGCGCTCGTGCGGTCGGCGACCGTCGTCGTCGAGTCCCGCGCCAACGCCCTGGCCACGGCCGGCGACATCGTCCTGGCCGTCGCCGACGGCGTGCCCGAGGCCGATGCCGTCACCGGCACCCTCGCGCAGCTGTGCCGCGGCGAGCTCGAGGTCGCCCCCGACCGGCCCCGGCTCTTCAAGAGCGTCGGGGAGGCGTGGGCCGACGTCGTCACGGCCGCCGCCGCGCTGGCCCGGGCTGCAGGCCGGCCGCCGGCGGATGACCGGGCGCAGCGGCATCGCTGACCAGCACATGTGCAGCCGCCGAAGACGTCGACACGCGGGCAGACCCCGGCGTGTCGCCGACGTCATCGAGTCGGTGTCGCAGAGGAATCCACCCGTGCACCGAGCGAGCCGCCGCACGAAGCTCAGGTCGACCCACCCGCACGCATCTCAGGCGGTGACCGCCGCCCGGATCGCCGCGATGTGCTCCGGCGACGACCCGCAGCACGCGCCGACGAGGTCGACCCCGGCGTCGCGCAGGCTGCGGGCGTGCGCGCCGAGCTCGTCGGGCCCCACGGTGTAGACGAACTCGGCCCCCTCGAGCTGCGGCAGCCCGGCATTGGACTGCGTGAGCACGAGCACGCCCTCGGGCCGGGCGGCGAGCAGCTGCTCGGCGATGACGGTCATCTCGGCGGGCCCGCGGCCGCAGTTGGCGCCGACGACATCGGCCCCCGCCGCGGCGAGCTCGGTGGCGGCGTCGGCCGGCCGGACGCCCATCATCGTGCGCAGGTTGGTGTCGAACGACATCGTCGCCACGATCGGCAGCTCGGGGCACACCTGCTGCGCGGCGGCGATGGCCGCGCGCGCCTCGGCGAGGTCGCTCATGGTCTCGACGAGCACGAGGTCGATGCCGCCCTGGACGAGGCCACGCAGCTGCGCGGCGAAGAGCGCGACGGCCGCGTCGGCGGTGAGCGTGCCCATCGGCTCGAAGAGCTCGCCCGTGGGACCGAGGTCCCCGGCGACGAGGATCCCGTGCCGGTCGGCCACCTCGCGGGCGATGGCGGCTGCGGCGCGGTTGACCTGCTCGACCTGGTCCTCGAGTCCGTGCATCGCCAGGCGTGGGGCCGTGCCGCCGAACGTGTTCGTCGTCAGCACGCTCGCGCCGGCGACGGCGTACTCCTCGTGCAGGCCGCCGATGACCTCGGGGCGCTGCAGATTCCAGTGCTCGGCGCAGTCACCGGCCGGCAGGCCCCGCTCCTGCAGCAGCCAGCCGTATCCGCCGTCGAAGATCGGGGCGCGGTCGCCGAGCAGCGCGGCGAATCGATTGGTCGTCACCGGCACAGGGTAGGCCGTGCTCATCGGCTCACTGCGCCTGGCTCGCCATCTCGGCGAGCATGCGCTGACGCCACGACTCGATGACGTCGACCTGGTTGAACGTGAAGATGTGCAGCCCCTCGATGCGCAGCGACTCGTTGGCGGCGAGCGCCGCGACGCGGGTGACGAACCGGTCGGTGCTGAAGCCCGGCGCGGCGATGCGGGCGAACACGCTCTTCTGCTTGCGCAGGAAGCGGATCGACTCGCCGACACCGATCTTCGTCGCCATGCCGAGCAGCTTCGCGCGCTCCACCGGGCCGGGCACCCCGACGATGACCGGCAGCTCGACGCCGCGGCGCCGCACCCGCTCGGCCCACCGCCCGACGTGCTCGGCGTCGAATGTCATGTTGGAGATGATGTGCGTCGCGTAGCGGCGCTTGTCCCACATCGACTGGATCGTCACGTCGTCGTCGATGCTCGGGTGCGACTCGGGGTAGCCGGTGATGCCGACCTGCTCGAAGGGGTCGCCGAGCTCGCGCAGGTCGGTGAGGAGGTCGAGGGCACCTCGGTAGCTGCCGGCCGGCTCGGGTGCGTCGCCCGCGGGAGCGAACACCTTGGTGACGCCCGCCTCGCGGAGCCGGGCCACGATCTCGCCGAGCTCGCCCGGGCCCGAGATCATCCGCGCGGCGAGGTGCGGGACGACGTCATACCCGGAGGCCGCGAGCTGCTCGGCCAGGTCGAGGGTCTGAGACAGGCTCTTCGTCGGTGACGCCGTCACCGTGACGGTGATGTCCTTGGGGACGTGGGCAAGGACCTTCTCGGCGATCGTCGCCGTGGGGAGCACCTCGTAGCGGGCGCCGCGCAACAGGCGGTTCGTCATCGTCGAGGGAAAGGCGTTGCTCATCATGCAACTCGTTTCGTCATACGCACCAACGATGCCCAGCGTAGGGGTCGCCGCGTCGCGCGACAAGAGTCGCGGCGCGGGCTGCGGGCAGATCACTCGAGACGTCACACGACGGTCCCGACGAGGGGCGACCCCTCACGGCACCTGGTAGAAGGAGTCCCGCCGATCGGTGATGAGCATGTGCCCCGGCGCGTGGCAGATCGCCAGCTCGGGAGCCGTCGCGACGACCATCGCCTGCGGCGTGACCCCGCACCCCCAGAACACCGGCACGTCGCCGGGCCGCAGGTCGGGCGGGTCCCCGTAGTCGGGCCGGTCGAGGTCTTCGATGCCGAGCGCGGCCGGGTCGCCGACATGCACCGGCGCCCCGTGCACGCCGGGGTAGCGCGAGGTGATCCGCACCGCGTCGGCCACCTGGGCCGCGGGGATCGGGCGCATCGAGACGACGAGCGGGCCGTGCAGCCGCTGGGTGGGCCTGCAGGGCCGGTTCGTCGCATACATCGGCACGTTGCGGCCGGCGTCGATGTGCCGCACCGGCACCCCGGCCGCCAGGAGCGGGTGCTCGAAGGTGAAGCTGCAACCGAGCAGGAACGTCACGAGGTCCTCGCGCCACCAGCGGCGCACGTCGGCGGGCTCGTCGACGAGCCGACCGTGCTCGAACACCCGGTAGGCGGGCACGTCGGTGCGGATGTCCCCCGCGAGCAGCTCGCCGCTCACCTCGCCGGCCTCGAAGACGTCGAGCACGGGGCACGGCTTGGGGTTGCGCTGGGCGAAGAGCAGGAAGTCGAAGGCGAGGTCGCGCGGCAGTGCGATGACGTTGGTCTGGGTCCAGCCGGCGCACCAGCCGGCCGTCGGGGTGACGAGCCCGGCCGCGAACCGCTCCCGGGCCTGCGCCGGGGTCAGCCCGGCGATGTCATCCCCGCGGGTCACGGCTCGGCCGATCGACGAGTGTGAGCCGGATGTGCTGCCCGGGGCGAGCCTGGGCGGCGCGGTCGGCGGAGTCGAAAGTGAGCACCCCCACCCCCGGATAGCCCCCGGTCACGGGGTGGTCGGCGAGGAACAGCACGGGCTCGCCGCTGGGCGGCACCTGCACGGTGCCGCGCACGACGCCTTCGGTCGGCAGCTCGATGCCCACGAGCTCGGGCCGGCGCTGCAGCGGCTCGCCGACGAGCCGCACTCCGACGCGGTCGCTGCGGTCCGAGACCTCCCAGCGGGTCGTGGCGAGCCGGCCGAGGTCGGCGAGCCAGTCGCCGCGCGGTCCGGGCATCACCTCGAGCTCGATCTCGTCGGCTGGCGGCGGCGCGACGATCGCCAGGTCGACATACGGCAACGCCTCGCCGCGGCTCTGACCGACGGGCAGGAAGGAGCCGTCGGCCACCTGTGGTCCGAGGCCGGCGAGCGTGTCGCGGGAGCGCGAGCCCAGCACCTGCTCGACCTCGAAGCCGCCCCGCACCGACAGGTAGGTGCGCAGCCCCCGCGCGGGCGTGCCGACGCGCACCGTCTCGCCGTCGTGCAGCCGCACGGGCGCGGAGCCGTCGACGCGCCGTCCGTCGACGGTCGTGGGGGCCGGCGCGCCCGTGATCGCCATCGTGAAGTCGCCGTGGACCCGCGCGTCGAAACCGCCGAGCAGCAGTTCGAGGGCGGCAGGCCCGGTGTCGAGGCGTTCCGCGCCCAGCGACTCGTGCAGCGCGGCGTGGAAGTCGTGGCCGAGCAGCCGGCCGCCGAGCAGGTAGGCGCCGCGGTCGGCGGCGCCGGAGCGCCCGACGCCGATGGCGGCGAGCCCCGGGCGTCCCAGGTCCTGCAGCAGCGCCTGCGGTCCGGTGCGCAGCACCTCCAAACCCCTCATGCGCGTGCCTCCTGCGTGGTCTCGGTGTCCTCGGCGGCCTCGGTGTCCTCGGACGCCTCGGACGCCCCGGACGCCCCGGAGTCCGCCGAATCCTCGGAGTCCGAGCTGTCGTGCCCGACCTGGGCGGCCGCGGTCGGTGCGACCGAGGTGTCCGGCTCGACGGCGGTGTCGTCGCCACCGGAGTCGCCGTCCGACCGCGCCTCGAAACGCACCCCCCACCCGGGGCGCAGCAGGGCGGGCGGATCGCGATGCTCGTCCCAGAGCACCTCGTCGGTGTGCCCGATGAGCTGCCAACCACCCGGTGAGCTGCGCGGATAGATGCCGCTGAAGTGTCCGGCGAGCCCCACGGCCCCGACGGGCACCCGAGTGCGGGGCTCGCTGCGGCGGGGCACGTCGAGGCGCGGGTCACCCCCCACGAGGTAGGCGAAGCCCGGCGCGAACCCCGCGAACGCGACCCGCCACTGACTGCCCGTGTGCGCCGCGACGACCTCGTCGACGCTGAGCCCGGTGAGCTCGGCCACCTCCTGCAGGTCGGGGCCGTCGTAGACGACGGGGACCGACACGACCTGGTCGTGCGCCGGAGTCGAGGACACCTCGAGGGTCGCGGCGAGCTCGCTGAGCAGGTGGCGCACCGGCTTGAGGTGTTCGTTGTCGATGACCATGAGCATGACCGTCTGGGCCGCCGGGATGACGTCGAGCACCGTCGCCCAGACCGAGGTGTCGTCGTGGGCGGCCTGCGACGGCGGCGGCGGCACGTGCACGGTCACGCTGTCGCCCGGAGCCCGCTCGGAGGCGTCCGGGTCGGTGGGGTCCGGCGGCAGCACCGACTCCGGGCGCTGCCGGCCGGCGGCCGCCCTGGCCCGCGCGAGTTCGGCCCGGGCCTCGTCGACCCTGCGTTGGACCGCGTCGGCGAGCGCGAGCACGGCGTCGAGGTCGTCCACCTCGACGATGACGGCCCGTTCCCCGCTGGGCAGCAGCTGGAACTCCATGCCTGGACTCCTCTCAGGCGAACGATCGGATCGTCACGCCGGCGTCGGTCAAAGCCTCCCGCACGGCCCGCGCCATCGCGACCGCGTCGGGGCTGTCGCCGTGCGTGCAGATCGATCGCGCCCGCACCGGCACGTCCGTGCCGTCGACGGCGCGGATCAGCCCCTGCGTGACCATCCGTACCATGCGCGCGGCCACCTCGTCCGGGTCGGCCAACAATGCGCCCGGCTCGCGCCGACTGACGAGGGTGGCCTGCGGCGTGTAGCCGCGGTCCGCAAAGGCCTCCTCGACGCCCCTGAGCCCCGCCTCGGCGGCCCGGCGCAGCAGCGCCGACCCCGGCAGCCCCATGAGCGGCAGCGACCGGTCGTAGGCGAGCACGGCGTCGACGACGGCCTGGGCGTGCTCCTCGTGGCGCACGGCCGTGTTGTAGAGAGCCCCGTGCGGCTTGACGTAGGCGACCCTTGTGCCGGCCGCTCGACACATCGCCTCGAGTGCACCGATCTGATACAAGACGTCCGCGGTGAGCTCGGCCGGTGTCTCGTCGACGAAGCGCCGCCCGAATCCCGCGAGATCGGGGTAGGCGACCTGCGCGCCGATGACGACGCCGCGCTCGGCGGCCGCAGCGACGGTGCGGCGCAATGTCAGGGGGTCGCCGGCGTGGAAGCCGCAGGCGACGTTGGCGCTGGTGACGACGCCGAGCATCGCCTCGTCGTCGCCGAGGCGCCACTGCCCGAAGGATTCGCCGAGGTCGGCGTTGAGGTCGACGACGAGGTCGACGGTGTCGCCGCTCATGACCACAGCTTCCCCAGTCCGGTGAGGGACTGCACGCCGAGATAGAGAGTGAGCAGCCACGCGAGCACGCCGATGACGAGCAGCCAGGCCGGATAGCGATAGCCGTGCAGGAGGTCCCGCCGGCGCCAGGCCACCCAGAGGATGACGGTGAAGCCGAGCGGCAGGATGACCCCGTTGAAGGCCCCCGCGAAGATGAGCAGGGTCACCGGCGCCTGCCCGAGCGCGACGTAGAGCACGGTGCCGATGACGATGAAGCCCACCGTCAGCAGGTTGCGGGTGCGCTCGGGGGTCGTGCTGCGGGTGAGGAACGTGACCGAGGTGTAGGACGCGCCGATCACCGACGTGATCGCGGCGGCCCAGAGGATGATGCCGAAGGCCCGGAGGCCGAACTCGCCCGCCGCCGCCTGGAACGCGCTCGCCGCCGGGTTGGCGGGGTCGAGCCGGATGCCCGCCGAGACGACGCCGAGGATGGCGAGGAAGAGCACGACCCGCATGATGCCGGTGATGACGATGCCGGTCACCGAGCTGCGCGCGATGCCCGGGGCGTGCTCCGCGCCGGTCATGCCGGAGTCGAGGAGGCGGTGCGCGCCGGCATACGTGATGTAGCCGCCGACCGTGCCACCGATGAGCGTCGTGATGACGAGGAAGTTGACCGTGTCGGGCAGGATCGCGTTGCGCAGCGCCTGGCCGACCGGGGGCTTGGACGTGATGGCGATGAACGTCGTCAGCCCGATCATGAGCACACCGAGGCCGACGACGAGGCGGTCGAGGATGGGCCCCGCCTGCTTGACGAGGAAGAGCGCGATGGCGATGCCGGCCGACAGCACGCCGCCGATGCGCGGGTCGAGTCCGATCATGGCGTCGGTGCCCAGGCCGGTGCCCGCGATGTTGCCGATGTTGAAGACGAGTCCGCCCGCGACGACGAGCAGGGCCAGCACGTAGCCGAGCCCGGGCAGCACGCGGTGGGCCAGCTCGTGGGCGCGCAACCCCGCGACCCCGACGACCCGCCACACGTTGAGCTGCACGGCGATGTCGACGAGGATCGAAGCGACGATCGCGAAGGCGAACGCCGCGCCCAGCTGCACCGTGAAGGCCGTGGTCTGTGTGATGAAGCCGGGACCGATCGCGCTGGTGGCCATGAGGAACATCGCGCCGAGCACCGCACTGCGCGTCGAGGCGGAGACTCCCGGCGGCTTCGCGGGCGCCGGGCCGGCGTCGGGATCGTGCTTGTCGGGGGCTGCGTTCGAGGACATGACACCTCACCTGCTGGGGCCGGAGCTGAGCAACGACGCGCAGCTGGTCCCGGGAGGCTATCGCCGCTGGTCGCGCGGGCGCCAGAGCCTTGCCGAGATCGCCCGGCGCGATCGCTGCGGAGACACCCGCGACGTGCCACCGGCCGGGCGCGTCACGGGGTCAGCCGGCGATGAACCGCGCGTGCAGAGTCGTCTCGATGACGATGTCCTCGGGGGTCGGCGCGCCCGCCGAGGCGACCCCTCCGGCTCCCGACAGGGCCTCGTCACGCATGGCGAACATCCTGGCGCCCGTGGGGGGTTCAGGGTTGAGCAGGCCCGGGTCGGCGATGCTCACGAAGCGCACGTTGAGCGCCCCCGACGCGTGGGCGATGGCGGTCGCCCGGGTGCGGGCGCGCTCGACCGCGACGGTCAGCACGGCCGCCTCGAGCCGGTCGCGGGTCGGCTCCGACAGCGCCCACTCGACCCCGTTGACGGCGATGCCCGTGGTCGCGCCGACGTCGCTGACGAAGTCGGCGAGCGCCTCGAAGTCGACGAACGTCACCCGCGCCGCCGCGCTCGCCGAGTGGATCGTGCGCTCCTGACCCGGCCCCGGACCCGGCTCCTGGTAGCGCCACGACGACGTGCGGATCGGCTGGATCGACGACGACGAGACGGGCGCGACCCGGCCCTCACCCGTCGGCACCGCGCTCAACTCCTCGAGTCGCGCGCGCAGGCGGCGCACGAGCTCCACGGTCGTCGCGAGCGCCTCGCGCTGCTCGAAGGTCTCGACACCGACGGTCAGCGAGAGCGTCGCGAGCTCGGGTGGCACGGCGACGCGGGCGGTGCCCGCGACGGTGATCTCGACGTCGGCGGAGCGTCCGGAGCCGTCCGCCGAGGCGGGCCGGGGCTGGGCGGGCGTGCTCACAGGTCGGTCCCGGTCTCTCGTGCGCACAGCGCCCACACGTCCCGCGCGGTCTGCGGGTCGACGGCCCGCCAGGCTCGGCCGGCGAGCGTCGGGGCGCCGCGCTGCCCGCCCACGCCGTCCGGCCCGACATACGACACCGGTGGCAGCTGCGTGGTCGCGGCCACGAGCACGGGCAGCGCCCCGGCCTGCGCGGACCGGGCGAACGGCTGGAAGGCGGCCGTGACCGCGGCGTTGAACCGCGGGGACGACGTCACGTTCTGCAGGTTCGTCAGCGCCCAGCCGGGGTGGGCGAGCTGCACGGTGATGCCCTCGCTCGCTCCGGGGCCGCCCGTCCGGCCGGCGGCGCGCAGCCGGGCGTCGAGCTCGACGCCCCAGAGCATGTCGCCGAGCTTGCTCTGCGCATAGGCCGACGCCTGGTTCCAGCGCCGATGCCGGAAGTGGGGGTCGGCCAGGTCGACCCGCCCGACGCGGTGGGCGTTCGAGCCGACGATGACGACCCGCTCACGCACGCGGTCGAGCAGCAGATTCGTCAGCGCGAACGGGCCGTAGAGGTTGGTGGCGAGCAGCAGCTCGTGGCCGGCCGCGTTCTCGAGCCGCCGGGTCGACACGGCGCCGGCGTTGTTGACGAGCACGTCGATGGGGCCCTCGACGCGTTCGGCCGCCGCGCGCACACTCGCCAGGTCGGCGAGATCCAGGGGCACGACGTGCGCGGGCCCCGGCAGCTGCGCGGCCAGCGCCTGCGCGGCGGGCACGTTGCGCGCTGGCACGACGAGCGCGGCACCGGCCGCGGACGCCGCCATCGCGACCTGGCGGCCGATGCCGTTCGTCGCGCCGGTGACCAGCCACGTGCGGCCGGACTGATCGGGCACCCGCGCGGGCAGGATGGGTCGGCTCACCGGTCCATCGTCTCAGGCGACCGGCGCCCGGGGCCCTCGGGCGGGCGGCGTGCCCTCAGCCGGTCGACCTGGGCAGGCGCACGCCGCCGCCGGTCAGATGACGCCCTGCGCGACCATCGCGTCGGCGACCTTGAGGTAGCCAGCGAGGTTGGCCCCCGCGACGTAGTCGCCCGCGCGCCCGTATTCGGCGGCCGTGTCGACGCAGCTCGCGTGGATCGAGCGCATGATCTGACCCAGCCGGGCGTCCGTGGCCTCGAAGGTCCACGTGTCGCGGCTGGCGTTCTGCTGCATCTCCAGCGCGCTCGTCGCGACACCGCCGGCGTTGCTCGCCTTGCCGGGCGCGAAGAGCACGTCCGAGGCCCGGAAGTAGCGCACCGCCTCGGGTGTGCACGGCATGTTGGCGCCCTCGGCGACGATCTGCACGCCGTGGCCGATGAGGGTCGCGGCGGCCTCTCCGTCGAGCTCGTTCTGGGTGGCGCAGGGCAGCGCGATGTCGCACGGCACGTCCCAGATGCTGCCGCCGTGCACGTGCCGCGCCGAGCCGCCGCGCTCGTCGGCATACGTCGTGAGCCGCTCGCGGCGCCGCTCCTTGACGTCTTTGAGCAGGTCGAGGTCGATGCCCTGCTCGTCGACGATGTAGCCGTCGCTGTCGGAACACGCGATGACGGTGGCGCCGAGCTGTTGGGCCTTCTCGATCGCATAGATGGCGACGTTGCCCGAGCCGGAGAGGACGACCCGCTTGCCCTCGAAGTCCTGCCCGCGCGTGGCGAGCATCTCCTGCACGAAATAGACGACGCCGTAGCCGGTCGCCTCCGTGCGCACGAGTGACCCGCCCCAGCTCAGGCCCTTGCCGGTGATGACGCCGGACTCGTAGCGGTTGGTGATGCGTTTGTACTGCCCGAAGAGGTAGCCGATCTCGCGGCCGCCGACGCCGATGTCGCCGGCGGGCACGTCGGTGCGCTCCCCGATGTGCCGATAGAGCTCGGTCATGAACGACTGGCAGAAGCGCATGATCTCGGCGTCCGAGCAGCCCTTGGGATCGAAGTTCGAACCCCCCTTGCCGCCGCCGATCGGCAGGCCGGTCAGGGAGTTCTTGTAGACCTGCTCGAAGCCGAGGAACTTGATGATCGACAGGTTGACGCTGGGGTGGAAGCGCAGGCCGCCCTTGTAGGGGCCGAGCGCGGAGTTGAACTCGACGCGGTAGCCGCGGTTGATCCGCACCGTGCCGTCGTCGTCGATCCACGGGACGCGAAAGATGATCTGCCGCTCGGGCTCGCACATGCGTCGCAGGATCGACCACTGCGCGTAGGCGGGCCGCGTGCCGGCGATGGGGCCCAGGCTGTGCATGACCTCGAAGACCGCCTGATGGAACTCCGGCTCACCGGCGTTGCGTTCGAGGACTTCCTCATACATCGGCACGAGTTTGGGGTGCAGAGTTTGCGACGTGACCGTTTGTGACATGACGGCCAGCTTCTCAGGTTTGTCGGGCACAGCGCACAGCGCGGTCCGCACCGCTGTGAAAGCCGGGGCCGACGGCGCCGGGCGCGGCCCGGGTGGGCCCTGCGGCGCCGCGGTTAGGGTGACCGGGTGCTGCGCGTCGCCACCCTCAACGCCAACGGCATCCGCGCCGGTCAGCGGCGTGGCTTCCAGCAGTGGTTGGCGGCTCGCCAGCCCGACGTCGTCGCGCTGCAGGAGGTGCGCTGCCCGGCGCCCGCGCTGCCGGTGGGGGTGTTCGGGGACTATCACCTCGCCTACGACGAGGGCACCTTGCCGGGGCGCAACGGCGTCGCGGTCCTGACCCGCGCCGCACCGGAGGCGGTGCGGACGTGGGGCGGGCCGGCGCTCCTGCGGGGGCCGACGGCGGCGGCCTCCGGCGCCGTCGCGGGGCCTCCCGGCGCCCTGGCGCGCGGCCTGCGGGAGTTCGTGCCGCAGGGACGGTATGTCGAGGTCGATCTCGCGGAGGCGCCGATCACGGTGGCCAGCGTCTACGTGCCCAAGGGCGGGCTGCCCGCCGAGCTGCAACGGCCGGGGCGCATGCGCGAGGCCCCCGACGGGGGTGCGCGTTACGAGCGCAAGATGCGCTTCCTGGTCGCCTTCGAGCGGCAGGTGACGCGGGCGCGCCGCGCGGCTCGCGCGCGCGGCCGGGACTACCTGCTCATGGGCGACCTCAACGTGGCGCACACCCGCTACGACGTGGCGCACTGGCGGCGCAACCAGGCCGCCGAGGGCTTCCTGCCGAGCGAGCGCGCGTGGCTCGACGAGCTCATCGGGCCGCGGCGGCTCGTCGACGTCGTACGCCGGTTGCACCCCGGCGTCGACGGGCCGTATTCGTGGTGGAGCTGGCTCGGCAACTCCTTCGCCAACGACACCGGCTGGCGCATCGACTACCACCTCGCGACCCCGCACCTGGCCGCGCTGGCCGTCCGGGCCGGGACCGATCGCGACCCGGCCCCCGACCGGCGGCTCTCGGACCACGCGCCGGTCGTCGTCGACTACGACGTCGCCTAG
>JBDIAP010000056.1:0-21130 GCA_039812485.1 Kineosphaera sp.
ATAGACAGCTCGGACATCTCAAACCTCCAGGCGAGTGCGATCGATCGCGAAGAGCTGATCGATCGGGTGATCGAGCGCATCGGCGATGCGCAGAGCGAGCAGGACCGAGGGCGCATAGTCGTCGCGCGATGGGCCAGCGCGGTCGCGGCGATCAACGCGTCGTGAGCCCGCGGGGCAGGCTTGCGGCCTCTCTGGCGCAGGGAAGCTGCCACCGCACCAAAGCTCCGGGCCGCCTCGGAGTCGAAAGGTAGGGGGACGAAGCTGGCCTCGACGGCCTGCAGACGCGTCTGGCGTCGCGCCCGCTCACGTGCATCGTCCGTGACCAGCGGCCCGACCGAGAGTTCGGCACGTGCGCGCGCGTGACGAGATCTGAGAGCAGCCGCCAGTGCGCTGAGTGGATGCCGTGGACGTACGCGCCGCCGTGGAAGTAGCGCACCGTCCGGCGCGGGCGACCCGTCGTCGGCGTCATGCGGAAGACCGGCCAGCCGTGCCGCTCCTCGCGAGCGACCGCGACTCCCGCGGCGACCCGCTCCGGCGGGGCGATCCGACGCGGTTGGCGACGAGGTCCGCGAGGTGCCGCTCGGCACCCGCCGCACTCCGGTCGTCGCGATTGCGCCCCTGCAGACGCAGCACGAGCGGCACGAGCCGTGCCGGGACCTCGAACACCCACCCATCCTTCGTCGTCCGCTGCACAAGGGCGGCCGCGCTAGGCGGGTCGGGCGGCATGTCGCGCGCGGCGCCTCGCGTCGCGGCCCGCGAGGCGGTCGCATCGTGTCGAGTTGCGAGGCAACCTGGGAGCGTCTCGCGAGTGTGACAGTTGTGAGCATGACGGGAATGTCGAGGCGGGCCGGCGCCGACGAGGCTGCGCGCCACGACCTGGGCAGCGCTGACGCCGATCCGGAAGCGGCCGGCGACCTGCGGCCGCGCACGGGCATCGCCGACACACCGGAGCGCGCCGGTCGCGACACGACCGACTCGGTCGCGTCGCTCTACGCGAGCGAGCGCCGGGCACTCGTGCGCTTCGGCTATCTGCTGGCCGGCGATCTCGGCATGGCCGAGGACCTCGTGCAGGACGCATTCGCTGCGCTGCAACCTCGCTGGGACCGACTCGCCGACCCGGCCAAAGCGCTGGGCTACGTGCGCGTCACCATGCTCAACCGGTCGCGGACCACATTCCGTCGCTCGGCGTTGGAGCGGTTGCGATCACCGCGGATGCTGTCGCGGGGCGACGCACCGCCCGACGAGGTCTACCTGCGTGACGAGGAGCAACGTCGCGTCGCCGCGCTCGTTGCGCGCCTGCCACGACGTCAGCGCGAGGTCGTCGCCCTGCGCTACTGGTCAGACCTCACGGAAGCGCAGATCGCCGCCAGCCTCGGCATCTCCCCGGGCACGGTCAAGTCGACCGCGTCCCGGGCGCTCGCGGCGCTCGCCCGCGCCTTGGACGAGGAGGACTCCAGATGACGACATCCGGCCCTGAGCCCACCGGCCGCAGTGCGGTCGACGTCGAGCAGCTGCTGCGCGGCGCGTACGAGGCGACCGATCGGCTGCCGATCGACGACGAGCCCACCTCGCCACAGCTTCGCGCAGTCCCGGCCGGCCGAGGTCGGTGGCGCGCCCCGCTGCTCGTCGCGGCCGCCGCGGCTCTCCTCGTCGGCGGGGCGGTCGCCGTACCAGGGGCGCTCCGTTCGAGGTCAGGCGAGCTGTCGGGAACGGCCGGCCGCGACGTCCCGCACTCGACGCCGAGTGCGCCGACAGAGTCGTGGTGGACAGCGAACGGCCTGGTCATCGAGGACGCACGCGGTGGTCCGCGACTGTGCCTGGGGTCGGTCGCGTGGAGCGATCCGCCCACGTGCACCGGCCCGCGGATCGTCGGCTGGGACTGGAGCGCCGTCTCCAGTGCGTTTGCGTCCGGAGTCCGTTGGGGCCACTACGTGGTCGTCGGCTCCTACGCGGGCGGCGCGACGCGGGACGACCTCGGTGTCTTCACCTTGAGGCGGCCCGCCACCACGCCACCGTCTGTTGGGGCGTCGCCGGGCCCCGAGGCAGCCCCGCTGCCGGGTCCCTTCAACACCCCGTGCCGGGAACCTGCCGGCGGCTGGGTCGTGGATCGCACCAAGACGGCGAACGCCGACTACCAACGCCTCATGACGGCGGTCGACACGCTGCCCGGCCTGGGGGACGTGTGGTCTGACAATCGCGGTGGCACGGTCGGCACCATCACCAACGTCTCGGTCGTCGGGGACACGGCGGCGACGGAGCGCAATCTTCGCCGGCTGTGGGGCGGCCCGCTGTGCGTGAGCCCGGCGACCCACACAAGAACACAACTCACTGCGATCGCGAAAGAGGTCGCGGCGCGGACCTCGGGCGCGCTCAGCTGGGGACCCGGCTTCGGCGGTCACGTCGATCTCGCGGTCATCCTCGACGAAGACGGCCGCAGCCAGCGCGCCTTCGATGAGCGATACGGCACAGGCCTCGTGCGGGTGAGATCGGTCCTGCAGCCCTACCGAACCGAGGACGGCTCAGGCGCTGCGCCCGCGACGAGTTCGATCGGCTAGGTGTGATGTCCAGGACCTCACAGCTAGGAGCAGCACTCCACGTCTGCCTTGGAGCCCTCGAAGCGCTGGTCGGTCGTACCCCTCACTCCTCGCCGCGGCAGCCTGTGCGCGGCACGTCCTGAACGCCGGTCGGAGGTCGGTTACGGCGCCGCCCGCACGAGGTCCTCAGCACCAGGTGCCCGGTGCGGGCGCCGACGAGGCTTCTCAGCCGGCGAGTGTCCCCGAATCGCGAGCGGTGTTGCCGATGGGAGTGCCGTCGCGTCTGGTCCAGTGCACGCCGCGGGCATCGACGGTGGCGGTGTGGCCGTGTCGGTGGACGACGGTGTGATGGTGACGGCAGAGCAAGGCCAGGTTGTCGCGGTCTGTGGGTCCGCCGCGTGACCAGTGGACGATGTGGTGGCCGTCGCACCATGACGGCGGCATCGAGCAGCCCGGATAGCTGCAGCCCTGGTCGCGGGCGCGCAGGTAGTCGCGCAGCGCCGGGGTGATGAGGCGTTTGGCTCGGCCGAGGTCGAGGATCTCGCCCGCGGTGCCGAGGACGGCGGGGATGACGTGGGCGTCGCAGGCGTAGAGGCGCGACTCCGTCGGCGAGAGGATCTGGCCGTAGCCGGCCACCCCGTGCTTGCCGGGTGGCCTGTCAACGGTGGCGCATCCGTAGGCGGTGGGCGTCGCGCCGGTGGGGCCGGACCCCGACTCGAAGCCGCTCGCCGCACCGGAACTCGCCGCACCGGAAGCGGACTCGCTGCCGGTGGCCGCGCCGGCACCTGACGGGCAACGGCTGGCCGCGTCAGGGATGGCGACGCCTCCTGCGGTGGACCACCGGTGGCCGACGCGCTCGAGCCCGACGCGCTCGAGTCCGGCGCGCTCGAGCCCGGCGCGCAGCGCGGTCAGCGGCATGGTGATGACGACGCGGGCCGCGGCGCCACTGCCGCGGACGTCCTTGTCGGGGGTCGTCGCGAGCCGAGCCAGGGTGAGCATGGCGTCCGCACGGCGTTGCCCGGTCGTCCGCAGGTCCATCGGCGCATCGCGGTCAGGCTCGCGACGCGGCGCGGCCAGGGCATGGATCGCGGCCGTGAACGCCGCCTCGGAGGCGGGGTCGAGCGTCAGCGTGGCGGACAGCATGCCGGCCCGGTCGCGGCGGAAGTGCGTCAGCGTGCGGCGTTCGTGCAGCACGGCGTGCTCGTCGTCGAGGGCATCGTCGGTCCCGTACTGGCTCAGGCAGAGGTCTTCGATCGTGGCCAGCTCGCGTCGGTCACCGCTGGTGGCAGCCCAGCCGATGAGGGCTTTGAGCAAGTCGCCCCAGTTGGCGCAGTCCGTCTTCTTCTTCAGCCGCCGGAAGACGCTCGCGACCAGCGCCGCGGATTCCATCGGCACCTGCCCCGCCGTGACCGCTTCCCGCAGGGCGATGAGGTCGTGACCGTCGCAGCCGGTGGTGACGTCGTGCAGCTGCCGCGCCTGACTTCGGGTGACCGGCACCCCGGCGTCGGCGCAGGACTGCTGGACCCAATCGCGGGTCCGCGGATGATCCGAGGCCGCGATGACACCGCGTGAGTGGGCTTCGAGGACGACCGCGGCCCTGGCCGCTTCAGCGGCGGCCACGACTGCCGCGGCGCAGGCCGCGAGCGACGCCAACGCCTGCGACGAGACCCCGACAAGGCGCTCCGGCAACCCCGTCAGCGCGCCGCGGATCGCCTCCAGCTGTGCGCCCACGGCGTCATCAGCATCGAGGGGCGCGGGCGGATCCGCGGGAGCCGTGGTCATACTTCATGATATCGAACATGCTTCTGATAGACAATGTCTCAACAGGTCGAATATAGTTGGCAGACAGCGATATTCGGACCCGGCCAGCGCTCGCCGGAGATGGCGCCCGAGCATGCTTGCACGGCAACTGAATTGGCCATCATCGACGATCAAACCGCACAGTGTGATCTACATCACCCATCGGTCGAGCGGCTGCGGCATTGGACAGCGAGACGCCCCCCGAGGCGGCGACCGCGACACCAGCAGCCCCTACCGCCCTCGTAGCCGGTGCCGAGAGTTGGCCAGGTGCAGCCGCATCGCGGCCCGCGCGGCGTCGGCATCGCCATAACCGATCGCGTCGGCGATGGCCTCGTGCTCGCCGTGCACGCGCTCGACGTGCCGCGGGTCGGCGACCGTCGTCTCGTCGAGCCGCGTGCGCGGCAGGAGGATCATCATCGGCCCGAGGGAGTCGAGCAGCTCCAGATAGAAGCGGTTGGACGCCGCGGCCGCGACGCTGCGATGGAAGCCGAAGTCGGCCTCGACCGCCCCCGCCTCCCCCGCCGCCGGGAACGCCGCGAGCGCCGCCCGGATCGCCCCCAGCGCCTCCGGCGTCGCGCGCGCCGCCGCGAGCGCCGCCGCCTCCGACTCGACGCCGATGCGGAAGTCGACCATCGCGAGCACGTCGTCGTGCGTGCGCAGCTGCGCGGCCTCCAGCCCGAAGCGCGACGGCTCCGGCACGTCGAGCACGAACGACCCGCGCCCCTGGAACGTCTCGATGAGCCCGGCGGCCTGGAGCCGCGACAGCGCCTCGCGGATCACGGTGCGCGACACGGCATACCGGTCGATGAGCTCCTTCTCGCTCGGCAGTTTCACGCCGGGCGCGAGGTCGCCGGCAAGGATCCGCGCCTGCAGGTCCTCGACGACGCCGCGGGTCAGGCCGCCGCCGCGCTCGACGGTCATGGACCCTCGCCAGTCATGACGACGACGCTACCCGGGGCCTGTGCACGGGCATCGCGGGCCGCGCCCCGCCATCCCCTCCGCGACGCGCTTGAGGTCGGTGCGCCAGCTCCTCGCCGATCTCGCGGACGTGCGCGAGCTGCGCCGGGCCCAGGAGGACGACGTGGGAGAGGGTGAGGGTGCGGATCGTGTCTGGCATGAGAGACTCCTGCGGCTCGTCGCTGGAATGCCAGTTATCATATGAGTCATCCAACTCATATGATAAGTAGGAAGTCCAGCCATGCTCGGTGCCCTCACCGGCTTCGTGACGATCGGCATCGTCATCGGCGTCGGCGCCCTCGTCGCCCACCTAGGTCTCTTCGACCTGCGCGCGCAGCACGTGCTCTCGCGGCTCGCGTTCTTCGTCGGCAGCCCGTGCCTCATGCTGCTGACGATCGCCGAGGCCGACGTGCGGCGGATGCTGTCGACGAACCTCATCGCCAGCAGCGCGTCGGTCGTCGCGGTCGTCGTCATCTGGGCGCTGCTGGCGCGGTTGCGGTGGCGCCTCGACGCCGGCAACGCGACGATCGGCGCCCTGTGCAGCGGCTATGTCAACGCCGGCAACCTCGGCATCCCCATCGCCGCCTACGCCCTGGGCAACGCCGCCTACGTGGCACCGACGCTGCTCTTCCAGCTCCTCGTGCTGCAGCCGATCGCGCTCGTCATCCTCGACCGGCATCGACGCGGCGGCGGGGGCGTGCGCCGGGTGCTCGTCACGGCGGTGACGAACCCCCTGACGATCGGTTCGCTGCTCGGCCTGCTGCTGGCCATCACCGGTCTGCGCCTGCCCACGCCCATCCACGCGCCCCTCGAGCTGCTCGCCGAGCTCGCCGTGCCGGCCATGCTCATCGCCTACGGCATCGCCCTGCGGCTGGGCCCTGGGATGGGCGCCGGCCTGGGCGGTCAGCTCTGGGCGACCTGCCTGCTCAAGCTCACCGTCCAGCCCCTCGTCGCGTATGCCGTGGCCGCCTGGCTCCTGCACGCCTCGGGCACGACCCTGCTCGCCATCGTCGTCACCGCGGCACTGCCGACGGCCCAGAACATCTTCGTGCACGCCACCCGCTACGAGGTCGGCATGAACCTGGCCCGGGACACGATCCTCATCACGACCCTGGGCTCGGTGCCGGTCATCCTCCTGGCCGTCCTGCTGCTGGGCTGAACCACGCCCGCGCGCAGCGTTGGGCAGAATCGACTCGTGGCCCTCCTGCTCACCGATGTTCGTGTGCTCCCGCTCAACGGTCGGCAGTCCCCTTGCGCGGCCAACTCGGGCTACGTCGAGGACGACCTGCTGCTCGATGTGCTGGTCATCGACGGGCGCGTGGCCGCCGTCGAGGAGCGCCTGCCGCGCGCCGGCCTGACGGCCGTGCACGCACTGGAGGTCGTCGACGGCGGCGGGGCGTGGCTCATCCCCGGCCTGTGGGACCAGCATGTGCACTGCCTTCAGGCGGGTGCCGACCGGGCGCGGCTCGACGTGTCCGCGACGCAGACCGCCGAGGACGTCGCCGCGCTGGTCGGTGCTCACATCGCCGAGCAGGATCGCGCCGGCGTCGATCCGCGGGCGATCGTGTCGGCCTCCGGGTATCGCAGCGCCACGTGGCCGCGGGCGGCGAGCGTGGCCGAGCTCGACGCGATCAGCGGCGAGCATCCCGTCATCGTCGTCAGCGGCGACTGCCACAACGGCTGGCTCAACAGCGCGGCGCTGCGGCTGCTCGACGTGCCCCTGCGCCCCGGCACGTTGGAGGAGGCGGAGTGGTTCGAGGTCATGGGCCGGCTGCGCGAACTGCCCGCGGTCCGTGGCGCCGGCGAGCTCGGGCTCCGTGAGCTCGTGCGCGACCTCAACGCCCGCGGGGTGGTCGGGCTCGTCGACATGGAGCACGCCGCCGCCTGGCTCGACTGGCCGGCGCGCCTGGCCGGCGGGGCGGGGCTGGCGCCGATCGACACGCTGCGGGTCCGCGCCAGCGTCTATCCCGAGCGTCTCGACGAGGTGCTCGCCGCGGGGCTGCGCTCCGGTGACCCGCTGACGCCCGCCGACCAGCGCCAGGACCCCGGCGGCCTGGCCCGCATGGGCCCGCTGAAGATCATCTCCGACGGCTCGTTGGGCACCCGGACCGCCTACTGCTGTGACCCGTATGTCGGGGCGGCCGAGCTGCCGTTCCCTTCCGGCGTGCTCAACTATGCGCGCGGGGAGTTGCTCGATCTGGCCGCCCGCGCCCGCGCCGCGGGTCTGGAGGTCGCGCTCCACGCCATCGGCGACGCCGCCGTCGCGCAGGCGCTCGACGTCTTCGAGGCGACCGGCGCGCGGGGCGCGGTCGAGCACGCGCAGCTCATGCGCTGGCAGGACATCCCGCGCCTGGCCGAGCTCGGCGTCCGCGCGAGCGTGCAACCGGCCCACCTGCTCGACGATCGTGACGTCACCGCGAGCTGCTGGCCGACCGGCGAAGCCCGCTCGTTCCCGCTGCAGACGATGCACGCCGCCGGTGTCGACCTGCGGTTCGGTTCCGACGCGCCGGTCGCGCCGGCCGACCCGTGGCTGGCCATCGCGGTCGCCACCCACCGCAGCGGCGACGACCGCCCGCCGTGGCACCCCGAGCAGCAGCTCGGCGTCGGCACGGCGATCTCGGCGAGCACCGACGGGTGGGGCACGGTGAGCCCTGGGCACCCGGGCGACCTCGTGTTGCTGGAGGACCACCCGTTCGGCTCGCCATGGGACTCGACGGCGGCCACCGCCGCCCGGCTGCGCGCGACGCGACCGTTGGCGACGTTCGTGGCGGGCCGCCTCGTGCATTCCCGGTAGCAGGATCGCGCGCCCTGACCGGCCACGTTTCGCATCAACTCGCGCAGATCCGTGGCACCACAGGCGCGTCCCGTGGATCATGAGGGGCCAGGAGGCGACGTGATCGAGCAGACGGTCCACCCGGTCAACCCATGGCGCAGCGAGCAGGTCATCACGTGTCGCGATGACGACAAAGGTTTGCGTGCAGTCATAGCCATCGACGACACGACGCTCGGCCCGGGATTCGGGGGCGTGCGACTCGCGCACTACCCGGATGCGTATACGGCGCTGACCCAGGCGCAGCGGCTCGCGGCGACGATGACGCGCAAGCACGCACTCGCCGATCTGCCCTACGGGGGGGCCAAGGCGGTGATCCTCGAAGACGGTCCGCTGACGAGGGATCGCCGAGAGCAGCTCTTCGCCCGGTTCGCCGACTTCGTCCTCCGGCTCGGGGGCATCTTCATCCCCGGCGTCGACATGGGCACGACGCCTGCCGACATGGCGGTGCTGCGGGACAACGGGGTGCACGCCTACGGCGTCGACCACGACCCCTACCCGTGGACCGCGCGCGGGGTCTACCAGGCCCTGCGGGCCGGCGCCGCCCACGCGTTCGGCACCGACGACCTGCAGGGCATGCGTGTCGCGGTCCAGGGGGTCGGCGCCGTCGGCCATCCGCTGGCCCGGCTCCTCGCGGCCGACGGGGCCCGGGTGCTCGTCGGTGACATCGACCAGGGGCGGACCCAGCGGCTGGCCGACCAGATCGGCGGGCTCGTCATCGATCCGGCCGACGCACCCTACGCGCGCTGCGACATCTTCGCGCCGTGCGCGGTCGGCCGGGTGCTGCGCGCCGAGGCCGCGTCGCGCATGCAGTGCCGACTCGTCGCCGGCTCGGCCAACGACATCCTCGACGACCCCGCTGCGGCCGAGGCGCTGCACGAGCGCGACGTCGTCGTCGTCCCCGACTACGTCGCCAACGCCGGCGGCGTCATCCACGAGCACGCCCGCGCCATGGGGTGGGACACCGACCGACTCGCGGAGGACGTCGACCGCATCGGCAGCCGGGTGACGAGCATCCTGCAGGAGGCTGCGACGTCTGGACTGTCGCCGAGCGCCGTCGCCGAACGTCGAGCGGTCGCGCGACTGCTCGCGGCGCGCGAGCCCTGACCTCGACAGCGCCCCGGCTTCCGCGGGCTCGACAGCCCACCCCCGGCGCCGCGGCGCTGCGTCCGGGTCCCGCGCCAGGGCCGGGGTAGGGCAGACTGCTCGCCGTGCACGACACCGCCCCGTGGTTCCTGCTCTTCGCTGTCACGATCATCGCCGTCGCCTCGGCGTGCCGCCGCTTCGGCGTCTCCGCGCCGCTGGCGCTGACGGCCCTCGGCATCGTCGTCTCGTTCGTGCCCGGGCTCCCGGAGGCCCGGCTCGAACCCGACCTCATCCTCGTCGGCGTGCTGCCGCCGCTGCTCTACGCGGCGGCGATCCAGGTGTCGATCCTCGACATCAAGCGCGAGATCCGCGCCATCCTCGTGCTCTCGGTCGGCCTCGTCCTCGTCACCACCGTGCTCGTCGGCCTCGTCGGCTGGTGGCTCCTGCCCGTGCCGCTGGCCGCGGCGTTCGCACTCGGCGCGGTCGTCGCGCCTCCCGACGCGGTGGCGGCCACCGCCGTGGCGCGGCGGATCGGCCTGCCGAGGCGCCTGGTCACCGTGCTCGAAGGTGAGTCGCTCGTCAACGACGCGACCGCGATCGTGCTGCTGCACACGACGACCGCGGCGATCGTGGGCACCGTGAGCCCGGCCCGCATGGGCCTGGACTTCGCGCTGTCGGTCGTCGGCGGCCTGGCTGTCGGCACCGGCGTCGCCTTCGCGCTGCGACCGGTCCGGCGGCGCATCGACGACGCCATCACGAGCACGGCCATCACACTGGTCGTGCCCTGGGTCTCCTATCTCGCGGCCGAGAGCGTGCACGGCTCGGGCGTGCTCGCGGTCGTCGTCACCGGCCTGCTGCTGGCCTACCGCTCGCCCATCGACGACTCGGCGTCCGCGCGGCTGACGACGCGCACCAACTGGGCCACGATCCAGTTCATCCTCGAGAACAGCGTCTTCCTGCTCGCCGGACTGCAGCTCGCGGGCATCGTCGAGGCCGTCGCCGGGTCGCCGCTGGGCTGGACGCACATCCTGCTGGCGTGCGCCGCGGTCATCGTCACGGCCGTCGTCACCCGGCCG
This sequence comes from Kineosphaera sp., assembly GCA_039812485.1. GTDB lineage: Bacteria > Actinomycetota > Actinomycetes > Actinomycetales > Dermatophilaceae > Kineosphaera. Next base: position 10,284 of record JBDIAP010000056.1, read on the forward strand.
CTGTGGATCGCCGCGACCGCCTGGTGGCTCAACGTGCCCGACGCCAACGGCCAGCGCATGACCCGTGGCGAGCTCGGCGTGGCCTCCTGGGCGGGCATGCGGGGGGTGGTCACGCTGGCGGCCGTGCTCACGCTTCCGGAGCAGACCCCCTACCGGGAGGTGTTGGTGCTCGCCGCCATGCTCGCCGTGGCCGGCACGCTGCTCGTGCAGGGCCTGACGCTGCCGGCGCTCGCCCGCCGCCTGCAGGTGCGTGGCCCCGACCCGCGGGCCGACGCGCTGCAGGCCGCGACCCTGCTCCAGACGGCGAGCCAGGCGGGCCTGCGCGAACTAGACCGCATCGAGGCCGACCCCGAGACGCACGCGACCCCCGAGACCCTCGACGACCTGCGCTCGCGCGCCCTGCGCCGCGCCAATGCGGCCTGGGAGGAACTCGGCGCCCCCGGCGGCGACGAGACCCCGAGCCAGGAATACCGGCGGCTGCGGCTGTGCATGCTGCACGCCGAGCGCGCGGAGGTGCTCGGGCTGCGCACCTCCAGCGGCACCGACCAGGAGGTCGTCCAGGCGGTGCTCAGCAGCCTCGACGTCGAAGAATCGATGCTCGTCGCCATCACCCGGCGAGCCGAACACCTCGGCCACGAGCCGCTCGTCACCCCCGCCGCCGTGGCGGGCGACTGCGAGCATCTGCGGACCGCCGCCACCCACCCCGACCCGGACCCGCGCACGACGACCTGCCCCGACTGCATCGCCGAAGGCCTCACGCCGGTGCACCTGAGACTGTGCCTGACCTGCGGGTACGTCGGCTGCTGCGACTCCTCCCCCGGTCAGCACACGACGCGGCACGTCAACACGGCCTGCCATCCCGTCGTCCGCTCCTTCGAGCCGGGCGAGAGGTGGCGCTGGTGCTATGTCGACGAGCAGTTGGGCTAGGGCCGTTGCCGGCATCCTGCTCGCTCCTGCTCGCCGCCTGACGCTGCTGGTCAGCTGGGCTGGTGCGGGGCGAGGAAGCCCTGCACCTGCACGACGAACGGCAGCCGCGCGTCGGCCTCACCCTTGGCGCCCCCCTGGGCCTTCGACCCCGCAGCCTTCGATCCCGCAGCCTTCGATCCCTCGGCAGCCGCCTTCTCGATGAGGGCGGAGATGTCGGAGAGCAGCTTCTCCGCGCGCGTGGCGTCGACCTGCACGATGTGGGTGTCGAACGCGCTCGCGTCGCTCCATTCCTTGTCGAGCCCCGGGTGCGCCTCGACCGCGGCCTGCGCCGCATCGGTCTGCTCGACGAGCCGAGCCTGCAGGTAGGCAGCCCGCGCCTCGACATCGGCCACCGGACCCTTCGAGGGCTTGAGGCTCACGGCCTGCGACGGCGCCGCGTCGGACGTCGGCACCTTCCAGAACCGGTCGCGCCGATTGCCGAGCTCGTCGGCCTCGACGATGAACCCGTAGGCGGCGAGCTGACGCAGGTGGTAGCTGGTGGCGCCGGAGTTGAGGCCGAGCCGCTGAGCCAGCGCAGTCGCGGTCGACGGGCCCGCGGTGCGCAGGGCCGCGAGGACCCGCACGCGCACCGGATGAGCCAGGCCGCGAAGCCGATCGGGGGCCGGCACCCGCCGTCGGGCAGCACCCGGCCCACGGCGCTGGTCAGTGGTCTTCGTCGAGGTCACCATGATCGCAAACTTATCTTTGGCCATGGGCTTTGAGCAAAAGCGACGCGCGCAGCGTCAGGAAGTTCACAGGCGTGTGACCAGCACGAACACTCGAAGATGGGGCACAGCCCCCATGGCTGGAACGGGCGAAATGGGTGCTGGCCCCGATCGGGGGCAGCAACCGCCGAGCGCGCGGGCACGGCCGGCTGCGGCACAATGGGATCCTTGACCCAGACCTCCCCGGGGGAGGATCGACCCGCACCCGTTCCTTCCAACCCGGTGAGGGGTCGACACGAGGGCGGCCCGCGGCGCATGCCGGGGCCGCCCTCGTCGCTGTGTCAAGCGTCGCTGACTCAGGCGTCGTCGCATCAGGCGTCGTCCTGTCAGGGGTCGTCGCTTCGCCAGGCCTCGTCCGTTCATGCCTCGTCGGCGGAGCCCTCGCCCGCCGACGGGCGCAGGCGTCCGAGGTCGTGCCGGCGATGGATCCGAGCTCCCACGGCGCCGCCGACGACGAGCACGACGAGCGCCGCCGCGACGACGAGCAGATCGGGCCACCACCAGCTTCCCGTCGCCTCATAGACCGCGCCGAGACCCATGGGGCCGAGCGCCGCCGCGAGATAGCCCAGGCCCTGGGCCATCGCCGACACTGCGGGCACGTCGTGCGGGTCGGGCTGATCGGCGATGAACGTCAGCGCGATCGAGAAGCCGGCCCCCTGGCACAGCCCGCACAACAATGCCGCGAGGACGGCCACGACCGGCCCGAGGCCGAACAAGAGCATCGAGAACGCCTGCACGCCATAGACGGTGCCGATGAACAGCCGGGCGTGCGGCCCTGTCGCGAACTGCGGCCCGATGAACGCCCCGGGCAGGCCGAGCAGGCTGAAGAGGCCCAGGACGAGGCCGGCGGTCGAGGTCGAGACGCCCTGCGCGGTCAGGTGCGCCGGGATCCACGTCAGCAGCGAGTAGAAGACCGCCGCCTGCACCGCCATGAAGATCGTCACCGCCCACGGCAACCGGTGCCGCACCACATGCCCCAGCCCGCTCGGGGGGCGGGTCGGGCCGCCGGGCCGCGCGACCCGGCCTGCAATCCACCACCACAGCGGCACGAGCGCGGCGACGGGCACCGCCCACACCGCGAGCGCAGGCCGCCAGTCCCAGCCGAGCCACGTCTGCAGCGGGTCGGTCAGCGCCGACCCGACCGCGCCGCTGATCTGCAGCACCGCGACGTAGACCCCGAGCATGAGCGCCAAGTGCCCAGGGAAGCGCGCGCGAATGAGCGCCGGCAACACGACGTTGCCGATCGCGATGCCCACACCGATGAGCAGCGCCCCGGTGTAGAAGGCCACCGCCCCTCCCGCGCTGCGCAGCAGCACGCCCACGAGCAGCGGCACGGCGAGCAGCACCATCGTCGCCTCGAGCCCGACACGCACGACGAGCACAGGGGCCACGAAGGCGAAGATCCCGAAACACACCAGCGGCAGCGATGTCGTGGCACCCGCGGCCGCCGCCGAGAGCCCGAGGTCGAGGCTGATCGCGTGCAGGGCCGGCGGGACCGCCGTGATCGGGGCCCGCAACACCACCGCTGCCGCGACGACACCGACGGCGAGCACCCCCGCGCCGACGGCGCGCCGCGCCGGTGAGCCGGGCGCCCCGTCGACGCCGTGCCCCCGGCTGCCGGGCGCCCCGCCGACGCCAGGCCCGCCGCCGGTGCCCGGCGCTCCGTCGGCGCCTGGCCCGCGAGGGGCGAGGGGTGGCGTCATCGGAGTCTCCCTACGGGACTGTGGCGGGACGGTGGCGGGACTGTGGCGGTCGGTGGCGGGTCGGGGCGGCTGCGAGGCAGGGCGAGCGCCACTGTAGGGCAGCCCGGCGACAAGCCGCTGCGGTCGGGGCACGATGGGTCGATGACCTACGAGAGCTGGGTGGAGCGGACGATCCGGGAGGCGACCGAGCGCGGCGAGTTCAGCGGCCTCAAGGGCGCCGGCCGACCGCTCGATCTCGGCGCGCCCGACGACCCCGACTGGTGGGTCAAGCGCTACCTGGAGCGGGAGGGGCTCGACGCGTCGGCGACGTTGCCGCCGGTCATGCAGCTGCGCGCGGAGGCGGCGTCCTACCCTCAGGCGCTGCTCGAGGTGCCCGACGAGGAGTCGGTGCGCGAGATCCTGCGCGACTACAACCTGCGGATGATCCAGGAACGGCGGCGTCCCGTCGTGGGGCGCGCCATGCCGGTGACGGCCCCGCGCATCGACGTCGATGACATGGTGCGCCAGTGGCGTGCGCTGCGCGCCGAGGCGGCCACGGCCGCGCCCGGGCCCGCGGCTGAGACGCCGGGCGTGCCGGAGCCCGGGCCCCCGCGGCGGCGGTGGCGCGCCGTCTGGTCGATCCTGCGGGCGCGGCGGGGCGGCTGAGGGCGCTGATGGGTGTGTCCACCAGCGGCGACGCCGTCCGGCCCGAAGGACCCGCGGCACGCGACCCCCTCGCAGCCTGCACCCCGGCGACGGCCTGGGCCTGCACGCCCGGCCCACACGACGAGCCGCGCCAGGCCGTCGTGCTCATCCACGGTCTCGGGGACCAGCCGCCGAAGCGCTCACTGCGCTCGTTCACGTGGGGCATCGGGCTGCGCCGCCTCTTCTCGAGCCCGGACCGGATCACCGACTCCACCGAGCTGCGTCGGCTCTCCGAGCCGCCGACCGCGCACCGGCGGGCGCACACCGACTACTTCGAGCTGTATTGGGCCAACCTCGCGCCCGACTCCGACTGGCGCACGAGCGCGCTGTGGATGCTGCGGCTGCTGCTGCGGCCCCGCTGGTGGCGCACGCGCGGGGCCGCGGCCCGGCTCGTCGTCGGCCTGCAGGTCGTGCTGCTCGCGGCGGTGCTGCACCTGGCCTGGGGAGTCGTCGATGCGGTCCGCGACGCCGGCGCCGCCGGGCTCCTCGAGGCGTTCGCGCGCTGGCAGGTCTGGGCCGGCCTGGCCCTGACGGCGGGCGGCCTGCTGGTCGGGCGGTTCCTGCGCACCTACCTGTCGGACGCCGTCCGCTATCTCACGCCCCGGCCCGCGAATATCGCCGCCCGCCAAGCGATCCGGGACGAGGGGCTGACGTTGCTGCGGCGCCTCCACGCCGGCCGCTACCGGCGCATCATCGTCGTCGGGCACTCCCTGGGCTCGGTCATCGGCATGGATCTGCTGCGCTGCCTGTGGGACGAGATGCGTCACCCGGACCCGCGCATTGCCGGCGACCAGGCAGGGCTCGACGCCTTCGACGTCGCCGCCGACCGCATCGACCCGGGGCGACAAGCGACCGCGGTGCTCAGCCACGCCCCGAACGACCTCGCGATCGGGGTGCGTCCCTCCCGCGCCGTCGACGCCGCCGAGATGGACGCCTTCCACGCCGCCCAGTTCGAGCTGTGGCGCTCGCAGCGCGCCGACGGGGTGCCGTGGCTCGTCACCGACCTCGTCACCGCGGGCTCGCCGCTCACCTACGCGCCGCTGCTGCTCGATGAGCCGCCCGGCGCCTTCGGCGGGCGCCCCGGACTGACGCTGGCGCAGCTGCAGGGCCTCAAGGAGGTGCCGCGGTGTCCGCCGATCCACGACGAGCTGACCGACTCCCGCTTCTACTCGCGGCGCTACGACCTGCCCGCAGACGGCTCCCGCTGGCTGCGGGTCGGACACACGGCGGCTCCGTTCGGGCCGACCCGGTGGACCAATCTCTACCTGCCGGCGAGTGGCCTGTGGCACGGCGACCTCTTCGGCGGGCCGCTGGCGGAGCATTTCGGACCGGGTGTGCGCGACGTGCCGGTCAGGGTCGAGGGAGGTGGCGTGTGGGCGAGCCTGCGCCGCTGCTTCCCGCTGGCGCACCTGAGCTACTGGTGGCGGCCGGGAGGCGGGCCCGACCGCATGCCCGAGCCGGTCCCGCTACCGTCGGGGGGCTCGGGCCAGGACCCCGACGCGCCCCCTCCGGAGAGCGTGACGGCGCTGGTCAGCGCGATGCGCCTCGACGACATCCGGCGGGCGCCCTGACACGGAGGCACCCCGCGGACTCACCGGGCACGGGCGAGGAATCCGCGCAGCAGCTCGGCCTCGCGGGCCAGCGCCTCCGCCCGCTGCGGGTAGGAGGTCGCCAGCCCCCGCGCCGCGCTCTCTCGCTCGGCGATCTCGGCCGCGACGAGCGCGCGCTCCTGCGCCGGCGTGAGCGCGGCGCGTTCCGCCTCGGCCGCGCCGAGGCCGATCGCGGACGCCTCGACGGCTCCGGCGGGCGGCACGACGTCGATCGGGACGGCCTCGGCGTTGTCGAGCGCGGCCAGGGTGGTGCGGCAGACCGAGACGGCCGCCCGGTCCCGGGCGCGCATGGCCCGCGTGAGCTCCGTGCGCAGGAGCTCGCGCACCGTCGGCGGCGTCGTCATGACGACCGGGCGCCCGAGCGGGTGGCGGCCGCGGCGATGTCGGCCAGGTCGGTGGCCAGGGCGCGACGCATCACCGCGAGCCCGAGCGTCCCGAGCACCGTCCACACGAGGCGCTGCACTCCAGTCGCCCCCTCGTGGGCACCCGAGAACCGCATCGTCAGGCGGGTGCCCCCGGGCAGGGGCACGAGCTCGAACGTCGTCGTGTAGTCGACCCCGCCCGCGGCGGACCGGATCTGCTGCGATCGGGGGGCTTCGAGGGCGCTGACCCACAGCTCCTGGGTCTCTTCGCGGCCCAGCATGCGACGGGTCTCGGCCCACCTCGTGCCGACCCCGAAATCCCCTGGTGTCAGGCGCTCGACCCGCGTGACCTGCGTCAACGTGTCCGCGGCGGAGTCGAGGTCGGTGAGCACCCTCCAGACGCGCTCGGGCGAGGCGGCGATGTCGCGGACCAGGACGAGGGTGTGGTCAGGCATCCGCTGAGGATAACCGCCCGCTCGGGCCGGCATTCAGCGCAGCGGCACGAACCGGTAGCGCCCGAACCGCTCGACCTGCACGGACCCGTCGGGCCTCCGCCTCGCCCAGACCATGCGGCCGTCGACGGGCACGACGAGGACGCCCCCGGTGGCGAGCTGGTCGACGAGCTCACGCGGCAGGTCACGCGCCATCGCCGAGACGAGGATCCGGTCGTAGGGAGCTCGCTCCGGCCGCCCGAGCACCGCGTCGCTCGCGGGCTCGATGCGGGCCCAGTCGCGCTGCGTGGCGCGCAGGTTGTCGGCGCCGAACGCGACGAGCTCGGGCTCCAGCTCGACGCCCAGCACCCACCCGGCGGGGCCGACCAGGTGCGCCAGGAGGGCCGTCGTCCACCCCGACCCCGAGCCGACGTCGAGCACCCGGGCGCCCACCGGCACGTCGAGCCGCCGCAGCATGTCGCGCACGGTGCTGGGCTGGGAGTTCGTCATGCCGGCCACGATCGGCAGCGGCCGGTCCTCCTCCCACTGCGAGCGCACGGCCTCGGGCAGGAAGGCCGCCCGCGGGGTCGCCTCGAAGGCCGCGTCGACGCGCTCGTCGAGCGATCCGGGCACCGCTGCGCCAGTCATCCGTCCAGTGTCCCGCGCCCTCCTCCGGCGTGCATCAGTGCAGGTCAGGCAAGCCTTTCCAAGCATGACAGGGGCGGGCGAGATGCCCTAACGTTTCGACATGAGAGCAGCGTCGGGCGCCCTCCGGCTCGACCGGACGCTGCCAGCCGGACTCCCGAGAGACTCCCCAGAAGGATCAGTGCCGTGACCACACCCGACGCCCACACCCAGCGCGACGCCTTGGGCGAACACCCCGACGAACCCCATGGCGGGGCCCTCAGCCAACGACTCAACGCCCTGCGCGCCGCGGTGCTCGGCGCCAACGACGGCATCGTCTCGACCGCGGGCGTCGTGCTCGGCGTCGCGGGCGCCACGACCGACAAACAGCCGGTGCTCATCGCCGGCGTCGCCGCGCTCGTGGCAGGCGCCGTGTCGATGGCCCTCGGCGAATACGTGTCGGTGAGCAGCCAGCGAGACAGCGAGCGGGCGCTCGTCGAGAAGGAGCGGCGCGAGCTGCACGAGTCGCCCGACGCCGAGCTCGAAGAGCTCATCGGGCTCTACGAGAAGCGCGGGCTGTCGCGGTCGACGGCCACGACCGTCGCCGAGGAGCTCACCGCCGCGGACGCCCTGCGCGCCCACCTCGACATCGAGCTGGGCATCGACCCGGACGAGTTCGTCTCACCGACCGTGGCTGCCATCTCGTCGGCGATCTCGTTCGTCATCGGCGGGCTGCTGCCGGTGCTGGCGGTCATCCTGGCTCCGGGCGCGTGGAGCGTGCAGATCACGTATGTCGCGGTGCTCCTGGCCCTCGCCGTCACCGGCGCGCTCGGGGCCCGCATGGGCGGCGCTCCCGCCGGGCGCGCGGCGCTGCGGGTCGTCGTCGGCGGCGCCATCGGGCTGTTGCTGACGTTCTCTGTCGGCAGGCTGTTCGGGGCGGCGATCTAGCCCGGCGATCCGGCCGCCGGGCTCACACCGGGGGCCCTCGCGGCGTCTACGGTGTGTGAGCACATCGACAGGAGCAGCCATGACCATCGTCCGCCCTACCCCTGACGACACCCTTGACGATGTCGCCCGCCCGCAGGTCGGAGTGCGTCACGCGCTCGTCCCGTCCCCGCTGGGCGAATTGACCGTGTGCGCCGAGGGTGACGCGCTGACCGGCGTGTACTTCGAGGGTCACCGGCACCCGCCGACTCCCCGGCGGCTGGGCGCGCGGGTCGCCGTCGGCGACGACCCGGTGCTGGCCGCCGCGCAGGCTCAGCTGGTCGACTACTTCGGCGGTGAGCGCACGGTCTTCGAACTGGCGCTGGCGCCCGTCGGAGAACCCTTCCAGCTGCGCGTCTGGCGGCGGCTGCGCGCGATCCCGTATGGCGAGCGCACCACCTACGGGGCGATTGCGAGGGAGTTCGGCGACCCGCACCTGGCTCGCGCCGTCGGCGCCGCCGTGGGCCGCAACCCGCTCTCGATCGTGGTGCCGTGCCACCGCGTCGTCGGCAGCACGGGATCGCTGACGGGCTTCGCCGGCGGCCTGGACCGCAAGGCGCGGCTGCTCGATCTCGAGGCGGCCGACAGCCTCTTCGCCCTGTAGCGCAGACCCCCGGCCCCGCCACCGGCGAGGCGTCTCATTCATTGAGACGGCGAAGAGGCCTGGGAAGCAAGCGCATCCGTGTCGCCGAGGCTCAGCCGGCCACCCCCTGCCCGAATGTTGTCGGTGCTCGCTGCCAGCGTGAACCCATGACAGAGCACCCATCGAGCACAGACCTCGTCGTCGGACCGGACGGCCTGGCGCGCCCGGTGTGGGCCGCGAGCGACCCCCTCCTGCGCGACTACTACGACACCGAGTGGGGCGACCCCGTGCGCGACGAGCGCGGGGTCTTCGAGCGGCTCAGTCTCGAGGCGTTCCAGTCCGGGCTGTCGTGGGCCACGATCCTGCGCAAGCGGCCGGCGTTCCGCGCGGCCTTCCACCAGTTCGACCCCGATCGCGTGGCGGCCTACGGCGAGGCCGACATCGAGCGGCTGATGGGCGACGCCGCGATCGTGCGCAACCGACGCAAGATCACGGCCACGATCGCCAACGCGGCCGCCACGGTGCGGCTGCGCGACGACCCCGCCCTCGATGGCGGGCTGGCCGCGCTCGTGTGGTCCTACCGGCCTCAGGTGCAGCCGCGCCCACGGCGACTCGCGGACATCCCGAGCAGTTCGCCCGAGTCGATCGCGCTGGCCACAGAGCTCAAGCGCCGGGGGTTCAGCTTCGTCGGGCCGACGACCGTCTACGCCCTCATGGAAGCCATCGGCATCGTCGACTCCCACCTCGTCGGCAGCCACCGACGTGGCGCATCCGGGGCGTGAGCAGCCGTGCAGGCGCGCAGCGCGGGTCCCGGCCGCGCTTCACTCCTTGCGACCGAAGAACTCGGCGAGGCTGAGGTGACGATCGCCGGTGTCGACGAGCGGCCGGTGTCGGCGGCGCCGGAAGCGTCCGGCGAGGGCCCGCTCGGGCTCGGCGTCCTGCCCGGCAGCGACGTCGCGCGACGCCTCCCCCTGCCGGCGGGCGGCGGCGTGCAGACCGTCCCCCTCGTGGGCTGCGTCGGGGTCGTGCCCGAGGCCCTTGCCGGCCCAGCCGTGTCCCCAGAAGCCCTCGGCAGAGCCCTGCCACGACTCGTCGGCGTCGTGCTCGTCCGCGTCGGTCGGCGCGTGTCCGGCCGGTTCGTCGACGACCGGCGGACGCAGGTCGGTGACGACCAGCGACTGCGCGTTGCTGTGCCAGTCGCGGGTCAGGCCGGTGTCGGCGATGTTGAGCTCCCAGTCGGGCAGCTCCAGCAGTGCCTCCTTCGTGAGGCGGCTGCCGGGCAGGAGGGTCGCGGCCATCGTCAGCTCCCGCCCGCGCTCTCGCGCGAGCGTCAACAAGGCCTCGATCTGCTCGCTCTCGCGCTGATCGAGGGCGGCGAGGTCGACGCGCTGCTTGCGCAGCGCGGGCGTGCGCGCCGCGAGCCGCACGATCTCGGGCGTCCGGGCCGCGAAGAGGTGCACGAGCAGCGCCATCTCGCCGACGAGATCGCGCGACCGAGACGCCTGCCAGAGCACGCCGGGCGGGTCCTCGGGTCGGGTCGAGGGCAGGTCGCCGTTGGTGAGCTGCAGCTTCAGCAGGTGCCACGCATAGTTCTGCCCCTCATGGAGCAGCAGCAGCCAGCGGGGCTGGATGCCGGGGTCGCTGCGGTGCTTGGTCCCCACGATGATGCTGGCCGTCACGGCGCTCATTGCTGCCACCTCTCACCGCGACGCCGCGGATTCGACTCTCCGGGCTCCAGATCGGCCGCGGCGCGGCGAAACGTAGCCGCGTCGGGTCGTTGCGCCCCGTCGCGACCCTCGGCGCGGGTGCGGCGCTCGGGCGGCGGCGTCCCCGAGATGGCAGGGGGTCCTTCGCGTCAGCTCAGCCCGCACCGTGGACACCCGGACCGCCTCGGGCACGAGTGCGGCAGCCTCGGGAGGGATTTCCGTCGGGACGACGCCAGGGGACGGTTGGTCGCCCGACTCCGGAGCAGATCAGGGGAAGGAACGAGGCGTGACCACTCGACTGACCACTCGACACCAGACACCGGCGCCCGCCAGCGCGACCACCGCTGCGGGCGGGGCGCCCGCACACCCGAGCCGCGGCCGACGCCGGGCGCGCGCTCGGGTCCTCGTCGCAGCGAGTGCGGTGGGCGTGGCTCTGGCGACCACCGCTCCGGCGGCGCGGACGTCGACC
>JBDIAP010000057.1:0-20775 GCA_039812485.1 Kineosphaera sp.
CGACACCCCAACCCTCGACACCCCAACCCTCGACACCCCGACGGGCCGGGCCGCGCTGACGCGCATCGTCGTGCTCGTGCCGACCTACAACGAGCGCGACAATCTCGCCGGGCTCGTCACCCGGGTGCTGCAGGAGGCGCCGCAGGTCGACGTGTGCGTGCTCGACGACGCCTCTCCCGACGGCACCGGAGACGTCGCCGACGAGCTCGCAGCGGCCGACGACCGCGTCCACGTGCTGCACCGCTCGGGCAAGAACGGTCTGGGGGCCGCCTACCTGCACGGCTTCACCTGGGCTCTCGAGCACGGCTACGACGCGGTCGTCGAGCTCGACGCCGACGGCTCCCACCGCCCGCAAGACCTGCCGCGGGTCATCCTCGCCGCGCAGCACGCCGATGTCGTCATCGGGTCGCGCTGGGTGCCCGGGGGAGAGGTCGTCAACTGGCCGCGGCGCCGCAAGGCGCTCTCGTTGGGTGCCAACGCCTACACCCGCATCTGGCTCGGCATGCCGGTGCGCGACGCGACGGCCGGCTTCCGGCTCTATCGCGCCGACGCGCTCCGCGCGATCGACCTGCACGAGGTGGCCTCGCAGGGCTACTGCTTCCAGGTCGACCTCACATGGCGGGCCGTGCGGGCCGGGCTGGTCGTCGTCGAGGTGCCCATCACGTTCGTCGAGCGCGAGCACGGGGTGTCGAAGATGAGCGGGGACATCGTGCGCGAATCCATGCGCCGCATCGCGTGGTGGGGCGCGAGGTACCGGGGGCATCAGGCGCTCGAGGTGGCCCGTGCCGCCCGCCGCCGCGTCGGCCCGCAGCACGATCCACGCACGCGGGACGCCCACCCCGACCCCCGCGCGGGGGACGCCCGCAACCCCGACCCCCGCAATCACGACGCACGGAGGCCCTTGTGACCCGACCCCGCGGCCGTATCCTCACCGTGCTCATGGTGGCTCTGCTCGTCGTGCCGCTGCTGGAGGTGCTCGTCATCCTCCAGTTCGGTCGCGTCATCGGCGGCTGGCCGACGCTGGGCCTGCTGCTGCTCGAATCGGCCATCGGGGCCTGGATCGTGCGCCGCGAGGGCGCCCGCACGTGGGCGGCGCTGCGCACCGCACTGACGACCGGCCGGATGCCGGCGGCCCAGCTCGTCGACGCCGCCCTGGTGCTCGTGGGCGGGGTGCTGCTCCTCACCCCGGGCTTCCTCACCGACATCGCGGGCTTCTTCTTCGTGCTGCCGGTGACGCGCCCGATCACGCGGCGCTGGCTGCAGGTGGTCGTGGAGCGGCAGCTTCTGGCCCGCAGCGGCATCGTGCGTTCTGACGTCGTCTGACCGCACTCACGCGTCTGAGCGCGTGCACCCGTCTGACCGCACTCACCCGCAGAACGCACAGCACCCAGACGACACCCGAGACGCCCGAGGCCCCCGCAGCCCAGGCGGGCGGTGGGGGCCTCGGGTGCGGCGGAGGTCGACCAGCGACCGCCGCCGATCTCACGCGGTGCGAGCGGTGACCTCTCCGCGCGCGGCGCGCAGCAGGTCGAGGCGCTCGGTCAGCAGCTCTTCGAGCTCACCGATCGAACGACGCTCGAGCAGCATGTCCCAGTGGGTGCGCGCGGCCTTGGTCGGCTTGTCGACCGGCTCGGGACCGTCGACGAGCTTGGCCTGCTGGCCGCAGCGGCACTCCCAGACCGGAGGCACGTCGGCTTCCACGGAGAAGGGAAGCTCGCTGATGTGTTGGTTCGAGCAGACGTAGCGGGAGATACGGCGCTCGGACAGGACGACGTTCTCGTCGCTCTCCATGCTCAGGGCACTCAGGTTGGTGCCTCGCAGCGACCGCTCAGCCATGTGATTCCTCCATCGTTCACGCCCGGCCAGGGATGTCGGCGCGGGGTTCGTTGGCTTTCAACGCTCCCGCGACCCGCTGTGTTCCACTCGGGTGACATATGCCCGTTGACTTTTGTGTGATTTGTGTTAAGTCCCCCGCGTAGACCGACCGGCTGGATGACCCAGCCGTCCCCCCGGACGCCCGGCACGCGCACGTGCTATTGGGCGAACTCCCAGTGCCACGGCTCCGGTTTCGACCCCCCGGGCTGCGCCCAGGCCGGGTGATAAAAACCGAAGAGCGGCGCATGCTGCTGCATCCACCGGTGTTGTGGCGTACCGAAACTCTCGATCCCCCCGCACAGGTCGGTCGCCAGACCGAGCCCGTGATTGCTCGTCCCCGGCGTCGCCGCCAGGGTCGGTTTGCGCGCCTTGACGTCGACCTGCGCGGCATAGCTGCGGTAGGTGTCCGTCACGCACAACCGTGAGCCCATGTCCTTCTCGTAGGCGGCCGACATCGCCGCCAGGGCGCGCGCCGCTGCCGGTCGCATCATGTGTCCCGGGTAGCCGCTGATCGGGCAGAGCGCCGCCGCCGGGAACATGCCGTTGGGGTAGGAGCCGTTGTCCTGCGTGCACAGCGGCGTGGTGACCATGCCCTGCAGCGCGGACAGGTCGATGCTCGAGGTCAACCCGGTGGTGTCGACACCGAGCTCGGACAACTCGCTGCGCCGCGCGCCGGCCAGCTTCTGCAGGTCTGCCAGGGCGGCCTGCTGGGCGGCGAGCGCCTTGGTCACCTGCGCTTGGGCGGCCTCGGCCTTGGTCGTCGCCGCCTCGCGCTGGCGGCGGGCGGCCGTCGCGTTCTTCGCCGTCTGGCGCTGGGCGGCGGCGAGCACCGCATACCGGCGCCCCTCGGCCGCTCGGTTCGAGGCGAGGTACTCCACCAGCGAAGGGTCCTGGTGGCCTTGGGTCAGTTCGAGCACAGCGGCCAGGTCGGCGAGCGTGCTCGACCCGTTGACGTAGGCGTCGTAGGCCATGTTGGACACGTCCCGCTTGGCCGCGGCGACGTCCTGGTTGAGCTTCTTGAGCCGGGCCAGCTGTTGCTGCTCGCGGGTGCGGGCGGCGGCCTCCGCGGCCCGGGCAGTCGTCACGGCGCTCATCGCGGCGCTCGACTGGGCCGCGAGCGTGGTCAGCTGAGCCGTCGCGGCGGCGATCTTCTTGTCGGCGGCCGCGAGGTCGCCCTGCAGCTTGTCGGCCTGAGCGAGCTGCGCCTTGACCTGCTCCGGGGTCAGGGGGTCCCGATCGGCGCCGGGGCGCGCCTGCGCATCCGCCGGCGCCTGCGACCTGGCCGTGGAGCCGGCCGTGGACTCGGAGGGCGAGCCGGGGGAGTCGGCCGCGAAGCTCGGCGCGGCCACACCGCCGGCGAGCGCAACCGCCAGGGCGAGGACCACCCCGCGACGACGTCGCGCACTCATGACTGTCCCACTCTCGTTGGCCCCCGAACGGATAGGTGACATGGCGCGTGCCCTCGCGAACCGCTCCCGCAGCGACGCCCACGCCCCGGCCCCGGGTCGGGCGTCGAGGCGGGAAGAGCCCCGGTCGAACGCGCCGACAACCAGGCTACCGACCCGGAGCCGCCCGACCAACACGGACGGCTGTCCAGTCAATTGCACTGTGGCTCTCCGAAATTGCGTCGACCTGAGGTTTTCGCCGGGGACGGCGGTCGGTGGTGACCACGATCACGTCGGCGCGGCGCGGCGCGGCGCGGATGCCGCGGCCCATCAGGTTTCCATCGGCGGGGACGTGGGTAACGTGAGCGAGGCCGGACCCCGCTTTCGAGCGGACGTCACCGATCGAGCACGGGAGATCACCATGGGTGTGGGAGACAAGCTGAGCAACGCCGCCGAGGAGCTGGGCGGCAAGGCCAAGGAGGCCACGGGCAAGGCGACCGACAACGAGCGGCTCGAGGCCGAGGGCCAGGCCGATCAGTCGAAGGCCAACCTCAAGCAAGCGGGCGAGAACGTCAAGGACGCCTTCAAGGGCTGATCAGTCGTCGGCTGCCGACTCGGCGAGCCGGCGACCGCTCGGGTCGCCCGGAGCGGCGGAGTCACCACCGCCGGGGCTCCAGGCGGCCCGAGCCGTCCGTCGCTGGGGGCGAGGCCGAGCCCGCGTGTCAGCCGAGTCGCGTTCGCAACCAGGCGAGGTCGTCCGCCTGCGCCTGGGCCCCGCCAGGCGTCTCGACGACGGCAGGCGCACCGGCCGCCCGGACGACGTCGACGAGCGCGACCGGGTCGACGTGTCCGGCGCCGAGGTTCGCGTGCCGGTCGGCGCCGGAGTCGAAGTCGTCGCGGGAGTCGTTGACGTGCACGAGATCGATCCGCCCCGTGATGGCCCGCACCTCGTCGACGACCGACCCGAGATCGTTGCCGCCGGCGTGGGCGTGGCACGTGTCGAGGCAGAACCCGACGGTGTCGCCGCCCTCGGCGCGGCCGATCGCCTCCCAGAGCCGGGCGATCGCCTCGAGCCGGCGGGCCATCGCGTTGTCGCCGCCCGCGGTGTTCTCGATGAGCAGCGGCACGCCCATGTCGAGCCCGTCGACGCACTTGCGCCAGTTGTCGAAGCCCGTGGCGGCGTCCTCGCTCGCCCCGAGGTGTCCGCCGTGCACGACGAGGCCGAGGGCGCCGATCTGCGTGGCGGCGTCGAGGTGCTGCTGGAGCAGCTTGCGGCCCGGGATGCGGATGCGGTTGTTCGTCGACGCGACGTTGATGGGGTAGGGGGCGTGCACGTAGATCCCGACCCCGGCGGCCTGCGCGGCGGCCCGCAGCGCCTGCGCACCGCCCTCGTAGCGCACGACCGGACCCTTGTAGGACTGCGGGTCGCCGAGGAAGATCTGCACGATCTGCGCGCCGCGCTCCTGCGCCTGGGCGATGGGGTCCTCCTGGTCGACGTGGGCGCCGAGCGGCAGGGCGGCAGGGGACTGGTTCGGCGGCTGCGGCATGGGCGCCACTGTAGTGACCCCCTACCGGCGGCGCCGACGCGCTCGCGGCGTGATCCCGGCGGCGACCGCGCGCTCCACCGAGCGCAGGCCCTGCGGGCCGATGAGGTCGAGGTCGCGCGCGATGCGGGCCGCCTCGTCCCAGGTGTCGACGGCGTAGACGCCCTCGTGCGCCCAGTCGGCGCGGGTGCGCGCGTCGATCCCGACGACATCGTGCACGAAGACCGCCGCGACGTGGTCGCCGTAGTCGCGCCGCGCCCTGAGCCCCACGAAGGCGTCGGCCTGGCCGGTGTCGCCGCAGAACACCATGCGGCACTCGGGGAAGAGCCTCCGATCGCGGTCGATGTTCTCGATCTTGCGCTGCGCGATGGCGGTCCTCGTGTGCAGGTTGAGCAGCGAACCGCCCATGATCGTGTGCGCCGGCAGGTCGAGGTCGTCCAGCGCCCCGCGGGTGTAGCGCTCGAGGAGCCCCAGCGGGCCGCCGGGCCGAGCGGTGACGAAGGTCAGGTCGCCCGGGCGTGACGGGTCACCGGCGAGGCCCTCGTCGAGGGCGTGCAGGAACGCCTCGATGCCCGGATAGATCGTGCCGCACGGATAACGGTCGTCGTGAATCGCACACTTCAGTGTGTCGTCGATGTCGCAGAGCACCCGCACGTCGCGGGTCGTGCCGAGCGCACGGGCCTGCTCGGCGATGTGCGTCAGCAGAGCCGCCCGAGGCGCCTCGCCGAGGTCGCCGTAGACGAACTGCTCCAGGTCGTGCCCGTCACCCAGGCTGTTGAGCAGGTATTTGACGCGCACGAAGCGTTCGCCGGTGAGGCCGGTCAGGAGCCGCACCATGGCGACGCCGCCGTCGCGGGAGATGCCGCCGTCGTGGCCCTCGTAGACGAGGCGCGCGACCGCGGCGTCGGACAGGTCGTCGACCCGGGGCGCGGCCTGCCGGCTGGGGAGCGTGTGCACGAGCAACGCCCCCGGCTCGATACGCGCCTCCAGGCGGGTGACCCCTTCGACGACGTCACCGTCGATCTGCACGCGGCGCGGCTCGGCGGCCTCGACCGTGGCGCGGGTGCCGCGCCGGTAGGTGAGCCCGTCAGGAGCCCGGTAGCGGGGCCGCACGCCGGCCGCGGCGATGCGCGCCAACTGCCCCGCGCCGCTCGGCGCGACGACCGTGACGTGCAGGGCTCCATCGTTGGGGCGGGCGTCGGGCACCACCCGCACCCCCGCGGGCAGGCGTCCGGTGTTGGCGAGCAGCACCGACCAGGCCCGCGCCGAGACCGGCGCGCGGCCGTCGAGGTCGACGTGCACGTCGATCGGTGGGTCGCCGAGGCGACGCAGTCCGGGCAGCACGTAGGAGACCCAGCCGTGCCGGCGCTTGTCGTGGTGCTGCACGTCGGCGACCGTGTCGGCGTCGTGGCCGATGCCGACGACCACGAGGAAGATGCGCTCGTGGACGCGGTCCCGATCAGGATCGTTGCTCGGGGGCCCGAGCGCCGGTGACGCGGACAGCGGCGGGTCAGGGCAGGTCGTGGTGAGCGCGACGACTCCCAGATCGGCCGGTTCGGGGGCGCCGGCGATCGCGAGGAGGGCCAAGAGGTCGCGGTGCAGCCCGTGCAGGCCGGCGTTGCGGGCGTAGAGGTTGGCGGTGCCCGTCGGCACGATCCCCAGCGGCACGTCTCCTCCGGCGAGCGCATGCGCGACCTCGCGCACGGTGCCGTCACCGCCGACGGCGACGACGACGTCGGCGCCCGCGGCGATCGCCGCGCGAGCCTGCTCCAGGCCGGGTGACTCGATCGTCGTCTCGTAGACGTCGGGAGCCTCGAGCCCGAGCCGCGCGCAGCAGGCGCGCAGGTCGGCGAGCGCGGCGCGCGAGGCCGCGTGCACGGGATTGACGACCGCGGCCACGCGTCTCGTCGAGGGTGCGGACCGGGTCCTCACGTCGGCATCCCGGGCGGTCGGCTCGTGCGAAGGCATGCCCAGAGTGTGCCGCCCAGGCCAAAGAACGGCAGTGCGCGGTCCGCGACCAGGGGCGGCTCAGCAGGGTGCGGCGCCCGACCCGGGGCGAAGGCCTCGCCGACATCGCGGGAGGCGACGGCGAGCACGTGCTGAGGGGGGTTGCGCGCGGTCCGCTTCACGCGGTCCACGCCCGCCACGTGAAGGTCGGGTCGGTGCCGTGGCCGGGGTCGACACCGATGATCTCGCCCCCGTCGAGGAGGGTCGTCTCGTGCCCGCCGTCGGGGTCCAGACGGGTGCGCGCGGCGAGGTCGGGGCCGACCCGGAAGACGCCGCGCTGCCAGTCGTAGACCGACGAATGCCCGTGCAGCTGGCCGAAGGGCAGCGACCGGCTCGCCCACGGCGGCACCAGCTCGGTCGCGGCCCGAGCCCACAGCGGCCCCGCGTCGAGCTGAGGGGGGCCACCGCTGAGCATGCTCCCGGTGCGGAACAGCGCGTCGGACCCGCTGCGCGCCATCGCGTCGAGTGCGGCCGCGGCCTCCACCGCCGATGAGGGCCGCCCGAGCACCTCCTCCCAGAAGCCGACGGTCAGCCCGGCGTGGGTGACGAGCAGATCACCAGCGACGACCGCCGCGGCGCGGAGGCGGCCCGTGCGCCACCAGCGCCTGAGCACGTCGCTGGCGTGGTAGTCGATGCACTGCGGCCAGTGGAAGACCGGCGGACGCAGATAGTGCGCCTCATGATTGCCGACGAGCTGCACCCAGCGACCGGGGGAGGTGTGCAGGCAGCGATCGACGAGGAAGACGACCTGCTCGGAGTCGGGGCCGCGGTGCACGAGGTCCCCGACCTGCACGATCGTCAGGTCCGGCGGCACGACCCCCGCGTCGGTGTCGACCCCCAGCCGCCGCAACTCTGCGACGAACTCCCGGTGATGCCCCCCTACGTCGCCGATGACGGCCACCCGGCCCGGCGCCGGCGGGCCCGGACTCGACGCGTCGCCCGACCCGGGGACCGGCCGAGCGGCCGGCGCGGTCCGCGCCCGCCGGCGCAGTCTCACGAGCTCTCCGGCCTGGTCCACTCCCGCGCGTCGACATAGAGAGCGACGTTGGACATGCGGTGCTGCACCTGGGAGATCTCGCGCACCGCCTGGGCGACCACGCTGCGGTCGATGGGCGACAGCCGCTCGTAGCTGAGGTGGTCTGTCGGCCGCAGTCCGGCGGAGATCTGCATGAGCTGATAGCGCAGCCGCAGCCGCTGCAGCACCCCGAAGACCTCGATGAGGATCTGGGCCTGCTCCTGCGGAAGCATCGGCGACCCCGCCGCGGCCCGCAGCCGCGCGACCGTCGACAGCGCGGGGGATCGGGCGCTCAGCGCCGACCATCGCGCCAGGTTGACGAGCGGCAGGAGGGCCTGGTGCTTGATGTCGAAATCGCCGCGGCGGCGCAGCAGGCCCTCACGGGAGGGGGCTCGGGGCCGCACCGACAGGGAGTCGTCGAGCAGCAGGCGCAGGGTGCCGGGGTGTTCGCGCAGGCCACGCAGGACGACGACGGCAGCCGGCAGCCCGAGGTCGCCGTAGATGGGCCGGGAGTCGACGAGCAGCGACGTCATCATCGCGCCCTGCTGCTGGACGGGGTCGGCGACCCACGCCTGCGCCGAGGCCCGCCACTGGGCGTGCGTGCGCGAGAACGCGGGTCGGTGCGCGGTGGCGCCGTGGCTGTCACCGGTGAGCCCCGCCTCGGCCAGCACCGCCGTGACGCGACCGAACGCCGCCCGGTAGGCGATCTGCCGCGCGGCGTCGACGTGGTCGGCGAAGGCGACCGCGGAATCCACGTCGGAGGACGGCACGGCCTCGCGACGGCCGTTGCTGCCCAACGCCATCCAGGTGAAGTCGTCGGTCAGCAGGCCCTCCTCCGGCTCGATCGTCAGCTCGATGGCCCGCCGCACCGTCGTGTCGACGATGCCGGAATAGACGGCGATGACCGACGCCGAGGAGAGTCCCGCCCCGAGCAGCTCGGTGAGCAGGTCGGGCACCTGACGCGCGCGCTCGGTGAGCGCGGCCGTCGTCGCGCTGCGGCGCAGCCGATCGTGGATGGAGACATCGACGACGGCGGGCGACAGGGCGTAGTCGCGCAGCGTGACGACGCCGCGCAGGATGCCCGCGCGGTCCGTGACGAGCAGGGCGTCGAGCTCGGACTCGAGCATGCGGATGAGGACCTCGGCGGCCGAGTCGCCGAGGATCGCGCGCGGGCCCGGCACGAGGGCGACCGCGCTGACCGGTGCGTCGCCCGAGAGCCCGGCGGCGAACCCGTGCCGGCGCAGGACCGCGTCGGTGAGCAGGCCCCAGTCACCGTGTCCGAGGTCGACGGCGGCCGCCGACCGGTGCTCGCGCGTCATCCGCTCCGCGGCCTGCGCGAGCGTGAGGGTCGGCGCCAGCTCGAGCGCCGGATGCAGCAGCGCCTCGACCCGGCGGAACGTGATCGGCGGGGTGGGCCCGGGCGTCGTGAGGAAGGTGCGCACGAGGAACGCCGCGCCGCGCCGGGTCGCGAAGGCCGCCGAGGCCTCCCGTTGCGGCAGCCGAGCGACGGTCGCCGGGGTCAGCGCGACGGCCCGAGGACCGACGGACCGCTCCGAGAGCATCGCGGTGAAGCCGAAGACCGCTCCCACACCGATGGCTTCGTCGGCCGGCCCGTCGAGCCGGTCGGCCTCGTGCCAGAGCCCGACCCGTCCCTCGACGACGACATACACCGCCGGGGAGGGGTCGGTGAACGCGTCGAGGATGACTGCGCCGGGGGCGTAGTGCTCGACCCGGGCAGCCTGCACCAGCTCCCGGCGCACCTGCTCGGGCAGGGAGTCGAAGGGCGCGTAGCGCGACAGCACGACGCCCAGATCGGGTGCGGGCCAGGCACCGCGATCCGCACCGGCCCCGGTGTCGACGCTCCCCGAGCCCTCGTCCGAGCCCCGGTCCGAGCGGGTCAACTGCCGACCGTGGGCGGCTCGGGGATCGCGTAGCCGGAGGGGGCGACGGTCTCGTCGAGCGCCGTGCGCCACTGGCCGGAGGAGATGTACTCCTTGAGCGCCGCGTTGACCTTCGCCAACCGGTCGCTGTCGCCCTTCTTGATCCCGACGCCGTAGCGCTCGTCGGTGAAGCCCTTGCCGACGACCTTGAGCACCCCCTTGTACTGCGGCTGGGCGGCGAAACCGGCGAGGATGATGTCGTCGGTGCTCACCGCGTCGACGGTGCCGTCGGCGAGATTGCGCACGCATTCGGAGAACGTCGGCACCTCGCGCAGCGTGATCTTGCCGAGGTAGTTGGCCTTGACGTAGGCGGCCGACGTCGTGCCGGTCACCGAGCACAGGGTCTTGCCGTCGAGTCGTTCGGGCCCGTTGATCGTCGCGTCGTTGCGCCGGATGAGCAGGTCCTGATGGGCCACGAAATACGGCCCGGCGAAGTCGACCTTCTGCGCCCGCTCGGGAGTGATCGAATACGTCTGCACGACGAGGTCGACCTCCCCTGATTGCAGCGCGGTCTCGCGGTCGGCCTGCTTGAGCTCGACCCAGTCGATGTCCTGCGGCGCGACGCCGAGCTTGCCGGCGACATACGTCGCGGTGAGGATGTCGAAGCCCGAGTAGGACGTGCCCTCCTTGAGCGAGATCCCCGGCTCGTCGGTCGAGATGCCGATCTTCAGCGCGCCGGCTCCGGGCGCGGCGGGGGTCACCGACGTCTGGGTCGCGCTACCGGAGCTGCAGGCGGTGAGGCCGAGGACGCCGACCGTGACGACCAGCGCGAGTCGGGGCAGGATGCGGATGCTCATCGGGGTGCCTTTCCGCCGGCTCACGGGTGGGACTGGGGGTCGGGACCGGCTGCCGCGCCGGCCGTCTGGTGGTCTGCATACGTCGGGCCGGTGAGTGACCACACGGCCCTGATCCGCCCACCGGTGTGCGCGATGACGTTGCGGCGCACGATGAACCAGCCGACGACCATGAGCAGCGCGATGATCGGGATGCCGAACACGACGACGATGAAGTTCGTCTTGTGCCAGAAGTAGGGCGAGGACTGCCACCCGGAGATCGCCATGCCGACGACCACGAGCACGAGGAACGTCAGGCCGAGGTAGCTGGTCCACGGCGAGCCCGGCGCCTGGAAGCGGCTCGGCGGGAGGACCCCGGCGTCGGTGAGCTGCCGCAGCCGCAGCTGGCACAGGAAGATCGTGCCCCACGTGAACAGGACGCCGATGGCGGCGGCCTCGAGTGCGATCTCGAAGGCGTCGGGCGCCAGCGCGTTGAGCACCGCGCCGAAGACGTAGACGATCGAGGTCATGACGATGCCCGCCCACGGCACGCCGGACGCGCTCATCTTGAGGGTGAAGGCCGGCGCCTGCTTGGCCATGCCGAGGCTGCGCAGCACGCGGCCGGTCGAGTAGAGCCCGGAGTTCAGGCTCGACAGCGCCGCGATGATGAGGACGACCTGGATCGCGGTGCCCATCCACGTCAGGCCCATCCGGTCGAAGACGGTGACGAAGGGGCTGATGCCCGACTTGTATTCCTTCGTCGGCAGCATCGAGACCAGCAGCAGGATCGACCCGCAATAGAAGACCGCGATGCGGAAGATCACGGCGTTGACGGCCTTGGGGACCTCCCGCTCGGGGTCCGCCATCTCGCCGGCCGCGACGCCGACCATCTCGATCGCCGCGTAGGCGAAGACGACACCCGACATGACGAGGATCGGCCCGTACCAGTTGTAGTCGCCCGTGGTCGGCCAGAAGCCGCCCGGGTTGGACCACAGGTTGTGGAAGCCGGCCTGGTGGCCACCGACGCTCATCTGCCCGACGACGACGACCGTGCCGACGACGAGGAAGATGATGATCGCCCCCACCTTGGCGACCGCCGCCCAGAACTCGAACTCGCCGAAGGCGCGCGCCGACATGAGGTTGATGACGAGCACGACGGCCAACGAGATGAGCACCGTGGCCCACGCCGGCATGAGCGGCCACCAGTACTGGATGTAGAGACCCACGGCGGACAGCTCGGCGATGCCGGTCAGGGCCCAGTTCAT
Organism: Kineosphaera sp.; assembly: GCA_039812485.1. Classification (GTDB taxonomy): domain Bacteria; phylum Actinomycetota; class Actinomycetes; order Actinomycetales; family Dermatophilaceae; genus Kineosphaera. The sequence continues at coordinate 11,805 of JBDIAP010000057.1, forward strand.
CCAATACATCCAGCCCGTGACGTAGGCCGCCTTCTCACCGAAGAACTCCCGCATATAGGAGACGAACGCCCCCGACGTCGGTCGGTGCAGCACGAGTTCGCCGAGCGCCCGCATGAGGAAGTAGGCGATGACGCCCACGAAGGCGTAGCTGAAGAGCAGCGCGGGGCCCGTGCTGTTGAGGCGGGAGGCCGACCCGAGGAAGAGGCCGGTGCCGATCGCGCCGCCGATGGCGATCATCTGCACGTGCCGCCGCCCGAGGGACTGCTTGTAGCCGACCTGCTCGGCGTCGAGCGACGAGACGGGGGTTGGCTCGGTCTGTGTCATAGGGACCTCACAACGTCGGTGAAGGCTGAGGGAGAACGCGCAATCGCCGGCGATTGTGTGTCGTAGCCGATTCTGTCCCTGGTGAATTGGTCTGTCGATACCCCAGGGGCCAAGAATTCCGGGGCCCAGCAGGCACAATGGGGGCGCTCGACACGCAACCGACGCCACGACGTCAGTGCCCGATCGGCCGGCGTCGCAGAAGGAGACCGAGACACGATGAGCACTGCTGGCGGAGCGCCCTCGTTCGGTTCGTCGCCCCCGGTCGCCGACAGCCACGACCTCATCACGGTGGCGGGCGCTCGCGAGAACAATCTCAAGGACGTCAGCGTGCAGCTGCCCAAGCGGCGGCTGTCCGTGTTCACCGGCGTCTCCGGGTCGGGCAAGAGCTCCCTGGTCTTCGGCACGATCGCGGCCGAGAGCCAGCGGATGATCAACGAGACCTACAGCACCTTCATCCAGGGCTTCATGCCGACGATGGCGCGTCCCGATGTCGACGTGCTCGAGGGCCTGACGACGGCGATCATCGTCGACCAGGAGCGAATGGGCGCCAACCCACGCTCGACGGTCGGCACGGCGACCGACGCCAACGCCATGTTGCGCATGCTCTTCAGCCGGCTGGGGGAGCCCTACATCGGCGGGCCGCAGGCCTTCGCGTTCAACGTGCCGTCGGTCAGCGGTGCCGGCGCGATCACCGTCGAGCGCGGTGACGGCAAGACGATCGCGCAGAAGGCCACGTATTCGCGCACCGGCGGCATGTGCCCGCGCTGCGAGGGGATGGGCCGGGTCAACGACATCGATCTGAGCGCTCTCTACGACGAGCGGCTCTCGCTCAACGAGGGCGCCCTGAAGATCCCCGGCTACTCGATGGACGGCTGGTACGGCCGGATCTACCGGGGCAGCGGCTTCTTCGACCCCGACACGCCGATCGCGAAGTACACGAAGCGGGAGCTGCACGACCTGCTGCACAAGGAGCCGACGAAGATCAAGGTCGAGGGCATCAACCTCACCTACGAGGGCCTCATCCCCAAGATCACCAAGTCGATGCTCTCGAAGGACGTCGAGTCGCTGCAGCCGCACGTCCGCGCCTTCGTCGAGCGGGCCGTGACGTTTCAGACCTGCCCCGACTGTGAGGGCACCCGCCTGGCCGAGGGCGCCCGGGCGAGCAGGATCAAGGGCATCAACATCGCCGACGCCTGCCGCATGCAGATCACCGACCTGGCGGCCTGGCTGCGCGAGCTCGACGAGCCGTCGGTCGCGCCGCTGCTGACGAACCTGCGGCACCTGCTCGACTCGTTCGTCGAGATCGGGCTCGGCTACCTCTCGCTCGAGCGACCCTCGGGCACCCTGTCGGGCGGGGAGTCCCAGCGCACGAAGATGATCCGCCACCTCGGCTCGTCGCTGACCGACGTCACCTACGTCTTCGACGAGCCGACGATCGGGCTGCACCCCCACGACATCGCCCGCATGAACGACCTGCTCGTGCGGCTGCGTGACAAGGGCAACACCGTGCTCGTCGTCGAGCACAAGCCGGAGGCGATCGCCATCGCCGACCACGTCGTCGACCTCGGCCCGGGCGCCGGCACGAACGGCGGGCAGATCTGCTTCGCGGGCACCGTCGAGGGCTTGCGCGCCAGCGGCACCCTGACCGGCCGGCATCTGGACGACCGGGCCTGCCTGAAGGCCACGGTGCGGAGCCCGAGGGGCGTCATCGAGGTGCGCGGCGCCGCCGACAACAACCTGCGCGACGTCGACGTCGACATCCCGCTCGGCGTGCTCGTCGTGGTCACGGGTGTCGCGGGCTCGGGCAAGTCGTCCCTCATCCACGGGTCGGTCGCCCCGCGCGACGGGGTCGTCGCCATCGACCAGGGCGGCATCAAGGGCTCGCGGCGCAGCAACCCGGCGACCTACACGGGCCTCCTCGAGCCGATCCGCAAGGCCTTCGCCAAGGCCAACGGCGTCAAGCCGGCCCTCTTCAGCGCCAACTCCGAGGGCGCCTGCCCGACGTGCAAGGGCGCGGGGGTCATCTACACCGAGCTCGGCTTCATGGACACCGTCTCGACCCCGTGCGAGGACTGCGAGGGCAAGCGCTTCCAGCCGGCCGTGCTCGACTACCGGTTCGGCGGCAAGAACATCGCCGAGGTCCTGGCGATGCCCGTCGCGGAGGCCACACAGTTCTTTGGGGAGGGGGAGGCCCGGATCCCCGCCGCACACAAGATCTTGCAGCGCCTCGACGACGTGGGTCTCGGCTACCTCAGCCTCGGCCAGCCGCTGACGACCCTCTCGGGAGGCGAGCGACAGCGCATCAAGCTCGCCAACCAGATGGGCGACAAGGGCGACGTCTACGTCCTCGACGAGCCGACGACCGGCCTGCACCTCGCCGACGTCGAGAATCTCCTCGGCCTGCTCGACCGACTCGTCGACTCGGGCAAGTCGGTCATCGTCATCGAGCACCACCAGGCCGTCATGGCCCACGCCGACTGGATCATCGACCTCGGGCCGGGCGCCGGGCACGACGGGGGCTCGGTCGTCTTCGAGGGCACTCCCGCCGAGCTCGTGGCGGCCCGCGCGGGCCTGACCGGCACGCACCTCGCGGACTACGTCGGAGGGTGAGGAGCGCGCCGAGGACGGGTCCGAGCACGATGACGACGTAGATCGCGGGCGTGCTCCGCGTGGCCTCCGGAGCCGAGGCCAGCCTTGAAGAAGACGTAGCAGTTGTTGATGACGTGGGCGATGACCGGAGCGAGCAGCGTGTCAGCCGACCCCCGGCTCGACGAGCTCGCGCGTGCGGGCGTCCGGCTGCGGCACTGCCGGGGCGGACTGGGCGCGTTCGAGGCGCAGGCTGACGAGGGTGATGAGCAGACCGCCTGCGGCCATGCTCGCGCCGACGAGGGCCGGTGCGCGGTAGCCGAACCCGAGGGCGATGACCTGGCCGCCGAAGAGCGCGCCGAGGGCGTTGCCGACGTTGAAGGCCGAGTGGTTGAGCGAGGCCGCCATCATGCGGGCCGGGCCGGCCATGTCGATGAGACGCGATTGGATCGGGGGGCCGACGAACATGACGTTGGCGCCGACCAGGAAGGCCGCGACGACGAGACCCGGCGCCGAGACCGAGAGCCACCCGAAGAGCAGCATCGTGACGACGAGCGACACGAAGCCGATCACGAGCGCCAGCGGGCCGTTGCCGTCGGCGGCGCGTCCGCCGAGTGCGTTGCCCGCGGTCATGCCGAGGCCGACCACCGCGAGGACGACCGGCACGAGGGCGGCGTCGAGCCCGGCGACCTGCGTCGTCACCTCGGCGAGGTAGCTGTAGACGGCGAAGAAGCCGCCGAAGCCGACTGCGGCCAGGCCCAGGACGACCCACAGCTGGCCGCTGCGCAGGGCCCGCAGCTCGCCACGCGGGTTGACCCGCGGGTCGGGATCCTCATGGGGCACCGTCAGGGCGACACCGACGAGCGTGACGGCGAAGATCGCCGCCGCGACCAGGTAGGCCAGCCGCCAGCCGAAGGCCTGACCGAGGGCGGTCATCGCGGGCACGCCGAGCACGTTGGCGATCGTCAGACCGCTCAGGGCCACCGCGATGCCGCGACCCTGGTTGCCCGGGCCCATGAGTGAACCCGCCACGAGCGCGGCCAGGCCGAGGTAGGCGCCGTGCGGCAGGCCGGCGAGGAAGCGCGCGCCGAGCACGGTCGCGAAGGACGGCAGCAGCGCCGAGGCCAGCGTGCCGATGATGAGCACGGCGAGCAGCCCCTGCAGCAGGCGGGTGCGCGAGAGTCGGGCGCCGAGCACGGCGAAGACCGGCGCGCCGACGACGACGCCGAGGGCGTAGGAGCTGATGAGCCAGCCCGCCTGGGCGATGCCCGTGTGCGGGTCGGCCGCGTAGGCGTCGGGCAGCAGGCCGCCCGCGATCTGCGGGAGGAGGCCCATCGAGACGAATTCGGAGGCGCCCAGCCCGAAGCCGCCGAGCGCGAGGACACCGAGGGCGATCCAGAGGCGCGTGCCGGTGAGGGTCTGCCCGTCGGCGGCGTGGCCTCCGGCCTCGGGCCGCACGAGGCCGGTCGTCGGATCGTCGATGGTCTGCTCGGCGGCGGTGTGGTCGAGTCCGGCGTCGCGGGTTGCGTCGAGGCTGTGGACGTTCTGCATGACCTCAATATTAGCAACGCTGTTGCTATAATCAAATCCCGGCGATCGGGAGCCCGACGGCACTCATCGCCGACACACATCGGGGGAGAGGCAGGCAGAGTGGGGCGATGGGCTTGACGGTCAACCTGCAGTTCGTGCGCGGCTACAACGACGCCGCCGTGCTCGGTCACCTGCGCACCTGCGGGGTCGCCGAGCGGCGCGTGCTCGCCGAGGCGACCGGGCTCACCCCACAGGCGGTCTCGAAGATCCTGGCCCGACTCATCGACGACGGACTCGTCGAGACGACCGGCACGCGCCACGGCGGGCGCGGCAAGCCCGCCTACCTCTATCGGCTGCGGGCCGAGACCGCCCAGAGCATCGGGGTGCACGCGAGCCGCACGGACCTGCACGCGGTCATGGTCGACCTCGCGGGCGACACGGTCGCCAGCACGGCGATGCCGCTGCCGCCACGCTTCACGCCTCAGCAGCTCGTCGACGCCGTCGCCGGTGCCGTGAGCGAACTCATGGGGGAGTGCCGGTGCACCAACACGGTCGGCGTCGGGATCGCGACGCCCGGCCCGGTGCATCACGACCGCGGGACCGTGCACGGCTACCGCTGGTGGGAGGCCCCGGAGCGGGTGCCGCTGCGCGACGAGCTCAGCGCCCGCTGCGGCCTGCCGGTCTTCCTGGAGCGCACGACCAACGCGGCCCTGGAGCTCGTGGCCTGGCAGCAGGGCGAGCGGATGACCGATACCTTCCTGGCGCTGGCCGATCGCGGCGTCGGCGGGGCCCTCTGGGTCAACGGCCGGCTGCAGCGCGGGGCGCACTGCGTCGCGGCCGAATTCGGGCACACCGTCGTGCAGCTCGACGGCCCGCGCTGCGAGTGCGGCCGGCTCGGCTGCGTCGAGGCGCTCTTCAATGCGGCCCTGGCCGCCGGCGACGTCGAACGGGCCGCCAGGGTCATGGCGACCGGCTTGACGAACGCCCTGGAGATCGTCGATGTGCCGCGCGTCATCGTCGGCGGACGGCACGTGCTCAGCGAGCCCTCGACCTACCTGCGGGCCGTCGAGGCGGGACTCGCCGAGACGCTCGCGGGGGCGTCGGCCTACGACCTGTCCACCCTCTCGGTCGAGGGCGACGCCGTGGCGACCGGCGCCGCGGTCATGGTGCTCGAGGCGTTCTACGGGCTGGGCCGCTTCACGGCCGATACCGGCACAGCCGACCGGCCTGACCGGCCATCCGTCGTGACGGAGGACGCTAGCTCCTGACAGGCCTGTCAGCAGCTAGCGTCCTCGAGCAGCCACTCCCGTGACACGAGCACCGTCGGCTGAACGCCGATAATCGACATTATGTCAATTCCCTTTCGTTCTGGAGCGCCAGTTCCTCGTCTGGTTGTCCCCTCTCAATCCAGATGAGATCTCTCACACTAGATCGGACACTGCTATAGCAAGGGGCATCTAGTCGCAGTTGACCCGATATGCAAGGCCAACTGCCCAACGCGAGAAGACCCGGAGGCTCCGTGAGTCGAGCGCTACGCTCCTTGCCGAGCAACGTCACGGACACCGTGCGCGTGCTGGCACGCCTCTATGGTCGGTTGCTCAAGGTCAAGGCCAGCCGGGCCCTCACGGCAGAGCCCTTCGAGGAGGCCCTCCCCATCCGCGAGTTCGCCTGGCCGGGCAACCGCAACTACGAGGGTCTGTGGTGGTCCTCCACGACGAAGCGCACACCGGATTCGAGAGCCTGCTGGAGCGGCAGTACCTCCTGAGCGCAGACCATGACCCCGATGTCGTGGGCGTCTCCTCCCAGCCGCTGGCGATCCTATGGCCCAAGGGCACGCAGGATGCAGAGGGCCGACGACTCCGCGATCACGTCCCCGACTTCTTCGTCCGGCTGAGCAACGGCGACGGACGGCTCGTGGACGTGCGTCGCCCGGACAAGGCCGAGGCCCACCAGTTCGCGTTGACGAAGGCCCTGTGCGACGAGATCGGCTGGCGCTACAAGGTGTTCACCGGACTCGATGAGCAGGTGGCCCACGCTCTTACGTGGCTGGGCGGCTACCGGATGGACCGCTACGCTCCCTCCCCCGAGGTAGCCCAGCACCTGGTCGAGGCGTTCACCCCGGCCACCTCCCTGAGGGCCGGTGTCGCCCGCGCGGCGCGCAGCGGCGGCGTGCAGAAGGACCTGGTGCGACCCGCACGGGGCCGCGCGGGCGGAGGCCTTCGCCGGGCTCATCCCCGGCTACCTCGCCACCGACGACATCGCCCACCTCGCCCTCTTCCTCGCCTCCGACGAGGCGATCCACCTCAACGGCGCCGTCATCACCGCCGACGCCGGGTGGAAGGCGCTCAGCGCTACGCGGCGAGGTCACCGTCGCCAGCGCGTCAGTCGGGATCGACGAACGGTGTCTGCCTCGCCGTCGACGGCGGCAGCGACACCGTGATCCGGCGACCGCGCCAGAGCTGACGGTCGCCGCCGGGCCGTCCGCCGATACCGAGCCGGCCGTCGTAACAACTCCGACCAGCACCGACCGCCGCGGGCCGATGGGCGGTCGCGATCGGATGGGCCCACGGGGCAGAGTCGAGCCCTACGTCGATCGTCACCGTCTCAGGAGGCTTCTCGGGATCCTCGGTCCGCTCATCCATCCCCCGCTGCTCGCGGCCCTCGCCCGCGCCGGTCACGGCGCGAAGGTGCTGCTCGCGGACGGCAACTACCCCACTCGACCGGCGCGGCCCCAGCGGCCGAGCGCGTCTGGCCAATGTCGCGCCCGGGATGCTCACGGTCACCGACGTGCTCGGCGTGCTCACCCGCGTGATCGTCGTCGAGCGGGCGGCCGTCATGGTGCCCGAGCCCGACGCCCTCCCCGAGCACCGCCTCGACGACATCCCGAGCCACGCCGTCTACCGGGGTGCGCTGCCCGGGGTGAGGATCGACGAGCTGCCGCGCCACGACTTCTATGCTGCCGCGACGGCGCCGGACGTCGCGGTCCTCGTCGCCACCGGTGACCAGGCCCTCTACGCGAACCTCCTCCTCACGATCGGGACCCGCCCCGACTGACGCCCGGCGACACCCAAGCGCCCGACGCCGCCGGTGAGGCTGCGTCGGGCGCCTGGATGGGCGGGCGTCAGGAGCCGGAGCCGACCATCTGGCGGCCGGTCTCGAGGTAGGTCTTGAGGCCGGCGAGGACCCACGGCCACCCGCCGCCGCCCTGCGCGGCGTCCCCGGTGCCCTCGACGTCGCGGGCGGTATGCTGCGCGCCGGTGCAGTCGTGGGTCAGCGTGAGGCGGGTCAGGGGGCCGTCGAACTCGGTGAGCTCCCAGGTCAGGGTCGTCTCCTCCGCATGCCAGGCGGCGATCCACGTCTGGACGAGGCGGCGCGGCGGGTCGGCCTCGATGACCGTGCCCGTGACCGCGACGTCGCCCATGCCCATCTGCTTCATCTCCGGCGTCGTGTGGCTCACGTAGTCGCCGCCGGCCACGAGGTCGTAGGCGACCTCGCCGCCGTAGCCGTACTTCGTGCTGAACTCCGGGCTCGTGATCGCCTCCCACACCCGCGTCGCCGGGGCCTCGATGTAGACGCGGAAGACCTGGAGCTCGGGGGCGTTGCGCCCACTGCCGTCGGTCATGGTCTGGGCTTGAGTGTCGGTGGTGCTCATGGTGATTCCTCCAGCTGTCGTTTGAGATCGGTGAGTGCCGTGACGTGAGCGTGCGTGTACTTGTCGATCCAGCGGTCATGGATGAGGCGGATGGGCACCGGGTTGAGGTAGTGCAGCTTCTCCCGGCCCTGTTTGCGGGAGGTGACGAGCCCCGCCTGTTCGAGGAGCTTGAGGTGCTTGGACACCCCGAATCGCGTCATCTCGGTGCGCGTCGCGACGACCTGCTCGAGATCGCCGAGGCTTCGGCCGTCCTGGGTGAAGAGCGCGTCGAGCATGAGCCGCCGCGTCGGGTCGGCCAGCGCCTTGAACACCAGGTCGTCGTCCACGCCCTGACCATAGGTGACCATTTAGTCACCTGTCAATGAGTGCTGTCCTCCCTAGCCCGGAGGATTTCATGGGAGTGAGTGCGCCGGATGCGGGAAGTTCCCCTGACCTGCGAGGATGTCGATTTCTGAGGTCGATATCGTCGTAGTTCGAAGGGCACTTCCCAGGTGTAGGCGTAGCGCTCTGTACCTGTTGGTTCGAGTGGACGCGGCGGCGGTGCCCGCGGTCGCCCACGCGGGCGACGCTTTGGTGACGCGCACCGCGCACGTGTCGGGGTTGGGGTGCGGGACTGCGTGAGGCGTTGGCGCGGTGGCACAAGCCGCTGGCCAGGCACGATCCGGCGAAGGTCGTGTTGGACGTGGCGACGTCGCCGGCTCTGGGCGGAGACGCGTGCGCGGACACGGCGTTGTTACGGGCCGAGCCGGGCCTGTACGGGCCGGTGGCCTTGGACCCCACGATCTCCCGGACGATCGCGGCGTTGGCCGCGGACATCCACAGGGTCGAGCAGGCGGTGGCGACGGCCCGGGTCAGGGCGCGGGCGCACGTGGGAGCTAG
>JBDIAP010000058.1:0-20649 GCA_039812485.1 Kineosphaera sp.
CCGATTCGGAGCCTGAGCAGGGCTTTGCTACAGTGAACCTCGCACTTGGGGCTGTGGCGCAGTTGGTAGCGCGTCTCGTTCGCAATGAGAAGGTCAGGGGTTCGAATCCCCTCAGCTCCACTGGCACAGGCAGGGCCCGGATCCGTCGGCGTGAGCGTCGGTGATCCGGGCCCTGCGCGTGTGCGGCGATCGTGTGCGGTGCAGGGCACCCTGAGGTGCAACGAGGTTCGGGCTCTGCGGGCCCGCGTGCCACCCTGGCAGGTATGTCGCAGGAGGACTCGACCCCCGTCGGCGCGCCCCCGGCCGCAGCGCCGGGCGCACTGCTCGTCGAGGAGCTACGCCCGCCGGAGTCGTGGCCGGGAGCGGGTGGGCGCAAGTCCGTCGCACCCGACGTGCCCGCCTGGCCGGGCCGCGCCCGCAGTCACGATCCCGGCGGCTCGTGGCCCGGCGCCCAGCCCGCCGCGCCCCGGCGCCCGGCGCGCACGGCGACGGGTGACACGGCGGCGGGTCAGCTCGACGCCCAGGCCCTCGCTCGGTTGCGCAGCCGCCCACCCGCACACCGCATCTCGCGTCTGGCCAAGGGGCGCTGGGCGCTCGTGGCGGGTCTGGGATGGCTCGCGCCGTTCGTCCTCGTCTGCGGGTGGATCGCGCTCGATCCGACCCGTCGCCCGACGCAGCTGGTCGCCCTCGCCGCCGTCGCGATCGCCGCGCTCGCGCACATCGTCGTGTTGCCGCGGCTGCGCTACCGACTGCACCGGTGGGAGGTCACCGACGACGCGATCTATGTGCAGACCGGCTCGCTGCGGCCGGTGCGCCGCGTCGTCCCGCTCGCGCACGTGCGGGCGGTGACGACCGGCCAGGGCCCGCTGGAGCGCATCTTCGAGCTGGGCACGATCAGCGTGAACACCACCAGCGGTCGCGTGCGCCTCACCAACCTGCCGCGCCGAGCGATGCGCGACGTGGGTGCCCGGCTCGCCGAGCGGGTCCCGAAGGCCTGAGCCCAGCTCCTCGACGAGCCGCTCAGATCCACGAGGGGAACCACATCCGCCAGCGCCAGTGCTCGAAAGGGATGATCTGCGCGGTATAGACCGGCCAGAAGAAGACGAAGACGGCCGCGACGAGCACCACGTAGGCGCCGACGAGCGCGCGACCCCACCTCCTCCGCCGGCGCGACGCGTCGGCCGGCCCCATGACGAGCCCCGCGGCATAGGTCACGGCCAGCACGACCCACGGCACGAACGCCACCGAATAGAACGTGAAGATCGTGCGCTCCTGATACTGGAACCACGGCAGGTAGCCGGCCGCGAACCCCGCGAGGATCGCCCCGGCCCGCCAGTCGCGCCGCGCGATCCAGCAGAACAGCACCACGGGCAGGGCCAGCGTCGCCGCCCACCAGATCGCCGGATTGCCCAGGTCGGTGATGGCCTTCGAGCAGCTCGCCACCGCGCAGCCCTGCTCCCCGAGCTTGGGCCCCTCGTAGTAGAAGGAGGTCGGGCGCCCCTGCAGCAGCCAGGACCACGGGTTGCTCATGTAGTCGTGGTGGCTCGTGAGCCCGACATGGAAGTTCCACATGTCGACGTGGTACTTCCACAGCGAACGCAGCGCGTCGGGCACGAGGCCCGCCACGCCCGACGCGGGGTGCTGTGCTCCCCAGTCGCGGCCCCAGCCCGACGTCGAGCGGAACCACCCGGCCCACGACGCCACGTAGGTGACCAGCGCCACCCCCACCATCGTCACGCCGGCCTGCAGGCCGTCGCGCACGATGGCGGCTGTACGCCACCGGTGCACGCCGGCGGTGCGGCGGGCGCCCATGTCCCAGAACACCGTCATGAGGCCGAAGACCGCGAGGTAGTACAGGCCCGACCACTTCGTGCCGATGCACAGCCCAAGGCTGACCGCGGCGACGAACCGCCACGGCCGCCAGCCCAGCCACGGTCCGTAGCGCATCCGGGGGTCGTCGAAGCGCATGCCGGCGTCCTGCCAGCCGCCGACGACGCGCGCGAGCCGGGAGCGCGAGGCGTCACGGTCGGCGAGCAGGGCACAGAAGGCCACGAGCGCGAAGAACATCACCGACATGTCGAGCAGCCCCGTGCGCGAGTGCACGAAGTGCTGCCCGTCGAAGCACAGGAGCAGCCCGGCCACGATGCCCAGCACCGTCGAGCCGAACATCCGCCGCGCGGCCCGCGCGAGCAGGTAGACGCTGACGGTGCCGAACACGGCGACCCCGAGGCGCCACGACCAGGCGTGTTGGACTCCGCCGAGCAGCTCGCCGAGCGCGATGACCCACTTGCCCACCGGGGGATGCACGACGAAGTCGGCGCTCGGGCCGAAGACGTTCGGCGTGCCTGCCGCCCAGACCTGGTCGACGCCGGGGGTGGCGTCCTTGGCCGCGAGCTCGGAGAGCACCTTGTGCTCGGTGCCGAACTCCAGCAGCGACCAGGCCTGCTTGACGTAGTAGGTCTCGTCGAAGATCAGGGTGTCGGGCCGCCCCAGCTGCCAGAACCGCAGCACCCCGGCGTAGATCGCCACGAGCAGCGGGCCGAGCCAGCCCACGAGCCGGTCGACCCGGCTCGTGGAGCGAATTCCGAGCAGCCGCAGGCGCAGCTGCTCGGTGTGACTCATGCGCCCATCGTAGGTGGACCGCCCGCCGCGGGTCCGCCGGGTCGCGCACGCGTCGCCCGAGGTCGACGTCGGTCCCGACGTCGCGCGGGCCGATCCCGACCTGACAGGATCGCGCCATGCCCACCCCGCCCCGCGATGCCGACGACCCCGGTGACCCGGTGCCCGACCGCGCTGACCCGGTGCCCGAGCGGGCTGACCCGGTGCCCGAGCGGGCTGACCCGGTGCCCGACCGCGCTGACCCGGTGCCCGACCGCGCTGACCCGGTGCCCGAGCGGGCTGACCTGGTGCCCGAGCGGGCTGACCCGGTGAGCGAGCGCGTTGAGGAGGGGACCGACCGACCGGGCGCGGCCGGCGGCGTGCTCGTGCTCGCGGCGACCCCGATCGGCGACCCCCGCGACGCCTCGCCGCGGCTGGCCTCCGAGCTCGAGGGCGCCGACATCGTGCTCGCCGAGGACACCCGGCGCCTGGCGCGCCTCGCCGCGGCCCTGCACGTGCGGCCGGCCGACCGCGGCGGGCGGGTGCTCAGCTACCACGACCACAACGAGCAGGCCCGCACGCCGGGCCTGGCCCAGGAGATCGCCGCCGGTGCCCGCGCCGTGCTCGTCACCGACGCGGGGATGCCGTCGGTGTCCGACCCCGGCTACCGGCTCGTCGAGGCCGTGCTGGCCCGCGGCGGTCGCGTCACGTGCGTGCCGGGGCCGAGCGCCGTGCTCATGGCGCTCGCGGTGTCGGGGCTGCCCGTCGACCGGTTCTGCTTCGAGGGCTTCCCGCCGCGCAAGCCCGGCGAGCGGGCCCGCGCGCTGGCCGGGTTGGCCGACGAGCCGCGCACCCTCGTCTTCTTCGAGGCGCCGCACCGGCTCGGCGGCACGCTGGCGGCCCTGGCGCAGGCCTTCGGGGCCGACCGGCCGGCTGCGGTGTGCCGCGAGTTGACCAAGACCTACGAGCAGGTCGTGCGGGGGCCGTTGGCCGACCTCGTGACGTGGAGCGTCGAGCATCCCGACGAGGTGCGCGGCGAGATCACGCTCGTCGTGGCCGGCGCCCCCGCTGCGGCGGCCGACCCCGGCGCCGCGCAGGAGCAGGTGGCCGCGCGCGTGGCGGCCGGGGAGCGACTCAAGGACGCCTGCCGGGCCGTGGCCGCGCAGACCGGGGTGCCCGCGCGCGATCTCTACGCCGCGGCGCTCGCGGCGCGCTGATCCGGGTCCGATCCCCGCGCCCGGCCTCGCCGTCCGCCGCAGAGCCGTGCCAGTTCCCGCCGGAGAGTCGTGCCAGTTCGGATGACGAGTTGTCACGGGCAAGGACATGGGTCCCTCCCCGCTCGCGCGCCCCGACTGACTACGATGAAAACCGAGGCGACTGCGCACTGGAGACGTCGTTCCTGCACGTGAGGGCCGCATGCACGACCCCACGTTCGGTTATCGAACGAATCAGGGTCGGGTCGTCACACGGCGGTCCTGGCCTGGGTAGGTTCTCGAGCCGAGAAGTGTCGAACTCGGCTCGAATTTAGGCGAACCGCACCGCACGCATCGACAGGAACGGGGCAGAATCCGCACGTGGCCACTTCAGCAGCAGTCAAACCAACGCCCAAGAAGACACCGACCAGTCCGATGCACAGCAGCATCGGCCTGAAGTTCATGATGGCCGTCTCGGGCCTCTACTTCGTCTTCTTCGTGCTGTTCCACATGTACGGCAACCTCAAGATCCTCGCCGGACACGAAGCATTCGACGAGTACGCGCACCACCTGCGCACGATGTTCATGCCGATCCTGCCCTACGAGGGATTCCTGTGGATCTTCCGGCTGACGCTCATCGTCGCGATCGTCGCGCACGTCTACTCGGCGGTGACGCTGTGGGGGCGGGCCGACAAGGCGCGCGGCACGAAGTATGTCGTCAAGAAGGCCGCCGCGGCCTCTCTCTCGAGCAAGTGGATGCGCTGGGGCGGCGTCGCGCTGCTGGCGTTCATCATCTTCCACCTCGGCCAGTTCACGCTGCTGTGGATCAACGTCGGCGGCACGTTCGGCACCCCGGCCGAGCGCGTCGTCGCCGCCTTCCAGCACTGGTGGCTCACGCTGATCTACGTCATCGCGCTGATCGCCCTCGCGATGCACCTGCACCACGGTGTGTGGAGCGCCTGCCAGACGTTGGGCTGGACCAACACGGCCAAGTCCCGTGCGACGGCCAAGACCGCGGGTGTCGTGATCTCCGCCGTCGTCGTCATCGGCTTCCTCATCCCGCCACTGGCCATCCTCTTCGGCGCGATCAAGTAAGGGTGCACGAACTCTCATGACCGAAACGTTGACCCCGCAGACCACCCAGCACGCCTCCGACGCGGCCTCCGCGTATTTCACGGTCGGCGACCCGCTCGCCGACGTCAAGGCGCCCACCGGTCCCATCAAGGACAAGTGGACGCAGCGCAAGTTCGACGCCAAGCTCGTCAACCCCGCCAACCGCCGCAAGCTGACGGTCATCGTCGTCGGCACCGGCCTGGCCGGCGGTGCGGCCGCCGCCACGCTCGGGGAGGCCGGCTACAACGTCAAGGCGTTCTGTTATCAGGACAGCCCGCGGCGCGCGCACTCGATCGCCGCCCAGGGTGGCATCAACGCGGCGAAGAACTACAAGGAAGACGGCGACTCGACCTTCCGCCTCTTCTACGACACGGTCAAGGGCGGCGACTACCGCGCCCGCGAGACCAACGTCTATCGGCTCGCCGAGGTGAGCGCCAACATCATCGACCAGTGCGTGGCCCAGGGCGTGCCGTTCGCCCGTGAATACGGCGGCCTGCTGGACAACCGGTCGTTCGGTGGCGTGCAGGTGTCGCGCACCTTCTACGCGCGGGGCCAGACGGGGCAGCAGCTGCTCATCGGCGCCTACCAGGCGCTCGAGCGGCAGATCGCCGAGGGCACCGTCGAGATGTTCAGCCGGCACGAGATGGTCGAGCTCATCGTCGTCGACGGCCGCGCCCGCGGCATCATCGCGCGCGACATGGTGACCGGCGAGATCGAGACGCACCTGGCCGACGCCGTCGTGCTCGCCTCGGGCGGCTACGGCAACGTCTTCTTCCTCTCGACCAACGCGATGGGCTGCAACGTCACGGCGACGTGGCGGGCCTACCGCAAGGGCGCCTACTTCGCCAACCCCTGCTACACGCAGATCCACCCGACATGCATCCCGGTGCACGGCGACAAGCAGTCGAAGCTCACGCTCATGAGCGAGTCGCTGCGCAACGACGGCCGCATCTGGGTGCCGAAGAAGGCGGAGGACTGCGACAAGGACCCGCGGCAGATCGCCGAGGAGGATCGCGACTACTACCTCGAGCGCATCTACCCGGCGTTCGGCAACCTCGTGCCGCGCGACATCGCCTCCCGGCAGGCGAAGAACATGTGCGACGAGGGCCGCGGCGTCGGCCCGGCGGTCGTGGAGATCAGCCCGGAGGGTGAGGAGCGGCGCGTGCGGCGCGGCGTCTACCTCGACTTCGCCGACGCGATCTCGCGTCTGGGCGAAGACGCCGTGCGCACGAAGTACGGCAACCTCTTCGACATGTACGAGCGCATCACCGGGGAGAACCCCTACCAGGTGCCGATGCGCATCTACCCGGCCGTGCACTACACGATGGGCGGCCTGTGGGTCGACTACGACCTGGAGTCGACGATCCCCGGGCTCTTCGTCGGTGGTGAGGCCAACTTCTCCGACCACGGCGCCAACCGGCTCGGCGCGTCCGCGCTCATGCAGGGCCTCTCGGACGGCTACTTCGTCTTGCCGAACACGATCCGCGACTACCTGGCCAACGGCCCCTACCCGCACATCGACGCCAACGACCCGGCGGTCGCCGAGGCGCGCGATTCGGTCTTCGAGCGGATCGAGTATTTCCTCAACAGCAACGGCACTCGATCGGTGGACTCCTACCACAAGGAGCTCGGCCAGATCATGTGGGAATACTGCGGCATGGAGCGCAACGAGGCGGGTCTCATCAAGGCCATCGGCCTCATCCGGGAGCTCAAGAAGCAGTTCTGGTCCAACCTGCGGGTGCTCGGCAAGGCCGACCAGGTCAACCAGTCGCTGGAGAAGGCGGGGCGCGTCGCCGACCTCATCGAGCTCGGCGAGCTCATGTGCATCGACGCCCTGCACCGCCGGGAATCGTGCGGCGGCCACTTCCGGGCCGAGTCGCAGACCGAGGACGGCGAGGCGCTGCGTCACGACGACCAGTTCCTCTACGTGGCCGCCTGGCAGTATGCCGGCGACGATCAACCGCCGATCCTGCACAAGGAAGACCTCGTGTACGAGTTCATCGAGCTGAAGCAGCGGAGCTACAAGTGAACATCACTGTCAAGATCTGGCGTCAGGACGGCCCCGCGGCCCCGGGCAAGCTCGTCACCTACGACGTGCCCGACATCAGCGAGGACATGTCGTTCCTCGAGATGCTCGACGTGCTCAACGAGAACCTCAACGACCAGGGCATCGAGCCGGTCGCCTTCGACAGCGACTGTCGCGAGGGCATCTGCGGCATGTGCGGTGTGGTCATCAACGGTCGGCCGCACGGCAACACCGGCGACGACCCGCACGGCAACACGACGACGTGCCAGCTGCACATGCGCAGCTTCAACGACGGCGCGACGATCACGATCGAGCCGTTCCGGGCGCACGCGTTCCCGGTGCTGCGCGACCTCGTCGTCGACCGCACCGCCTATGACCGCATCATCCAGGCGGGCGGCTTCATCTCGGCGAACACCGGCTCGGCCCCCGAGGCGCACGCCGCTCCCGTCGAGAAGAAGAAGGCCGACCGGGCGTTCGACGCCGCGACGTGCATCGGCTGCGGCGCCTGCGCGGCCGCCTGCCCGAACGCGTCGGCGATGCTCTTCGTCGGCGCGAAGGTGACGCACCTCGGGTCGCTGCCGCAGGGCCAGCCCGAGCGGTGGATGCGCGTGAAGTCGATGGTCGCCCGCCAGGACGACCTGGGCTTCGGTGGCTGCACCAACATCGGCGAGTGCTCGGCGGCGTGCCCCAAGGACATCCCGCTCGATGTCATCTCCACGCTCAACCAGGATCTGCGCCGGTCGATGTTCCACTGAGTTCCACCGACCGACGCGCACACACCGGCGGCCCGCCCCGACGATCTCGGGGCGGGCCGCCGCGGCTTCCCGGGCCGGCCGGACTAGGGGATCACCCCTGGTCGATCAGCCGCCATCCGCGCAGTGCCGGGTGACCGCACATCCGTAGCGGGTCCGCCCCGGGCACGAGGTCACCGGGCAGACATCCGGCCGTCGCCGAGAGCACCACGCGATCGGCCCCGTTGACGAGCGTGAGGCGCCCGGCGTCGGCGGTCAGGGCCGGCAGCAGCCGGGTCTCCAACCTTCCGACCGGCACGTCGAGGGCGGCGACGGCCACGGGCCGCCCGTCGTCGGGCGACTCGATGGGCCACGCCATCGTCAGCGCGTAGTCCATCGTGCAGGCGTAGTCGACGGTCGGGCCGGCGACGTAGCCGCGGCCCTCGCGCATGGGCACCTGATACCACGGTTCCCCGGCGACGTCATAACAGTCGGGCGCGCGGGGGTCGAGGTTGACCCGCAGCGCTTCGGGGCCGCGGTCGGGCCGCGCCCACCACCACTCCAGCCAGCGGTCCTGGTCGGCGAAGCTGCCGGGGCCGCCGGCCACCCCGGCGCCGGAGATCAAGGACGCGTTGTCCACCACGAGGCGCGAGATCGCGGGGCGGAGTGTGGCCAAGTCGCTCGCCGCGGGCGGTCCGCCGGACCACAGCCCCGCGGCCTCCTGCGCCAGCTCGGCGATCCTGTCGAAGAGGCCCGCGACCAGCGCATCGACACTCGCCTCGGCACGCGTCTCCGGCGCTGTCCCGCTCATCGCCCTCCCTCCCGGTGGAGAGCCAGTCGCCGAGCGACGAGCGCGGTCATCTCGATGAGCACGGCGCACTCGGCGTGCCGGCGGCCGGCGACGGTATCCCGCTGCTCGACCGCGTCGACGACGGCGGCCAGATGCCGGGCGACCTCCTCGTGCTGGCCGTCGGGGGCCTGGTGCCACAGCAGGTCGCCCAGCTGGGCGTGCAGGTCGAGCTCCTCGCGCCCGAGGGCGGCGGCCTGGGCGGCGGAGGTGATGTCGAGGGCGAACTGGGTCTGCGCCCGCCGCCGGTCACTGGTCGACCCGGCGGCGGCGAACACCTCCCAGCGCTGCTTCAGCCGCTGCACGTCGTCGGGCGCGGCACGTTCGGCCGCCAGGGCCGCCGCCATGCCGGAGATCGCGCGGCGATGGTCGCTGAGCTCGCGCAGCTGCACCACGGTGAAGCCGCTCAGGTGACGTTGCAGCAGAGGTGCGGCATCATCGGCGCCCAGCCCGCCGCCGGTGCGTCGCACGAAGCTGCCGCCACCCCGTCCGCGCCGGGTCTCGACGAGGCCGCGCCCGCGGAGGGTGGCCAGCGCCTCGCGCAGGGTGACCGTCGCCGTGCCGAGTTGCTCGGCCAGCAGGCTCTCCTTCGGCAGCCGTTCACCGTCGAGCAGCAGACCGAGCTCGATGGCGCGCGCGAGGCGATCGGCGACCTGGTCGGCGCGTCCCAGTGAGTCCGGCACCCCCAGCACGGCCCGCGCCGTCGCGGTGGTCAGCCCCACTGGGCCGAGACCGGTGTCGGCGGCCGCGTGCGCGGCGGGACCGGCTCCTGCGCTGGTCACACGCTCTCTACCTGCGTCGACGGCACGCAGCGAACTGGACGGCACGGCGGGTTCCTTTCAGCAGCAGCTCGTCGGTGAGGCCTCGGTGAGAGACGTTCGGGGGCGTCACGCCTCGGCAGCCGGGGCCGGGTCCGCGGGGGCGCGGCTCGGCACGCCCGGCCCGATTGCGGTCAGGTTCGCCGCCCGCAGCCGCGCGGCGATCTCGAGCGCGTCACCCTCGGGGCCAGTGGAGAGCCGGTCGGGCCTGACCGCGAGGAGGTAGGCCAGTCCGCTCCCGAGCACGATCAGCACGCCGAGCAAGGGCAGGAAGCGTTCCGGCCCGGTCGCGACGCTGCTCGGCCACGCGAGCAACACCATCGAGATCACGCCGTAGGCGAGGGCGGCGACGTTGACCGCCCACCCAGCGCGGCCGAGGCTGAAGGCGCCGGCCGGCTGCCAGCCCCGCCGCCGCATCCGCAGCGCGGCGAACACCACGGTCTGGAATGCAAGGTAGATGCCGAGGACGGCGAAGGCCGTGATCTGAGCGAGCGCGTCCGGCTCGGCATAGACCCAGCCGCACAGGGCGATCGGCACGACGCAGGCGACGAGCAACGCCCTGGTCGGCACCGCATGTCGCGGCGAGACGGTCGCGAGCCAGTCGCTGGCCGGAGTCATCCGGTCGCGAGCGAAGGAGTAGATGAGCCGGGAGGCCGCCGCCTGCAGCGAGAGCACGCAGGAGATGAACGACAGCATCGCGACGATGAGGAAGAGCTTCGCGCCGGTCTCACCGAGCGCGCCCTGCAGGATCGCGGGGATCGGGTCGCTGACCTCGCCGGCGACGATGGCCTGCAGGTTCGGCGCCGCCAGCAGGTAGCCGAGGAAGGACACCACCGCGGAGATGCCGCCGATGAGGATCGTCAGCTGCATGGCCCGAGGGATCCGGCGGCCCGGGTCGGCCACCTCCTCGGCCACGTTGCCGCAGGCCTCGAAGCCGTAGAAGAGGAAGAGCCCGGTCAGCGACGCCGCCAGGAAAGCCCAGACGAACGGTCGGTCGCCGCCCGCGCCCATCGAGTCGAAGAGCACGGTGATCGAGTTGTGCCGCCGGAAGAGCATGAGGAAGAGGCCCAGGGCCACGACCCCGGTGAGCTCGGCGAGGAGGCCTATCTGGGCCACGAGCGCCATCGTGCGGGTGCCGCTGAAGTTCAAGGCCAGCGCGATGAGCAGCAGCGCGACCGCCGTGAGGAAACCGTTGCGGGGGGTGTTCTCGAAGCCGAAGAGCGCCGCGGCGAAACCCCCTCCGAACTCGGCCACGGATGTGACCGTGACGATCATGGCCCAGGCGTAGACCCACGTGATGAGCCACGCCACCCGCCTGTTCCACAGGCGCCGGACCCACTGGTAGATGCCGCCCGCCACCGGGTATTGCGAGGCGACCTCCCCGAAGACCAGCGCGACGAGCAGCTGGCCCGCGCCGACGATGAGCAGCCACCAGAAGGCGGGCGGCCCTGTCAGGGCCAACCCGAAGGCGAAGAGCGAGTAGACGCCGACCAGGGGGGACAGGTAGGTGAAGCCGAGGGAGATGTTGGCCCACAGATTCATCGAGCGCTTGAGCTCGCGCTCATAGCCGAGGACGGCCAGATGCGCGTCCGCGGCGGCCTCGTGGTGACGAGGCTGGTGCGGTCGAGTGCCGCGCCGCGCAGCGGGTGGCTGGGTTGCCATGACGGGGTGCCTTTCCAGGGTCGGCCGGCGTCGTTGCCGGCCCGCTGGGGCAAAACATATGAAAGTAGAGTTTATATGTCAAGCGTGCTAGGGTGCGCTCACCGAGGCTGATCATCAAAGGAGACGACATGGCCACCCCCCGTTACCAGTCCCTCAACCCCGCGACCGGCGCGGTCGACGCCGAGTTCGACGCGGCGACCGACGAGCAGGTCGAGGCCGCGCTCGCGCAGGCCGACTCCGCCTACCGGGAGTGGGCGCAGCGGTCGGTGGCCGAGCGCGGTGCGGTCGTGGGTCGCGTGGCCGAGCTCTTCGGCGAGCGGGCCAACGAGCTCGCCCAGCTGGCGCAGGAGGAGATGGGCAAGCCCCTGGCCGAGGGGGTCGAGGAGGCCGAGTTCTGCCAGGCGATCTTCCAGTTCTACGCCGACCGCGCGCAGGAGCTGCTCGCCGACCAGCCGATCCCGACGTTCTCCGGCGGCACGGCCGTCGTGCAGCGCCTCCCTGTCGGCGTGCTGCTCGGCGTCATGCCGTGGAACTTCCCCTTCTATCAGGTCGCCCGGTTCGCGGCGCCGAACTTCATGCTCGGCAACACCGTGCTGCTCAAGCACGCGGAGTCCGTGCCGCGGTGCGCGCTGGCGATTGCCGACATCATGCGCGAGGCCGGCCTGCCCGAGGGCGTCTACACCAACCTCTTCGCGACCCACGCCCAGGTCGAGACGATCATCGAGGACCCGCGGGTGCAGGGCGTCTCGCTCACCGGGTCCGAGCGCGCGGGCGCGGCCGTGGCGGCCATCGCCGGCCGGGCGCTCAAGAAGTGCGTCCTCGAGCTCGGCGGCTCCGACCCGTTCATCGTGCTCGACGGCGACACCGGCGAGCTGGCGGCGACCGCCTGGGACTTCCGCATGTACAACACGGGCCAGGCCTGCAACTCCAACAAGCGGATGATCGTGCTCGACGACCACTACGACGGCTTCGTCGACGCCCTCGTCGCCAAGGCCAAGGCCCTCGACCCCGAGCAGGTCCCGCCGATGTCGTCGCGCGCGGCCGCCGAGGCCCTCGACGCGCAGGTGCAGGACGCGGTCGCCCACGGCGCGACGCTGCACGTCGGCGGCACGCTGCGCGACGACACGACCGCCTACTACGAGCCCGCTGTGCTCACCGGCGTCACGCCGCAGATGCGCGCCTACAGCGAGGAGCTCTTCGGGCCGGTGGCCGTCGTCTACAAGGTGTCCGGCGAGGACGAGGCCGTGCAGCTGGCCAACAGCTCGGCCTACGGGCTGGGCGGGTCGGTCTTCAGCACCGACACGGCCCGCGCGTCGGCGGTGGCCCAGCGCCTCGAGAGCGGCATGGTCAACGTCAACATCGCCGCCGGCGAGGGCGCGGACGTGCCGTTCGGCGGGGTGAAGCGCTCCGGTTTCGGACGCGAGCTGGGCACCCTCGGCATGGAGGAGTTCGTCAACAAGCGCACCTACGTCGTCGCCGACTGACCCGACAAGCAGTCGTCGCGCCGCCCATCCGAGGGCCTCGGGTGGGCGGCGCGCTCACTTCGCGCCGGACTCGCGCAGCTGCTGCAGCGCACGTGCCGACCCCGGGTGCATCTGGATCGGCCTGCTGGCGTCGGCCTTGTCGAGCGCGATGTCCTTGGCCGCGGGGTGCGCCTGGACGAGCTGGTCGGTCTTGCCGTAGACGAGCGTCGTCAGCGCGCACGCGAGGTTGGCGGGCATCTGTTCGCGCACGAGCAGCACGTTGGGCACGACGACGGTCTTGACGTCCTTCGGCATGTCGTAGGTCGTGGCCGGGATGACCGCGGTGTCGTAGACCGGTGAGGTCGCCCTGAGCTTGGGCAGCAGCGGCGTCGGGTCGAGCATCGTCACCTTCGAGCCCATCGAGGTGTAGAGGTCGGTGAGGGCCGACGTCGGGAGCCCGCCCGACCAGACGAGCCCGTCGATCGAGCCGTCCTTCATGCCGTCGACGGTCTTGGTGAGGTCGAGTCGCTGGGCGGCGACGTCGCCGGGTGTGAGCCCGGCCGCGGCGATGAGCTTGTTGGCGATCGCCTCCGTGCCCGACAGCGGCGAACCGGTCGAGATGCGCTTGCCCTTGAAGTCGGCGATCGAGTCGATGCCGGCGTCCGAGCGCACGACGACCTGGGTGTAGTTGGGGTAGATGCGCCCGATGCTGCGCACCGGCTGCGGGCTCGTGAAGCGGCCCCTGCCCGAGACGGCCGTGTCGGCGGTGTCCGCGAGCGAGAACGCGATGTCGTAGTCGCCCTTGACGAGCTGCTGGATGTTCTGCACGGACGCGCCGGTCTCGGAGGACGACGCGCGCAGGTCGGTCTCGTGATTGATGAGTCGGGCCAGGCCGCCGCCCACGACGTAGTAGACGCCGGTCGAGTTGCCGGTGGCGATGCTGAGGCGGCCGTGACCGGGCTCGCAGCCGTTCGGGTCGGCGTCGGACCCGGCGGGGCTGCCGCTGTGGCCGCCGAGACCCGCCGCACCCATCGCGGCGATGACCAGGCCCACGACCCAGGTGACGTTGACCCTCATGCCGGCACCTCCTCGGCATCCAGGCCGCGGCCACCCGGCGGGGGCGAGCCGCCCGTTGGCCGGGTGCGCGCGACGTGCGCCGCGACGCACACGCCGAGCAGCACGAGCCCGGCGACGACGCTCACCGGCTGCAGATAGAGCAGCAGCAGCGCCGCGACGAAGAAGCCGAGCCGTTCGGGCAGGATCGCAGGCCCGCGCAGCCACCCGCCGGTGGTGACCGGCCAGGGCGCCCACGCCGACGAAGCTCACGGCGGCGACGAGCAGCACGATCGGCAGGGCGCCGATCCCCAGGAGGTGGGCGCCGGCCGGGGTCACGACGAAGGCCATCGGCGCGAGTAAGGCGGGCAGTGTGTATTTGCACGCCTGCCACATCGTCGGGATGACCTTGCCTCCCGTGATCGCCGCCGACGCGACGGCGGCCAACGCCGTCGGCGGCGAGACCTCCGAGAGCACCGCGTAGTAGAAGATGAACATCGCGACGGCCTCCTGCGCGACCCCCAGCGAGATGAGCGCCGGCCCGATGACGACCCAGGCGAGGATGAACGACGCCGTGACCGGCACCGCGAGCCCGAGCACGAGGATCGCGAGCGCCGACAGCACGGTCGAGAGGATGACGAGAGTCGCGTGGTTCGGCGCGATCGCGTCGGCGATCGCGATGAGGAACTCCGAGAGCACCTGCGCCAGACCGGTTTTGGCGATCGACGAGGTGATGACGCCGGCCGCGGCGCAGACCGCGATGACCGGCAGCGCCGTGCGCACGCCGTCCGAGAGCGCGCGACCGAGCGCACCGACGAAGCCGGCGATCCCGCTCCGACGATCGACGTGATCGGCCTGGCTGACGTCCTGCTCCAAGAGCGACCCCGGCAGGTGTCCGGTCAGCAGCACCTCGGCCAGCCCGAACGCCACCGCGACGAGTGTCGCGTAGACCACGGCCTTGAACGGCGGGATCCCCACGCCGAGGAAGACGACGATGACCGCGAGGCTGATGAAGTGGTAGCCGTAGCGGCGCAGCAGCGTCCACGGCCGGGGCAGGTCGACCTGCACCTCGCGGGCGCCGAACTTGCGGGCGTCGATCTCGACGGCCAGGAAGATGCCGAGGTAATAGAGCAGGGTCGGGATGAGCGCCCAGATCAGCACCGAGAAGTAGTTGACGCTGAGGTATTCGGCGATGATGAACGCCGCCGCCCCCATCGTCGGCGGCGACAGGATCGCGCCGATGCCGGCCGCCGCGAGCATGCCGCCCGCCTCCTCGCGCGGGTAGCCGGCCTTCTTGAGGATCGGCCACGCGAAGGCGCCGAGCGTCACGGCCGTCGCCGTGCCCGAGCCCGAGACCGTGCCGAGCAGGAAGCCCGACGTCGCGACCGTCCGCCCCGGCGCCGCGCCGGAGCGGCGGAAGAGCGACAGGCTGAACTCGACGAAGAACGCCCCGGCACCGGTGCGCTGCAGCACCGCGCCGTAGATCGTGAAGAGCACGATGTAGGTCGCCGCGACGTCGAGCGGCACGCCGAAGAAGCCGCTCGCCTCGTTGTAGAGGCTGTTGACGATCTGCGCGAGCTCCATGCCCTCGTGGCTGATCTGCCAGCTCATCGGCAGCAGCCCGCCGAACCACGCGTAGGCGAAGAAGAGCAGGGCCGCAGTCGGCAGCACCCACCCCGTCGTGCGGTTGGCGGCCTCGAGCACGAGCACGAGCAGCAGCACCCCTGCGACGACGTCACCGGGCAGCAGCGACCCCTGGCGCGACAGGAAGGCCTCGAAACCGCCTCCGCCCCAAGCGGTCTGGGGCAGCGGCAGGATCGGGTAGAGAGCGACGAAGAGCGCGACCGTCGCGAGCGCCCAGTCGAGCCACGTCGGGCGCTCGCGGTGGGGGAGCCCGGCGGGCGCGCCGGGGAGGTGCTCGGGTGCGCTCGCGCCGGTCGCGGTCCCCGTCGTGGTCGTCGCCGTCGTCGCCGTCGCCGTCGCCGTCGTCCCCGTCGCGGTCGTCGTCCCCGTCGTGGTCGTCGTCGCCGTCGCGGTCGTCGTCGCCGCCGTGGCCGTCTGAGTCGGGCGGTCGCGGGCGAGGAGAGGCATGCCTCGATAGCACAGGAAGATCGGGGGCAGCGTCAGCCCGAGGAAGAGCACGAGGTAGAAGTGGCTGCCCTGCGCGAACGGCGCGAACACCTGATAGACGACGAGCAGGGCGACGCCCAGGCACCACCACGTGACGAACCGGTCGAGCCCACGCGGGAGGAGCCGCGCCGGCTGCTCCTCGTCGGCATACTGGGCGGCGTCGACGTCTCGTGCCGGCTGGTCAGGGCCGGTCGGACCGCCGTCCGACGGGTCGTCGTCGGCCCGCTGACGCCGGTAGGGGGTGTCGTCCTCGACATCCCCGCAAGCTACTCCAGACCGCCGACAACGTCGCGTTCACTCCTTTCAACCACGCTGTGGTGTGCGTTTCGGCCGTGCCGGGCAAGCCGGGCGCGCGGCCGACGGGGCCTCGTGGCGTCGGAGCCACGAGGTGATCACCGGCTGTCGGCGTGCTGGCGGGGGCGCCGCGCGGGCCCCGCTACCGTGAGGGGGTCCCAACGCCCCACCGCAAGGAGCGGACATGACCGGCACGATCGCCGTCCTCAACGGCCCGAACCTCAATCTGCTCGGGGTCCGCAAGCCGGAGGTCTACGGCCACGACACGCTCGCCGACGTCGAGCGGCTCTGCGCGCAGGAGGCCGAGCGGCACGGGCTGAGGGTTGAGTGCGTGCAGTCCAACCACGAGGGCGCGCTCATCGACGCGGTGCACGAGTTGCGCGCGTCGGCGGTCGGATTCGTCGTCAACGCCGGGGCGTTCACGCACACGTCGATCGCCCTACGCGATGCCTTGGAGACCATCGAGGGTCCGCTCATCGAGGTACACATCTCCAACGTCCACGCCCGCGAGGACTTCCGGCACCACTCCTACCTCTCGCCGATCGCGTCGGCGGTCATCGTCGGCTGCGGCGTCCAGGGCTACGCGTTTGCCGTCACCCGCATCGCCACCCTTACGCGCGCGACGCTGACCGCGTAGCCGGAGGGGACGCGTAGCCGGAGGACCGCGTAGCCGGGGCCCCGACGCTGGATCGACTTCGACGCTGGATCGACTTCGACGCTGGATCACTCGGCGTCGGCGTCACGCGTCAAGAGCCCGCTCACCGAGCACGGCCACAGCCCGCCACGGGCGCCGGGCCCGCTCGGTGCTCAGCGCGTCGATCCCCTTCCGACGGACGCGCAAGGCGTCTTGCCCGAATTCGGGCAGATTTTTGTCACCAGGGCTGTGGGTGCCCCACAGTAGGTCGGGTGATCGACGCCGACCTCATCGACCACGTCGCCGCCACGACCGGGCTCACCCCCGGCGAGGCGCGCCGGGTCGTCGAGGACGTCGTCGCCTGGTATGCGGAGCCGGTGGACGCCTACGTCCGGCGCCGGCACCGCGACCTGCAGACCCACGGGGTCCGCAACCCGCAGGCCTTCGAGCGCATCGCCGCCGAGCTCGCGCAGCGCGTCACCGCGCCGCCGCCGCTCTCGCAGCGACAGCTGCGCCGCATCGTCTACGGCTGAGCGACTCCGCACCTGCGCCCCCGGGGGAGTCGGGGCGCCCGCAACGAAGGAGAACGACACACTCATGTGTGGAATCGTCGGATATGTCGGCGCCCAGCCCGCCGCGCCCATCCTCATCGACGGCCTGACGCGACTCGAATACCGCGGCTACGACTCGGCGGGCGTCGCCGTCGTCAACGGCACGGGGACGACGTGCGTGCGCACGGTCGGCCGGGTCCGCGAGCTGGAGTCCGCGCTGCCCAAGCGCCTGACCGGTTCGGTGGGCATCGGCCACACCCGCTGGGCCACGCACGGCCCCGCCGCCGAGCGCAACGCCCACCCGCACCGCAGCTCCGACGGGCGGATCTCGATCGTGCACAACGGCATCATCGACAACGCCGGCGCGATCCGCGACCAGCTGCAGCGCGACGGCGTCGAGTTCACGAGCGACACCGACTCCGAGGTCGTGGCCCACCTCGTGGCCCGCAGCACCGCCGACACCCTCGAGGGCGCGGTCCTCGAGGCGACCGAGCGCGTGCACGGCACCTACGCGCTGGCCATCACCGACGAGTCGCGCCCGGACCGGATCGTCGTGGCCCGCAACGGTTCTCCGGTGATCCTCGGCGTCGGCGAGGGTGAGATGTTCGTCGCCTCCGACGCCTCCGCGCTCGTGCGGCACACGAGCTCGGTCGTGCACCTGGCCGACGGCGAATTCGCGTCGGTCACCCCCGACGGCTTCCGCACGTTCACCAAGGACAGCCCCGACACGCACCGCACGCCCGAGGACATCGGGGTCGAGGCCGACCAGCTCGACCTCGGCGGCCACTCCCACTTCATGCTCAAGGAGATCCACGAGCAGCCCGCGACGGCCGCGGCGGTGCTCGCGGGGCGCCTCGACGACCGCTTCGGCACGACTCGCCTCGGCGGGCTCAACCTCACCCCGCGTGAGCTGCGCGCGTTCAAGCGCGTCAAGATCCTCGGCTGCGGCTCGGCCTACTACGTCGGTCAGATGGGCGCCCAGATGATCGAGGACCTTGCGCGCATCCCGGCCGACGCGGAGGCCGCGAGCGAGTTCCGCTACCGCAACCCGATCATCGAGGCCGACACCCTCTATGTCGCGGTGAGCCAGAGCGGCGAGACGGCCGACACGGCGTTCGCGGTGCAGGAGGTGCAGCGCAAGGGCGGCTATGTGCTCGGCGTCGTCAACGTCGTCGGCTCGACGATCGCCCGCGCCGTCGACGGCGGCATCTACATCCACGCCGGCCCGGAGGTCGCGGTCGCCTCGACGAAGGCGCTGACGAACATGGGGATCGCGTTCGCGATGCTCGCCGTGCACCTGGGCCGTGTGCGGGACCTGTCGGTCGCCGACGGCAAGCGGATCCTCGCCGGGCTGCAGGCCGTTCCGGGCCAGATCGCGCAGGTGCTCGCCGACCCCGAGCCGGCCAAGGCGATCGCCGCCGAGCTCGTCAAGGGCGACAGCGCGTTCTACATCGGGCGCACGCGCGGCTATCCGGTGGCGCGCGAGGGCGCGCAGAAGCTCAAGGAGATCAGCTACATCCACGCCGAGGCCTATCAGGCCAGCGAGCTCAAGCACGGGCCGCTCGCGCTCATCGACGAGCAGATGCCCACGGTGGCGATCGTGCCCGACGACGAGCTCGCCGACCGCAATCTCGCCGCCGCCGAGCAGGTGCTGGCGCGCAAGGGTCCGCTCGTCGTCATCGCCCACCCCGGCGTCGACGTCAGCGCGCTGGACGTGCCGACGATCCGCGTGCCGAAGAACGAGCCCGAGCTCGACCCGATCCTGCTGACGATCCCGACGCAGGTCATCGCCTACTACGCGGCGCTGGAGCTGGGGCTCGACGTCGACAAGCCGCGCAACCTGGCCAAGTCCGTGACCGTCGAGTGACGCTCGGGTGATCCACGCGCTGGCCTCGTTCGCGATCGTCGCCGGGCTCATGACGATCACGCCGGGCATCGACACGGCCCTCGTGCTGCGGGTCGCCGCGGCGCGGGGGCGCGTCGCGGGCTTCGCGGCGGCACTCGGCATCACGTCCGGGGTGCTCGTGTGGGCGGTCGCGGCGGCGCTGGGGGTCTCGGCGCTGCTCGCGGCGTCGACCACGGCGTTCACGGCGCTCAAGCTCGCCGGCGCGGCCTACATGATCTGGCTCGGTGGCCGGCTGCTGTCTGCGGCGGTCCGGGGCGGGGCGGGGCATCCCGAGCGGGCGCCGGTCACGGCCGGTGGGGCGTGGTCGTGCTACCGCCAGGGTCTGCTCGTCAACCTGCTCAACCCGAAGGTCGGGGCGTTCTACGTCGCGGTGCTGCCGCAGTTCCTGCCGCCGGACGTGCCGCCCGCGCCGGCCGCCGCGGCCCTGGCACTCGTGCACAACGTCGAGGGCCTCGTGTGGTTCGCGCTGCTCATCCTCGCCGTCGACCGCATGCGCGCGTGGCTCGCCCGCCCGCGTGTGGCCCGGGCCCTCGACGGCGTGACCGGCGCGGTCATCGTCGGCTTCGGCGCGGTGCTGGCCCGCTCCCGCACCTGAACGTCCCCGCGACGCCCCGGTAGCTGCCTGGGACTGGACACCCCCGAGCCTCACTGGACACCCGGCGCGCTGGGTGTCCAGTCAGGTCGGCGGGTGTTCAGTGGGCTGCCCAGCGGTTCTTGCGGCGGGAGTGCGCTCGCCGTGCCGGCTCAGGGCATGTCGGCCTCGGTGTGGCGTCCGGCGTAGCGCCGTCCCGTGCTGCCGGTCTTGACGAGCGAGATGAGCGAGGCGAGCGGGCCGCCGGGGGAGTCCCAGTATTCGGCGGCGTCGGCGTCGACGTGCAGGATGCCGACCTGGGGGTCGCGCGGGCCCTGCGGGAACCAGCTCTTGGCCGCGTGGCTCCACAGCTCGTGGATCAGGTCGGAGTCGCGGATCACCTCGCCGCGGCCGGACACCGAGATCCATCGGTCCTCGCTGGCGAAGGCAACGTTGAGGCGGGGGTGGGCGGCGATGTTCGCGGCCTGCTCGGAGCCGCGCGCGATGAAGAACCACATGTCCCCGTCGTCGGCGACCTTCTGGATCGCCATCGGGCGCGCCTGTAGCCGCCCGTCGGCCGTGACCGTCGTGACCATCGCGACGTCCTGCTCGCGCAGCAGCTCGATGATCGCCAGCGTGTGCTCGTAGCGGTGGTGCGCGCCCCGGTCCGCCGTCGGGCGCCCGCCGTCGGGCTGCGCGGCGGGCGCCGAGTGGGTCGATACGGCGCTCGCGTCTGGGCTGGTCACGGGGGTCGGTGGGGTCGGGTCGGTCACGGCATACCTGCTTTCGGGGGTCGCTCGTCGGCAGTCGATGAGCGCGTCGCCTCCACCCAAACATGCGGACGGCCCCCGCCGCTGCGAACCCCGGGGACTCGCACGCCGCTCCGAGTCGCCGTCGGACTCGACCCTGCTGTTTCGACCACGCTGTTTCGACCACGCTGTCTCGACCACGCTGTCGACGTGTCGTCCGGCCGGTGCGCCCGCGGTCCGGTGGCCGCGCCCGGCGCTCGGTCGCGCCCGGGAGGCCGGGTGGTCGCGGCGCGCATGGCCCGCGCGGTCG
>JBDIAP010000059.1:0-20113 GCA_039812485.1 Kineosphaera sp.
GACCACGCCGCCGCCGGGCTTTCTCCGGCCGCCAGCCGCCGCAGGAAGCTCTCCCCCGCCGGGTAGCAAGCCCACGGCCCGGCCGCGGGCACCGGCACCGGCTCCCACGGCGGCGCCTCCCGGGCCAGGGCCTTCTCGGCCCCCGCGTGCCGCGGCGGGATCGCGAGCCGCACCACGTCGCCAAGAGTGCCTGCGTGCTCCGCGGCGACGGCCCGGCACAGGGCGAGCAGCGGCGCGGTGAGCACGGGCTCGGCGCTGACGACGCGCCGCACCGGGGTCAGCGCCCCGCTGTGCTCGGTGTCAGCGGCGCGCTCCAGCACGAAACCGTCGACGTCCTGCCCGGCGAAGCGCACCTTGACCCGCACACCGGGACGCAGCAGGTCGTGCAGGTGCGCGGGCACGGCATAGTCGAACGGCCGGTCGAGGTGCGGCAGCGGCACGTCGACCGCGACCCGCACCACGGGGTCGTCGGGTGCGAAGTCGCTGTCCGAGGGCAGCGTGCGTCGCGCCTTGCGCGCCGTGTCGCCCGCGAGCAGCGCGAGCTGACGAGACGACGACGCCTCGCCCGCCCGGCCTGCACGGCCCTCGTCCGCTGACATGACTTCGTTGTATCGCACGCCACCGACAAGCCTCGGCAGCCGGGACGAGCCGCCGCTGCGGCGCGCCCCCGCAGCGGGTAGACAAGGTGCATGACCCGGATCCTCGCGATGGTCCTCGCCGGCGGGCAGGGCTCGCGCCTCGACGTGCTCACCCGCGAACGCCCCAAGCCCGTGCTGCCCTTCGGCGGCACGCACCGGCTCATCGACATCCCCCTGAGCAACCTGACGCACAGCGGCATCCGCGACGTCATCGTCTGCGTGCAGTATCACGCCGGTGACATCGAGCGCGCCGTCGCCGGCGGACGCCCGTGGGACCTCGACCGCACCCGCGGCGGGCTGCTCGTCCTCGGGCCCGAGGAGGGGCGCGGTGAGGAGCGCAGCGGATTCGCCCAGGGCAACGCCGACCTCCTGCGCCGGATGCGCCACGAGATCCGCCACCACGAGCCCGACGTGCTGCTCGTCCTGTCGGCCGACCACGTCTACCGCTGCGACTTCCGCGACCTCATCGCCACCCATCTGGAGGCCGAGGCGGCGTGCACGATGCTCACCTACGACCTGTCCAAGACCGAGGCCCGCCATCACGCCGTCGTCGAGACCGCTTCCTCCGGGCCCGGGGCGGCGGTCACGTCGTTCTCCTACAAGCCGGCCACGCCGGGCGGGTCGGTCGTCGCGACGGAAGTCTTCGTCTACGACCCGCAGGTCCTCGCCGAGACTCTCGGCGAGCTGCACGCCCGGCACTCCAGCGACGACGGCGACGACGACACGGGCCTCGGCGATTTCGGGGAGGTGCTCATCCCCTACCTCGTGGAGCACGACACGGTCGTCGCCCACCCCTTGACCGGGTATTGGCGCGACGTCGGTCGGCCCGAGTCCTATCTGCGCGCGCACCGCGATCTCATCGCCGGCAGCGTCGACCTCTTCGACGACCCGCGCCGGCCGGTGCTCGGGCTGACCTCGACCCGCGAGGCCGGGCGAGTGCGCGCCGGGGCCGAGATCGTCGACAGCCTCGTCTCCCCCGGCTGCGACATCGCCGGGCGGGTCGTCCGCAGCGTCCTCGGACCCGGAGTGCGAGTGGAGGCGGGGGCGTGCGTCGTCGACAGCGTGCTCTTCGACGACGTCACCGTGCGCCGCGGGGCGTTCGTCGGCACGGCGATCGTCGACCAGGGCGTCGACGTCGGCGCCGGGGCGCGGCTCGGCGTCGAGACCGGCACCCGGCTGCCCGACCCCGACGCGATCGGTCTCGTGGGTCGCGACAGCGTCGTGGCGTCGCGCGTCGAGATCGGCCCGGGCGCCCGCCTGGAGCCGGGCACGACCGTGTGACCGGCACCGACGGGTCGTGCGTCACGAGGTCGGCCGGCCCCGACGACGACCGGGCACGACCGCCGGTGGCGATCGTGCCCGGTGACGAGCGGCGTGAGCGTCAGCCGACGGCGCGCTGCAGTTCCTCGACCTTGTTGGTGCGCTCCCACGTGAAGGGGTTGGTCACGGAGCCGGCGGTCGTGCGGCCGAAGTGCCCGTAGGCGGCGGTCGGCTGGTAGATCGGGCGGAGCAGGTCGAGCTCCTCGATGATCGCGGCCGGACGCAGGTCGAACACGTCGGTGATGGCCTTCTGGATCGACTCCAGCGGCTTGGTCTCGGTGCCGAACGTCTCGATGTACAGGCCGACGGGCTGCGCCTTGCCGATCGCGTAGGCGACCTGCACCTCGCACCGCTTGGCCAGGCCCGCGGCGACGACGTTCTTGGCGACCCAGCGCATCGCGTACGCCGCGGAGCGGTCGACCTTCGACGGGTCCTTGCCGGAGAAGGCGCCGCCGCCGTGGCGGGCCATGCCGCCGTAGGTGTCGACGATGATCTTGCGACCGGTCAGGCCGGCGTCACCCATCGGGCCGCCGACGACGAACTTGCCGGTCGGGTTGACGTAGAGCTTGAAGCCCTCCTGGTCGAGCTCGACGCCGGAGTCGCGCAGGTCCTCCAGCACCGGCTTGATGATGTACTGCTCGACGTCGGGCTGCAGCAGCGCCTCGAGGCTGACGTCCTCGGCGTGCTGGGTCGACAGGACGACCGCGTCGAGGCGCACGGGCTTGTCGCCGTCGTACTCGACCGTCACCTGGGTCTTGCCGTCGGGGCGCAGGTAGGCCATCTGGCCGGACTTGCGCACGGCCGTGAGGCGCTCGGCGAGGCGGTGGGCGAGGTGGATCGGCAGGGGCATGAGCTCGGGCGTGTCGGAGCTGGCGTAGCCGAACATGAGGCCCTGGTCGCCGGCGCCCTGCTTGTCCTTGGGGTCGACGCCACCCGTGCGGTTCTCGTAGGCGGTGTCGACGCCCTGGGCGATGTCGGCGCTCTGCTCGCCGATCGAGACCTCGACGCCGCAGGTCTTGCCGTCGAAGCCCTTGACCGAGGAGTCGTAGCCGATGCCGATGATCGTCTTGCGCACGATCGCCGGGATGTCGACGTAGCCGGTCGTGGCCACCTCACCGGCGACGTGCACGAGGCCCGTGGTCACCATCGTCTCGACCGCGACCCGCGCGTGCGGGTCCTGGGTGAGCATGGCGTCGAGGATGCCGTCGCTGATCTGGTCGCAGATCTTGTCGGGGTGACCCTCGGTGACGGACTCGGAGGTGAACAGGCGGGACACGAAGCACTCCTGGCAGCTGGAAAGCAGACGACAATGGCCGCGCGCCAGATCTCTGTCTACTCGCAGGTGGCCCGACGACAGCCTCGCCCACTCTAGTCGCGCCCCGGGATCGCGCGGTCGGCGCCCACCGTGTGGACCAGCGGGTTCCGGCGGGATCAGGGGCCTGGGGTCACCGGCGTTCAAGCAGCGCCTGCACCGCGTCCCAGACTCCCGCGGCGATGACCGCCTTGGGCGCCGGGCCGATCGTCACGGGGTCTCCCCCGCCGGCCTGCTCGCTGCGCAGCACGTGCACCGTCGACTCGTCCTTGCCGAACGTGACGTCGCGACCGACCTCGTTGGCCACGAGCAGATCGCAGCCCTTGCGGGCGAGCTTGGCGCGCGCATGATGCAGCACGTCGCCGGACGCGTCGCCGGTCTCGGCGGCGAAACCCACGATGACCGGCGACGACGCGCCGCGCTCCCGACGCCACTGCACGAGGCCGGCGAGGATGTCGGGGTTGCGGGTCAGCTCGATGACCGGCGCGTCGTCCTCGTGGCCCGCCTCGTGCGACTTCTTGATCTTGGCGTCCGTGTAGTGCCGCGGCCGGAAGTCGGCGACCGCCGCGGCCATGACGATGACGTCGGCGTCGTCGGCGCGGGCCTGCAGCTGCTGCTGGAGATCCAGCGCCGATTCGACGCGCACGACCTCGACGCCCTCGGGCACCGGCAGGGCCGAGTTGGCGGACACGAGCGTCACCTGGGCGCCGCGCGCGGCGGCCACCGCGGCCAGCGCATAACCCTGCTTGCCGGAGCTGCGGTTGCCGAGGTAGCGCACCGGGTCGAGCGCCTCGCGGGTGCCGCCGGCGCTGACGAGCACGCGGCGACCGGCCAGCGACGGGGGCGGCACGGCATACAGGGCGGGGGTGTCGGGCGGGGCGTTCGGGTCGCCGAGCGTCGACGACTCCTGACGACCGGCCAGCACCCGCAGCGCCGCGTCGTGGATGACCTCCGGCTCGGGCATGCGGCCCGGCCCGGTGTCGGCGCCGGTGAGGCGCCCCGAGGCGGGCTCGATGACGTGCACGCCACGCGAGCGCAGCAACGCGACGTTGGCGACCGTCGCCGGGTGCTGCCACATCTCGGTGTGCATGGCCGGCGCCAGCAGCACGGGGCCGTGCGCGGTGAGCAGCACGTTGGTCAGCAGGTCGTCCGCGAGGCCGTGGGCCGCCTTGGCGAGCAGGTCGGCGGTGGCGGGGGCGACGACGACGAGGTCGGACTCCTGCCCCAGCCGCACGTGCCGCACCTCGTGGACGTCGTCGAAGACCGCAGCGGTCACGGGCTTGCCCGAGAGGGCCGACCACGTCGGAGCGCCGACGAACTGCAGCGCTGCCGCCGTGGGGACGACGGTGACGTCATGGCCGGTCTCGGTGAAGCGCCGCAACAGCGAGGCTGCCTTGTAGGCGGCGATCCCGCCGCCGACGCCGAGGACGATCCGGCTCATGCCGGCGCTCAGGCCTCGACGGGCGTGGAGGTCAGCAGGCGTTCGTTGATCTCGCGGAGCGCGACCGAGAGCGGCTTCTCGTGGATCTGGGTCTCGACGAGCGGACCGACGTATTCGAGCAGGCCCTCGGACAGCTGGCTGTAGTAGGCGTTGATCTGCCGGGCGCGCTTGGCGGAGTAGATGACGAGCGCGTACTTGCTGTCGGCGACGTCGAGCAGCTCGTCGATGGGGGGGTTGGTGATGCCTTCGGGGGCGGCGCTGGTGCCGGACACGTCGTCTCTACCTTCTGTCGCGGGTGTGCTTGCTGTCGCGGGTGTGGCCTGCCGGTCTCAGCGGGCCGGCGGGGCCGTCGCGGCCGGTCGGGCCGCGGGCGAACCCATCAATGATACGAGCTCCTCGCTGGCCCGCCGAACGTCGTCGTTGACGATGGTGTGGTCGAACTCGCTCGCGGCCGCCAACTCGACCCTGGCCGTCTGCAGCCGTGTGGCCCGCTCGGCCTCGGACTCGGTGCCCCGGCCGACGAGGCGGCGCACGAGTTCCTCCCACGACGGTGGCGCGAGGAAGACGAACAGAGCCTCGGGCATCGTCGCTCGCACCTGCCGCGCTCCCTGCAGATCGATCTCCAGCAGCACGGGCGTGCCGCGGCCCAACGCCCGCTCGACCGGCCCGCGCAGCGTGCCGTAGCGGTTGCGGCCGTGCACGAGAGCCCATTCGAGGAAGTCCCCCGCCGCGACGCGCTCGTCGAACTGGGCGTCGGTGAGGAAGCGGTAGTGCTCGCCGTCGACCTCACCGGGTCGTGGGGGCCGGGTGGTGGCCGACACCGAGAGCCACACGTCCGGCCGGTTCGCCCGGATCCACGCGGCCACCGTGCCCTTGCCGACCGCGGTCGGGCCGGCCAGCACGACGAGCCGCGCACCCCGCGCGCCCGGCAGCCACTCCCCCCGGCGCATGGACACGTCAAGGCCCCCGTCGCTCGTCGGGGCGACGGGCACAGCGTCGTCGGATGAAGGGATCTCAGGCCTCGCCGAAGCGGTCGAGCAGCGCCGCGATCTGGTTGGCGCCGAGTCCGCGCACCCGACGGGTCTCGGAGATGCCGACCTCTTCCATGATCTGACGGGCGCGGACGCGGCCCACACCGGGCATGGACTCCAGCAGTGAGGAGACCTTCATC
Organism: Kineosphaera sp.; assembly: GCA_039812485.1. Taxonomy (GTDB): domain Bacteria; phylum Actinomycetota; class Actinomycetes; order Actinomycetales; family Dermatophilaceae; genus Kineosphaera. Next base: position 5,883 of record JBDIAP010000059.1, read on the forward strand.
TTGCCGATGACCTCGTTGGTCTTGCCCTCCTTGATGACGGACGACAACGACCCCTGCGAGGACTTGAGACGGTTCTTGACGGCGGCGCGTTCGCGGCGGGCCGCGGCGGCCTTCTCGAGTGCTTCCGCGCGCTGCTGCGGGGTCAGCTGGGGTAGGGCCACGGTGTCTCCTAGGTCAGGGTCGGCGCGAGGGCGGCGTCTGCGGCTCCCCGCGAGCCGGCCGGCCTTGAGCGGGGTGCGGTGTTGACCCCGAACCTAGCGACCAGGGCGGATGCGCGCAACGACACGAGGGAGAATATGCGACGGGCCCCTCCCGGGGGGCCCAAACGCGCCTCTCGCTTGGTCTGTCATCGCTCCGGCCGCCGGCGCCGGGGAGACGCTCAGGCGTCGCCCGCCGCGATCGCCCGGTGGTGGCGGATGACCTCCTCGACGACGAACGCGAGGAACTTCTCGGCGAACGCCGGGTCGAGGTCGGCGCTCTCCGCGAGCGCCCGCAGGCGGGCGATCTGCGCCGCCTCGCGCTGGGGGTCGGCCGGCGGCAGGCCCTGCTGGGCCTTGAATCGTCCTACCTGCTGGGTGCAGCGGAAGCGCTCGGCGAGCAGGTAGACCAGCGCCGCGTCGATGTTGTCGATGCTGCGGCGCAGGGCCGCGAGCTCGGGGGGCACGTCGGCGGCGCTCACGCGACCCGCTCCTGCCCCAGCTCGCGGCGCAACCGCTGCGCGGTCTCCAACGCGGCCCGTCGCAGCGCCGTCGCGTCCGGCCCGGCGCGCAACACCTCGCGGCTGCTCGCGGCGAGGATCGTGCCGCCGCCGACGACCGCCGCGAGCGCGTCTCCCGAACCGCCCTGGGCCCCGATGCCGGGGGCCAGCAGCGGCCCGCCGGAGCCCTCGAGGTCGAGTCCGAGGTCGCGCACCGCGTCGGCGACCGTGGCCCCGACGACCATGCCGACGTCGCCGAGCCGACCGGCGGCCCGGGCCGCCGCGTTGTCGGCGCTCACGCCGGCGACGATCGCCGCCGCGACCGAGGATCCGTCGCCCGTGCGGGCGTGCTGCACCTGGGCGCCCTCGGGGTTGGAGGTGAGGGCCAGCACGAACACGCCGCGACCGTGGGCTGCGGCCAGATCGAGGGCGGGTCGCAGCGACTCATAACCGAGGTAGGGCGAGAGCGTCACCGCGTCGGCGCCCAGCGGCCCGTCACCCAGATAGGCCTGCGCGTAGCCCGCCATCGTCGAGCCGATGTCGCCGCGCTTGACGTCGAGCAGGCACAGCGTGCCTGCCGCCCGCAGCCCGGCGACGACCCGTTCGAGCACCTCGACCCCCGCCGAGCCGTGCCGTTCGAAGAACGCCGACTGCGGCTTGACGCAGGCGACGTGCCCGCCGAATGCCTCGACGCAGCGCAGCGCGAACGTCTCCAGGCCCGCGGCGTCGTCGGGCAGCCCCCAGGCGGAGAGCAGGGCGGCGTGCGGGTCGATGCCCACGCACAGCGGGCCGTGCTCGGCCATCGCCGCCGCCAGGCGCGCGCCGAAGGGCTCGCGGGCCAGGGCCGCGGACGCGTCGGTCACTGCGGACGCGTCGGTCACCCTCGCGGACGAGCCGGCGGTCACGAGCCGGCCCCGGGCACGCGGCGATGGGCGATGCCGACGACGTCGGCGGGTGAGGCGATGCGCCGCACGCGCAGCTCGTCGGCGAGCTCGTCGCGCACCCGCAGCGGCGCGTGCGGGTCGTTGAAGATCGCCGTGCCGACCTGCACGGCCGTGGCGCCGGCGGCGAGGAAGCCGAGGGCGTCCTTGCCGGTGCGCACGCCGCCGACGCCGACGATCGGGCGCTTGGGCACGACCCCCGCCTGCATGGCGGCAGACACCTGCCACACCGCCCGTAGCGCGACTGGCCGGATCGCGGGTCCGGACAGCCCCCCGGTGATGCCGGCGACGGCGGGCCGCAGCGTCACGGGGTCGATCTCGAGGCCGAGCAGCGTGTTGATCATCGTCAGCGCGTCGGCCCCGGCGTGCACGGCCGCGCGGGCGATCGCCACGATGTCGGTGACGTCGGGCGACAGCTTGACGAGGATCGGGATGCCGGGCGGCACCTGGGTGCGCACCCGGTCGATGACCTCGGTCGTCGCGGCAGGGTCGCACGCGAAGACCAGGCCCCGGTTGGCGACGTTCGGGCAGGAGATGTTGACCTCGACGCCGACGCACGCGTCGAACGACGGCGACTCGACGAGCGTCTTGGCGACCGCGGCGAACTCGCGCGGGTCGTTGCCCCCGATCGAGACGACGACCCGCGCCCCCGCCGACATGAGCCAGGCGAGGTCCTTCTCGACGAAGTCGACGATGCCGGGCCCCTGCAGACCGATCGAATTGATCATGCCGCTGGCGGTCTCGGCCATCCGCGGCGTGCCGCGGCCCGACCGCGGGTCGGCGAGCACCGTCTTGGTGACGAACGCGCCGAGCGAGGCGATGTCGAAGAAGCGGTGCAGCTCGACCCCGTTGGCCGCGCACCCCGAGGCGGTGAGCACGGGGTTGGGGATGGTGATCGGCCCGAGCACCGTGGACATGTCGACCGCGGCGCCCGGCCGCAACGTGGTCGTGAGCGCGGGGACGGCGCCGGGGCCGAGCCCCGACGCGGGCACCGGCTTCTGCGCCGGGGCTCCGGGCTCCGGGCGCGGGCCGGCCGGGCTCTCGCGGCGGGCCTGGCCCGGTGCCGGGGCCTGCGGACCCGCTACCGGGGTGGGGGCGGAGCCGTTGGGGTGCTGCGGTCGCGCGGCGGCACGCGCGGCGCTGTCCGCGGGGCTGCCTGCCGCGCTGTCCGGGGGAGCAGCAGGCGGGCGAGCCTGCGACGGACGGCCCTGCGGGCGACGCGGATCCGCGGCGACCGGCGCCGAGGACTCCCGCGGGTGTGCCCCCGGTGCCCCCGCGGCGCCGCCGACGCTCGCCGCACCGGTCGTGCCGCTCGCGCCGGCCGAGCCGCCGCTGCCGCTCGCGCCGGCGGTCGTCGGGATCGCAGGTGTCGTCGCGCCGGGCTGCGCCGGACCTGCGGTGGGCCTGGTGGGCGCCTGCGCAGGTCGCGCCCCCGCCTCGTCACCGGGCCGCACGGGTGCCGCCGAGGCGGGCGGACGGGTGGCCAGTCGCGGGCGCGGTGCGGGCGGGGTTTCAGGGTGCACTGCGGGCTCGTCCTCCGGCTTCTTGCGTCCGAACATGTCAGTGTCCTCCCAGCGCTCGGGGCGCCCCGTGGGCGTCGGCCGGCACCTGCGCCCAGCCCTCGCGGTAGGCGTCCCAGCGCACGCGGTCACCGCGGAAGATCGGCCCCTCGACGCACGAGCGCAGCATGCGGGTCACGCCGTCGTTGCCACGGACCGGCATGACGCACGTCATGCAGACGCCGATGCCGCAGGCCATCGACTCCTCGACGGCGACCTGCGCGACGGCGCCGAATTCCCCGGCGATGCGGGTGACGCTCTCGAGCATGGGCATCGGCCCGCAGGCGTAGACGACCGAGGCGTCGGAGCGCCGCAGCACCTCGGGCAGCACGTCGGAGACCCAGCCCTTGCGGCCGCGGGAGCCGTCGTCGGTGACGACCGTGACCCCGTCGGCGTAACGCTCGGCCTTGTCGGTGCCGAAAAGCCGCTCCTTGGTGGCGCCGCCGAGGATGAGCTCGACGCGGCAGCCGCGCTCGCGCAGGGTCGCGGCGAGCCAGAAGAGCGGCGCGCTGCCGTAACCGCCCCCGACGAGCACGCACGACACCCGCTCCCGCGGAAGCGGGAACGGCCGCCCCAGCGGCCCCACGAGGTCGACGTAGGCGCCGACCTCGAGCGTCGTCAGCCATTGCGTGCCCGGCCCGTGAGCGGCGACGACGATGTCGAGGATGTCCTCCTCGGAGCGGTCGGCGGCGGGGCTCACGGCGTGCAGCGAGAAGCTGCGGCGCAGCAGCTGCGCGGGCGTCGCCGTCTGCGTCGCGGCCGGGCCACCGACGCTGATCGTCACGAACTGCCCCGGCCGCGCACCGTCGGGCAAGCCCGGCGCGGTGAACGTCATGTACTGGTAGTCGCCGGCCGGTCGCGTCGCGACGAGCCGGGCCTCGACGTGCACGACAGGATCGACGCGCCCGCCCTTCGCCTTCGCCACTACGCCACTCCTTCTCGCTCTACAGCTCGGTCGTTTCCTCGTGCGGCCCCGGCTACGCCGGCTCCTGCGTCGCCTCCGCGCGGGCGGCTCGCCGACCCGCGGCGAGTCGCGCGGCATGTTCTTGCAGGCTGGCGACCTGGAACGGTCCCCGGCGCTGCGACTCGATGCCCTGCACCGCGGCGGCGAGCTGCTGCACCGTCGTGATGATGGGCCGGTCCATGCTCGTCGTCGCCGTGCGGATGGCGTAGCCGTCGCGTCGGGCGTCGCTGCTGCCCGGCGTGTTGACCACCATGTCGACGGTACCGGCGAGGATCTCCTCGACGATCGTCGGCTCGCCGTGGGGGCCGGTGCCCTCGCTGTGCTTGCGCACGACCGTCGCCTCGACGCCGTTGCGGCGCAGCACCTGCGCGGTGCCGGAGGTGGCGAGCAGCTCGAAGCCGAGGTCGGCGAGCACCTTGATGGGAAAGACCATCGCGCGCTTGTCGCGGTTGGCCACCGAGACGAACACGCGACCCGTCGTCGGCAGCCCCCACAGCGCCCCGGTCTGGGTCTTGGCGAACGCGGGCCCGAAGGTGTCGTCGATGCCCATGACCTCACCGGTCGAGCGCATCTCGGGGCCGAGCACGGAGTCGACGACCCGCCCGTCGGCGGTGCGGAACCGCTTGAACGGCAGGATCGCCTCCTTGACCGACACCGGCGCGTCGATCGGCAGTTCGCCCCCGTCACCCTCGGCGGGCAGCATGCCCTCCGCGCGCAGCTGGGCGATCGAGGCGCCGAGCATGACCCGGGCCGCGGCCTTGGCCAGGGGCACGCCGGTCGCCTTGGCGACGAACGGCACGGTGCGCGACGCCCGCGGGTTGGCCTCGAGCACGTAGAGCACGTCCTGGGCGAGCGCGAACTGCACGTTCATGAGGCCGTGCACGCCGATGCCCTCGGCCAGGCGCCGGCTGGCCTGCCGGACTCGCTCGACCTCGCCGGGGCCCAACGTCACCGGCGGGATGACGCACGCGGAGTCGCCGGAGTGGATGCCGGCCTCCTCGATGTGCTCCATGATCCCGCCGATGTAGAGGTCGACGCCGTCGAAGAGCACGTCGACGTCGATCTCGATGGCGTCGTCGAGGAAGCGGTCGACGAGCACCGGGTGCTCGGGCGACGCGGTCGTCGCGCGGTCGACATACAGGCGCAGGGTCTTCTCGTCGTAGACGATCTCCATGCCGCGCCCGCCGAGCACGTAGCTAGGCCGCACGAGCACGGGGTAGCCGATGTCGGCGGCGACCGCGACGGCCTCGTCGGCGGAGTAGGCGATGCCGTGCTTGGGCGCCGGCAGGCCGCCCTCGGCGAGCACCCGCCCGAAGTGGCCGCGGTCCTCGGCGAGGTCGATGGCCTCGGGACTCGTGCCGACGATCGGCACCCCCTCGGTCTTGAGCGCCTGCGCGAGGCCGAGCGGCGTCTGCCCACCCAGCTGCACGACGACCCCGGCGACGGGCCCGGCGGCCAGCTCGGCGTGCACGACCTCGAGCACGTCCTCCAAGGTCAGGGGCTCGAAATAGAGCCGGCTGGAGGTGTCGTAGTCGGTCGAGACCGTCTCGGGGTTGCAGTTGACCATGATCGTGTCGAAGCCGACCTCGCGCAGCGCGAAGCTCGCGTGCACGCACGAATAGTCGAACTCGATGCCCTGCCCGATGCGGTTGGGCCCCGACCCCAGGATGATGACCGCCGGCCGCTGCCGCGGCAGCACCTCGGTCTCGGAGTCGTAGGAGCTGTAGTAGTAGGGCGTCTGGGCCGCGAACTCCGCCGCGCACGTGTCGACGGTCTTGTAGACGGGGCGCACCCCGAGCGCGTGCCGCACCCCCCGCACGACCGACTCGCCCATGCCGACGATCTGCCCGAGCTGGGCGTCGGAGAAGCCGTGTCGCTTGGCCAGCCGCAGCGCCTCCGGGCGCAGCACCTTCTCGCGCCCCGCCGACTGGGCGACCGCCTCGGCGACCTCGTTGAGCAGCTGGATCTGGTCGAGGAACCACGGGTCGATGCCCGTCGCCTCGTGCACGGCCTCGACGCTCAGGCCGCCGCGCAGCGCCTGCTGCACGAGCACGATGCGCCCGTCGGTCGGCGTCATGGCCTGCTGCAGCAGCGCCCGGGCCTGCTCCTTGCTCGGCTCCGTGCCCCGCACCCAGTGGAAGCCGCTGTCCTTGCGTTCGATGGAGCGCAGCGCCTTCTGCAGCGCCTCGGTGAAGTTGCGCCCGATGCTCATCGCCTCGCCGACGCTCTTCATCGTCGTCGTCAGCGTCGGGTCGGCGGCCGGGAACTTCTCGAACGCGAACCGCGGCACCTTGACGACGACGTAGTCGAGCGTCGGCTCGAAGCTCGCCGGCGTCTCTCGCGTGATGTCGTTCGGGACCTCGTCCAGGGTGTAGCCGATCGCCATCTTCGCGGCGATCTTGGCGATCGGGAAGCCGGTCGCCTTGCTCGCCAGGGCGCTCGAGCGTGACACGCGCGGGTTCATCTCGATGACGATGACCCGCCCGTCGACGGGGTTGACCGCGAACTGGATGTTGCAGCCGCCGGTGTCGACCCCGACCTCGCGGATGACGGCGATGCCGATGTCGCGCAGCCTCTGGAATTCGCGGTCGGTCAGCGTCAGCGCGGGCGCGACCGTGATCGAGTCGCCGGTGTGCACCCCGACGGGGTCGACGTTCTCGATGGAGCAGACGACGACGACGTTGTCGCACGTGTCGCGCATGACCTCGAGCTCGTATTCCTTCCAGCCCAGGATCGATTCCTCGAGCAGCACCTCGGTCGTCGGGCTGTCGTGCAGCCCGGCCCCGCCGATGCGCCTCAGGTCGGCCTCGTCGTAGGCGAAGCCCGACCCGAGCCCGCCCATCGTGAAGCTCGGCCGCACGACGACCGGGTAGCCGAGCTCGGCCGCGCCCGCGAGCAGCTCGTCCATCGTGTGGCAGATGATCGAGCGGGCCGACTCGGCGCCGCAGCGGTCGACGACGCCCTTGAACGCCTCGCGGTTCTCGCCGAGCTGGATCGCCTCGACGCTCGCGCCGATGAGCGGGCAGCCGTAGCGCTCGAGCACCCCCGCGTCGTGCAGCGCGATCGCCGCGTTGAGCGCGGTCTGGCCGCCGAGCGTCGCGAGCACCGCGTCGGGGCGTTCCTTGGCGATGATCGTCTCGAGCACCGCGGGGTTGATCGGCTCGATGTAGGTCGCGTCGGCGATCTCGGGGTCGGTCATGATCGTCGCCGGGTTGGAGTTGACGAGGATGACCCGCAGCCCCTCCTCGCGCAGCACGCGGCAGGCCTGTGTGCCGGAGTAGTCGAACTCCGCCGCCTGCCCGATGACGATCGGCCCGGAGCCGATGACGAGGACTGATTCGATGTCGGTGCGCTTGGGCATCAGGCGTCAGACTCCACAGAAGAGTGTGTGGCCGCGGTGGTCGTGGCGGGCGCGGTCCGAGCACCCTCCATGACCTCGACGAAGCGGTCGAAGAGGTAGGCGGAGTCGTGCGGCCCCGCGGCGGCCTCGGGGTGATATTGCACAGAAAAGGCTGGGATGTCGAGGCACTCCAGGCCCTCGACGACGTCGTCGTTGAGGCACACGTGGCTGACCCGCACGCGCCCGAAGTCGGTGCCGTCAGCGGCGTCGCTCGGCGCGGCCACCGGCCCCTCGAGAGGCGCGTCGACGGCGAAGCCGTGGTTGTGCGCGGTGACCTCGACCTTGCCCGTCGTGCGGTCCATGACCGGCTGGTTGATGCCGCGGTGGCCGTACTTGAGCTTGAACGTGCCGAAGCCCAGCGCCCGTCCGAGCAGCTGGTTGCCGAAGCAGATGCCGAAGAAGGGGATGCGTTCGGCGAGCACCCGCCGCAGCAGCTCGACCTGGGCGTCGGCGGTCGCGGGGTCGCCCGGCCCGTTGGAGAAGAACACCCCGTCGGGCTCCAGCGCGCGCACCTGTTCGACGGTGGCCCCGGCGGGGAGCACGTGCACCTCGATGCCGCGCTGGGCCATGAGCGCCGGCGTCATGCCCTTGATGCCGAGGTCGAGCGCCGCGACGGTGAAGCGACGCTCACCGACCGCCGGCACGACATACGGCTGCGGGGTGCTGACCTGCGAGGCGAGCTCGGCGCCGGACATCGCGGGGATCGCCCGCACCCGCTCCAGCAGCTCGGCGTCGGACGCGGCCGCGTCGGGCCCGGAGAAGACCCCCACCCGCATCGCGCCGCGCTCGCGCAGGTGCCGCGTCAACGCGCGGGTGTCGACACCGCTGATGCCGACGACACCCTGGTCGCGCAGGTCGTCCTCGAGGGTGCGCCGGGAGCGCCAGTTGCTCGGCCGCAGCGCGGGGTCGCGCACGACGTATCCGGACACCCAGATGCGCGAGGACTCCTGGTCGTCGTCGTTGACCCCGGTGTTGCCGATGTGCGGGGCGGTCATGACGACGACCTGGCGGTGATAGCTGGGGTCGGTCAGCGTCTCCTGGTAGCCGGTCATGCCGGTCGAGAAGACGGCCTCCCCGAAGGCGACGCCGACCGCCCCGTAGGCATGCCCGCGCAGGATGCGGCCGTCCTCCAGCACGAGCACCGCCGGGTCCGGCTCCAGCAGGGACTGCACACTCACGAGGTCTCCTTGGGTGTCGCCGCCGCGGTGAGGGTGCCGGGGGCGGCGACCTGCCCGGCACGCATCGTGGGGGTGCCGCGCAGCACGGTGGCGACGACGCGGCCGACGAGCTGCCGCCCGTGCCAGGGGTTGTTGCGACCCAGCGAGAGCGACGCGTCGCGATCGACGCTCCAGCGGGCGCTCGGGTCGACGAGCGTGACGTTCGCCGGCTCCCCCGCGGCCAGCGGCCGCCCGTGACCGGGCAGCTGCGCGAGCTCGGCGGGTGTGCTCGACATGACCCGGGCGACATCGGCCCAGGTCAGGCGGCCCTCGTTGACGAAGAGGGTCGAGATGACCGGCAGGGCCGTCTCGAGCCCGACCATGCCGAACGCCGCGGTGACGAACGCGTGCTCCTTGTCGTGCCGGGCGTGCGGCGCGTGATCGGTGGCGACGATGTCGATCGTGCCGTCGACGAGCGCCTCGGCGAGCGCCTGCGCGTCCTCGCTGGGCCGCAGCGGCGGGTTGACCTTGTAGGTGGGGTCGTAGCCGGTGAGCAGGCTCGTCGTCAGCGCGAGGTGGTGCGGGGTGACCTCGGCGGTCACGGCGATGCCCTGGGCCTTGGCCCAGCGGATGACCTCGATCGACCCGGCGGTCGAGACGTGCGCGACGTGCACCCGGCCGCCGGTGTGCCGGGCGAGCATGACGTCGCGGGCGACGACGACCTCTTCGGCGGCGCCGGGCCAGCCGGGCAGCCCGAGCCGGCCCGAGAGCTCGCCCTCGTGGCAGCAGGCGGCGCCGTCGGCCAGCCGCGGGTCCTGGGCGTGCTGGGAGATCAGGCCCCCGAACGCCTTGACGTAGTCGAGCGCCCGCCGCATGATCCGCGCGTCGTGCACGCAGCGGCCGTCGTCGGAGAAGACCCGCACGCGTGCGCGGCTGCGCGCCATGAGCCCGAGCTCGGCGAGCTCGGCGCCGGCCAGCCCCTTGGTGACGGCCCCGACCGGCACGACGTCGACGAGCCCGGCGCGCCGGCCGAGGTCGAGCACGTGTTCCGCGGCCTCGGCGGTGTCGGTGACCGGGTCGGTGTTGGCCATCGCCAGCACGGCGGTGTAGCCGCCGGCCGCCGCGGCGGCCGATCCCGTCGCGACGGTCTCGGCGTCCTCGCGCCCCGGTTCACGCAGGTGGGTGTGCAGGTCGACGAGCCCGGGCAGGGCCACGAGCCCGTCGGCGTCGAGCACGTCGTCGGCGTCGCGCAGCGTTCCGACGTCGGTGATGACGCCGTCCTGCACGAGCAGGTCCGCGCGCCCCTGCCCGAGCAGGTCCGCGCCCTTGATGAGCAGGCTCACGCCGCGCTCCCCTCTGAGGCAAGCAGGTGATACAAGATCGCCATCCGCACGGCCACGCCCGCCGAGACCTGCTCGAGGATCACCGACGAGGCGGCGTCGGCGGCCTCCGGGGCGATCTCGAGACCGCGGTTCATCGGCCCGGGGTGGGCGATGACGGCCTGGTCGTTGCGACCCATGAGCGTCGCGAGCCGCTCCCGGGTCAGGCCGAAACCGGCCGTGTATTCGCGCTCGGTGGGGAAGAACCCGCCGCTCATCCGCTCCCGCTGCACCCGCAGCATCATGAGCACGTCGAGCGGCCGGTCCAGCACGGCGTCGAGGTCGTAGGAGAGGGCGAAGCCGTCGGCCGCCGCCCAGTCGCGGATGCCCGAGGGCATGAGGGTCGGCGGCGCGACGATCGTCACCTCGGCGCCGAGCGTGCGCAGGCACAGCAGGTTCGAGCGCACGACCCGGCTGTGCAGGAGGTCGCCGACGATCGCCACCCGCAGCCCTTCGAGGCGGCCGTGGTGGGCGCGCATCGTGTAGGCGTCGAGCAGCGCCTGGCTCGGGTGCTCGTGGGTGCCGTCGCCGGCGTTGATGACGCTCGCGTCGACCCAGCCGGCGACCTGATGGGCCGCACCGCTCGCGGAGTGCCGCATGACGAGGGCGTCGACCCCCATCGCGCAGATCGTCAGCACGGTGTCGCGCAGCGACTCGCCCTTGGAGGTCGAGGAGCCCTTGCCGGAGATGTTGATCGTGTCGGCCGACATCCACTTGCCCGCGATCTCGAAGCTGCTGCGCGTGCGCGTCGAATCCTCGAAGAAGAGGTTGATCACCGTGCGGCCGCGCAGCGTGGGCAGCTTCTTGACCTCACGGTGCTGCACCTCGTGCATGGACGCCGCGGTGTCGAGGAGCGCGATGATCTCGTCGGCGTCGAGATCGGCCATCGACAGCAGGTGGCGTGTCACGAGTCCTCCTTTGCGCCGTACGGCGCGGCCGCTCGGGCGATCCGGACCTCGTCGGCGATCCCGTCGCACTCCTCGAGCCGGACCGCCACCCGCTCGCTGCTGCTCGTCGGCAGGTTCTTGCCGACGACGTCGGCGCGGATCGGCAGCTCCCGGTGGCCGCGGTCCACGAGCACCGCGAGGCGCACGATGCGAGGCCGGCCGAGATCGGTGAGCGCGTCGAGCGCGGCGCGGATCGTGCGCCCCGAATACAGCACGTCGTCGACGAGCACGACGACCTTGTCGTCGATGCCGTCGGCCGGGATGCTCAGGGCCCCCGGGGCGCGAGTCGGCTGCCGCCGCAGATCGTCCCGGTAGAGGGTGATGTCCAGCGATCCCACCGGGATCGCGCGGCCCTCGACCTGCTCCATGAGGGCGGCGAGGCGCCGGGCCAGGATCACTCCGCGGGTCGGGATCCCCAGGACGACGAGGTCGTCCGCGCCCTTGTTGCGTTCGAGCACTTCGTGCGCCATGCGACGCAGACCTCGGGCGATGTCCTCGGTGCGCAGGACCACCCGCCAGTCCTGCGGTGGCGGCTGTGCAGCTGATGGCGGCGGCATGTGGCGCCGAACCTCCTTCTCCGCCTCACCGGACGGTCTTAAAGGATGCTGTTCGGCCCTCACCCTAACGCCCTGGCCCGCGGGGCCCCGCATTCGCCCCGGCGCCCAGGACGCGAGTCGCCGCACACGAGGGGGTGGTCGGGGCCTCCACCGCGACGTGCGCCGTGGGGCGCGAGCAGCCTGGGGCGGCGACTGCGGCCGAGGCGACTCAGGCCGCGAGCCTCGCCCCGGCGCGGTGCGGGGGCCGGGCGGCGCGGCGCACGCTCGGATGCTCGTCGGCGCTCAGCCCGAGCCGGATGGATGCCGGGGTGTTGGGGTGACGGGCGACTCGCAGGCGCACGCCGGCCGAGGGCTCGAGGGCGAGCCGGGCCAGGACGTCGGGCGGAGTCGCGGGATGGGCGGCGACGCGCTCGCGCAGCGCCAGGCAGGCGGCCTGGGACAGCTCGCGGAGCCGGTCGGGCGAGGTCGCCGGTCCGAGCGGCATCGCCGCCCACGCGAAACGCCGGGCGCCTCGTGGCTCCGGCGCCGCGAGGGGGGTGGGGGCCGACGTCACGGCGGCACCGGACCCCAGCGGGACCGCGACGCAGCGCTCGGCGGCACGCCTACCTGCGAAGACATCGTGCGCCATCGCCATGCCCCACCTCCTGAACGCGCGTCCATCTCCGGTGCCTTGCGTCATGGTGGCACTCCGCGGGGTCGCCGGTGGGGACCCACACGCCGGGTGTGGACGACCGTGGGCCGGACCCGACCCGACGAGCACGATGCGATCGGCGGCTCCGCCGTCGGCGCGGGGGCGCTCTGACTAGGCTGGGGCTCGTCCCCGGCGCGGCCCCTCTGCGGCGTCTCGCCGCGCACCGAGCTGCCACCAGATCCGACCAGATTGGGCTATGCGATGACGACCTCCGCTCCCGTGGACCCGACGACGACGACGGCCTGGGGCCGGCTCACCGAGGCCAAGACGGCGCTCGAGCCCGACCTGCGCGGCTGGTTCGTCGACGACCCCGAGCGGGCGCGCCGGCTCTCGTTCACCGCGGGAGACCTCTTCGTCGACCTGTCGAAGAACCTCATCACCGACGACATCGTCTCGGCTCTCGTGCAACTCGGTCGCCAGGTGGGCCTGGAGGAGCGCCGCGACGCGATGTTCGCCGGCGAGCGCATCAACGTCACCGAGGGCCGCTCGGTGCTGCACACCGCGCTGCGGCTGCCGGCCGACGCGACGCTGCAGGTCGACGGGCAGGACGTCGTCGCCGACGTGCACGGCACGCTGGAGAAGGTCTTCGACTTCGCCGACTCGGTGCGCTCCGGGCAGTGGAAGGGCGTGACCGGCAAGCAGATCGAGACCGTCGTCAACATCGGCATCGGCGGCTCCGACCTCGGGCCGGTCATGGTCTACGAGGCGCTGCAGCCCTACGTGCAGCCAGGTCTGAGCGCCCGCTTCGTCTCCAACATCGACCCCACCGACATCGCCGAGAAGACCCGCGGCCTCGACCCGGAGACGACCCTCTTCATCGTGGCGAGCAAGACGTTCACGACCCTGGAGACCCTGACGAACGCCCGCCTGGCGAAGGCCTGGCTGCTCGACGCGCTGCGCGAGGCCGACGCGATCGACGGTTCGAAGGAGCAGGCCGCGCAGGCCGTCGCCAAGCATTTCGTCGCCGTGTCGACGGCGCTCGACAAGGTCGCGGAGTTCGGGATCGACCCGGCCAACGCGTTCGGCTTCTGGGACTGGGTCGGTGGGCGCTACTCGGTCGACTCGGCGATCGGCACCAGCCTGGCGGTCGTGCTCGGGCCGGACAACTTCACCGAGTTCCTCGGCGGCTTCCACACCATCGACGAGCACTTCCGCACACAAGAGTTGGCGACCAACGTGCCGGCGCTCATGGGTCTGCTCAACGTGTGGAACGTCAACTTCCTCGACGCCCGCACCCACGCGGTGCTCCCCTATTCGCAATACCTGCACCGCTTCCCGGCCTACCTGCAGCAGCTGACGATGGAGTCCAACGGCAAGGGCGTGCGCTGGGACGGCACGCAGGTGACGTGCTCGACGGGCGAGGTCTTCTGGGGCGAGCCGGGCACGAACGGGCAGCACGCCTTCTACCAGCTCATCCACCAGGGCACGCAGCTCGTGCCGTGCGACTTCATCGCGGTGGCCAACCCGGCGCACCCGCTGCGCGATCACGACGGTGGCGGCGCCGACGTGCACGAGCTCTTCCTGGCCAACTTCTTCGCCCAGACCGCGGCGCTGGCCTTCGGCAAGACCGCCGACGAGGTGCGGGCCGAGGGCACCGCCGAGGAGATCGTGCCCGCGCGGGTCTTCACCGGCAACCGCCCGACGACCTCGATCATGGCGCCCGCGCTGACACCGAGCGTCCTCGGCCAGCTCATCGCGCTCTACGAGCACATCACGTTCACCCAGGGCATCGTCTGGGGCATCGACTCCTTCGACCAGTGGGGCGTCGAGCTCGGCAAGCAGCTCGCCAAGCAGGTGACCCCCGCCGTCGGCGGCGACGAGGCCGCGCTGGCGGAGCAGGACCCCTCGACGCAGAGCCTCATCCGCTACTACCGGGAGCACCGGCACGGCTGAGTCGCCGCGCGCAGCAGGGGCACCTCGTCGCCATCCTCGTGACCGA